>JAHEFD010000003.1:0-120619 GCA_024640345.1 Woeseiaceae bacterium
TGCTCTCAACTCAGTTGCGCACGCCGGACAATCAGCTGGTTGTGGTCTCCAACAATTCGGTCTGGGGCGACGTTATTACGAACGTGACCGGGAACGACCAGCGTCGTGTCGATCTCGTTTTTGGAATCGGCTACGGCGACGATGTCGAAAAGGCGCAAGGTATCCTCGAAAATATTCTCGAAGAACATGAAATGGTTCTGGAGGACCCGAAACCGGTCATCAAGCTGCATGAGCTGGGCGACTCGTCGGTTAACTTCGTATGCCGGCCCTGGACCAAAACCGAGAACTACTGGGATGTTTACTGGGACGTTACCCGCGAGGTCAAACGTCGCTTCGATGCCGAAGGTATTTCGATTCCCTTTCCGCAGCGGGACGTGCATATCTACCAGCAACCTGCAGGCGCCTGACGCGAGAGGCAATGGCCAGGGCGAAGAGGCACCGACATGCGGATTTTCAATCTGCTGCTCTACCCTGCGGCTTTGCGACCCCGCTACCTAGCCCAAAATAAAGAAGGCCCCTAAAGATTAGGATCTTTCTTGAATGATGGTGGCCAGGGGCGGATCAGTTCGCGAAGCGAACTAAGACGGCGAAGCCGCCCGCAGGGTGAGAATCGCCCCAAGGCGATTCGAATCAATCGAACGTGGTTCTTAGCTAATGGTCGCAGATACGACAAAGCCCCTTCACGGGGCTTTGTTGAATCTGGTGGCCAGGGGCGGATCAGCTCGCGAAGCGAACTAAGACGGCGAAGCCGCCCGCAGGGTGAGAATCGCCCCAAGGCGATTCGAATCAATCGAACGTGGTTCTCAGCTACTGGTCGCAGATACGACAAAGCCCCTTCACGGGGCTTTGTTGAATCTGGTGGCCAGGGGCGGAATCGAACCACCGACACGCGGATTTTCAGTCCGCTGCTCTACCAACTGAGCTACCTGGCCATACTTGGTCTGTCTTCATCAGGACGCGGATTTTCAGTCCTTGCCTACCTTGTCGCTTCGCGACCCCGCTACCTGGCCGTTTGATCGCGGCTGGAAGCCGCTCCTACAACGGATGTTCTGTCCTTGCCGTGTGATCGCGGCTGGAAGCCGCTCCTACAACGGATATTCTGTCCTGGCCGTGTGATCGCGGCTGGAAGCCGCTCCTACAACGGATATTCTGTCCTGGCCGTTTGATCGCGGCTGGAAGCCGCTCCTACAACGGATATTCTGTCCTGGCCGTGTGATCGCGGCTGGAAGCCGCTCCTACAACGGATGTTCTGTCCTGGCCGTTTGTTCGCGGCTGGAAGCCGCTCCTACAACGGATTTTCAGATCGCCGCTGGAAGCCGCTCCTACAGCAGATTTTCAGCGGGACTCCAGCGAGCGGGGTATTAGACCGATGTTGCCCAATTCAGTCAAGGAGAACGGGTCGGTTCAGGCCTGAGGGGCCGGTATTGGCATGGATATCGGCCGATTCGCGTCATTTTCTCCGAAAAATCAGGCACCCGGGCCATGGCAGGTTGCCTGCATACACGGGATTCAACGGCTGTTTTTTCCCGTCAGTTCCGCAGCTGCAAAAGCTCCGTTTCAGCCGGCCAATAGCCTTGCGACGAGCCGGCAACGAGGTCCTGCAACATCGCCTCTGCCTTTTCCGCTCGTCCCTCGATGAGGTGCACCATCGCCACAGCAAATTTTGCATTCAAGCCGGCGCGCGGGAGAAGTTCCTCCTCGCCAAGCGTGCGTTTGAAGAATCGTATTCCGTCGTAATAGTCGTGGTTCTCGACAAGCTCGAGGCCCTCGGGAATCGCGCCGACCACGGCCTTTGCCTCATCGTGTCGACCCAGTTTCCGAAGCGCCAGGTACTGCCAGTACCCTGTCGCAACGCGGCGGTCATCATGCGCCACTAAAGGCTCGGCGGCCGCCCGGGTCATTCCGTCCAGCGTTGCCTGGTAGTCGCCCACAGCCCAGCTGGTCTGGCCCAGGTAATAATGGATGTTGGAGCGATAGGACCCGAGATACTGGTGGCGCGCGTTGATGATGCCATCCGGCTCATAGCTGTCCTGGATGCCCTCGACCAGTTGTGCCGCACGTTGGTAGTCCGCAATCGCGCGTTCAAACTGGCGATTCCGGGCAAGATGCCGGCCGCGAAACCGCAGCAGTTTGTAACTGTCCGGAAACTGTTCCAGCCCGGCCGTGAATACGTCGACTGCCTCGCCATTGCGCGCGAGATAGCCAAGCCGCCTGCCCAACCAGATGTGCGAGTCCTCGCGCTCCGGCGCCACCTCCATGACGGCCCTGGCGATCTCCAAGTCCTTCTCAAGTCTTGCGCGCGTCGCAGCGCTCCAGGCTGGTTCCGTAATGGGCGTGCCGATCAGGGTCTCCGTCACCGTTTCCTCGGCCATCGCACCACCGCTCGTCGTCACGCAAAACAATATCGCCAGGGAAATTAATCGTCGCATGTCACATTCCGGTTGCATTCAAAGGCGCCAGCTTATCAAATCATCAGACCAGCAATGACCCACCGGGGGCTCCAATGATTCGAACAGCGTTCTTCATCACACTCGCCTTATTCTCCACGACCACGTTTGCGCAGGCGGATACGTCGATATTGCCCGAGGTGCCCGATGGCGTTCAGGCCATCTCACTGCTGGGCGAAGAACTAAGGTCGGGCGAACCAGGTGAACGGGTGCTCGAAAACCTGGCAGCGGCCCGCGCCGAATACGAGAAAGACCCGAACGATGCCGACAACATCATCTGGCTCGGCCGGCGCATTGCTTATACAGGAGACTATCGTGGTGCAATTGAGGTCTTCTCCGAGGGCATCGAAAAGCACCCGGACGATGCCCGTTTCTATCGGCATCGCGGCCACCGTTATATCTCCATTCGCGAACTCGATCGCGCGATCGCTGATTTCGAGCACGCTGCCACGCTGATTGCGGGTACAAAAGACGAAGTCGAACCTGACGGCGCACCCAATGCCGCCGGCATTCCGGTCAGCACGTTGCATTCGAACATCTGGTATCACCTGGGGCTGGCCTATTACCTGAAGGGCGATCTCGACAATGCCCTGCGTGTCTACGAAATCGCCATGGCACAAACACCAAACGACGACATGCGGGTTGCCACCACGCACTGGCACTACATGACGCTGCGGCTGCTCGGACGTGATGAAGAAGCGCGCGCCGTGCTCGAGCCCATTCACGAGGACATGAACGTCATCGAAAGCATGCCCTACCACCAGCTTTGCCTTTTATACAAAGGTGAGTCAGAGACGGGCACGGTGCTCACCGCGAACGTCACCGATGCCGGTGGTGATTCAGCCATGTACGGAATTGCGAACTGGCACTACTACAACGGTCGACTGGACGAAGCCAGGGCCGGATTCGGAGAGATGATTGAGAAAAGCGGCTGGGCGTCCTTCGGCCGTTTGGCCGCGGAATCTGATCTCGCGCGGAAATACTAGCGAGAGCAACCAACAGGAAAAAGTGATGCGGAAGGCGTCATCAGCCTGTTGACCAGGCATTCGAGTGGATGTGGCTGATCTTGTCTGCCAGTTGCAGGCGGTAGAACCGGCGCAGTTCCGCCAGTGCGCCCTCGCTGTCCTCAAGTATTCCGGGGCGCAGACGGCGGCAGAAACGGGCCGCGTAATCGTTGGCAGCCCGGTATCGGGCAGACTGTTCTTCATCCAGGTCGTGGCGAAATCTCACCATGTCGAAGAGTCGCTGGAAGAGCTCGTTCAGCATGTCCGGGTCGCGTTGTTCCCGAGCCAGGTGCATAGTGCTCACGAACTTGTCCACCTCCGCCTGCAGTTCGAGCTCGAGCAGCGACACCGTTCGGTCCTGGCTGGCCTTCCAGACAACGTAATTGAAGTGACTCAAACCTTCGATCACTTTGCACAGGTCATCGAGTTGTTCAGCGCGCAGCTCATCCAGCGGGTTGGCCGATTCAAGTCGGCTCAGGATCTCGCTGTCGAGATAAAGCGACAATGAAAGTCCGTCGTCTTCCTCGCACATCAAAAGCGTTTCGCCCGTGCGGGCCGAATTGATGCCGTTCGACAGCAACTGTGCCAGGGTTTCATCCGTGATCAGGAACTGGCGAACGTCGTGGCAGGACGCCGTCTGGTAAATGTCATGCAACTGGCGTTGTAGTTCCGCCAGCATGCTAATGCCTTCGAACACCCGCGCCGGAAATCGGCACAACACCGTTCTTCTTGAGGATTGCCTGCGCGCGGCGACTGCCGGTCTTCAGCCAGACTTCATAGGTTCGCAGCAGATCGACTTCGGAGGCATCCTTCGCCCCCTCGCTCACCTCGTTCAGCACATCAACCAGCACCTGGAACTTCTGTGCGAGCTCGCGGAAAACCGTGGCGAACGTATTGCCCCGCAACGTGCCACGAACTTCCTCGGATAATGAGCCATAGGCACTGCCGCCCATGTAGATGTAGTAATCGACGTCGACCGCCCTGGTCGCCAGGCTGTTGGCAAAAAAACCGGATATGAAGAGTGCGACATCGCCAATTCGTCGCAGGATGGAATTTCGATGCTCGACGCTTTCCGCGTCCGATGCATCTGCAAGCATCAGTGCAAGTGGCCGGATGCCGTAGCATTCACCATCGTCTTCGTAAAGTTCATCGGAGCGGGCGAAGGTCGTCAGCAGGTTGACGACATAGTGAGCGGCGTGGGGATCGATGTCGACTCGCTGGCGCGCAAGGACATCTTCAATTGAGGCGCGAAAGTAATCCTGCAGGTTTCGCACCGTAACAAGCTGTTCTGTCCCGCGGTTATCGATCATCGGATATCACCCTCAACTCAATCGAACGCCATTAATATATAACTTAATCCGATCCCGTTTCGCGTGACCCGGTTCACGGTACCCGGATCTGCCGCTGGCGTGCTAGCCCGGTCAATCTTTGCCCGGAAGCAAAATGCGCAACAGGGCCCTGGTTTCTGGCGAATGGTGGCTTTTTTCAGTTAACCCTTAATAAAAAAGAAAAGCCGGGCAGAGCCCGGCTAGTCGAAGTAATTCATCGAAGGCAGGAGGGCGTCAGCTTTTGGCTTTCAGCGCATCCCTGATTTCGGTCAAGAGCTCCACTTCGGCCGATGGCTTGGCCGGCTCTGCCGGTTTTTCTTCTTCCTTTTTCTGCATCTTGTTCATGCCCCGAATGATCATGAAAATCGCAAACGCCACGATGACGAAATCCAGGACGGTATTGATGAACATGCCATAGTTAATCGTTGCCGCACCGGCTTCCTTGGCAGCAGCCAGCGAGGCATATTCACCACCGGAAATATTGATGAAGAGCTGGCTGAAATCGACCTTGCCCATCAGCAATCCAATCGGCGGCATGACGACATCGGCAACCAGCGAGCTGACGATTTTTCCAAAGGAGGCGCCGATGATGATACCAACGGCCATGTCGACCACGTTACCGCGCATCGCAAATTTCTTGAATTCATTAAGCATTGATATTCCCCAAAGATTGCGGCGGCAGCCACGCGACTAACGCCTGTTAGAGTTTGTTTTTGACCTCGTGAGTATAGCGATGCGCATTCGCTGCAACCACCGCAGCGGCGTCGGGAAAATGGTATTTGAAGCGTGCGGGAAATAAAAAAGCCGGGCTTTCGCCCGGCTGAATAAACTGCCCGATCAAGGGGGAGTAGATCAGGCTGCTTGTAAAGCGTCGCTTGCCGAGAGGTAGTCATAACCCAGGTCGTGGGCAACTGCCTCGTGATTGACATGACCGGCGTGAACGTTCAGCCCGTTTGCGAGATGCGGGTCACGGCGTAATGCTTCGCGCCAACCCAGGTTCGCAAGGCTCTTCACAAACGGCAACGTTACATTGGTCAATGCAAACGTCGACGTTCTCGGAACGGCACCTGGCATGTTCGTTACGCAGTAATGAACGACGTCATCGACTGTGTAAGTCGGCTCAGCGTGAGTGGTCGGCCGGCTGGTTTCGAAGCAGCCGCCCTGATCAATTGAAATATCAACCAGGACCGAACCGGGTCGCATTTGCCTGACGTGCTCCGCTGAAACCAGCTTCGGCGCCGCCGCCCCTGCAACCAACACTGCGCCGATAATCAGGTCCGCATCCGGAACCAGCGTATCAACGGCATGTTTTGTAGAATATTCTGTCCTGACTCGTCCCCCGTAAAGGTCGTTGATCTCGCGCAAACGTGGTACTGATCGATCCAGTATCGTCACCTGCGCTCCAAGCCCGACGGCCATCTCGGCCGCATTCGTGCCAGCAACGCCACCGCCAATAACCAGCACCTTACCTGGCGCTACACCGGGCACTCCGCCCAGCAATACACCACAACCACCGTTCGCTTTCTGCATTGCGAACGCGCCTGCCTGGATGGACAAACGACCGGCAACTTCACTCATCGGCGTCAAAAGCGGCAAAGAACCGTCTTTTGCCGTGACGGTCTCATAGGCGATTGCCGTGGTACCCGATTTAACCAGCGCGTCTGCCTGGGCAGGATCTGCCGCCAAATGAAGATAGGTGAACAGGACCTGGTCCGGGCGAAGCATGCCGCACTCAGCCAGCTGCGGTTCTTTGACTTTTACAATCATGTCCGCCGCGGCATATACCTCTTTTGCGGTAGCGACAACCCTGGCGCCTGCTTCCGTGTAGTCTGCATCCGTCATGCCGATGCCAGCGCCCGCGTTCGTCTCGACAATGACTTCATGGCCATCATGGACGAGCTCCCGCACACCTGCCGGCACCATGCCAACACGGTATTCCAGAATCTTGATTTCCTTCGGTACGCCAATCTTCATGGCCGCTATCCCCCAAATTAGTGGTGTATACAATGTGGCGCACAGGATACCGGCTTATATGCGCAATTCGCTTGCTGTTTCAGTGCCAAACGAGCCCGAATGTGGCATATTCTGCGAACTCTACTCATATATTTCGCAGATTCCGCTATGACGCTGGACCGGTACGACAGGTTGATTCTGAAAGAGCTCCAGAAGGATGGCCGCATCAGCAATGTGCAGCTCGCCGCGACCGTGAACCTGTCGGAGTCCGCGTGCCTGCGGCGGGTCCGGGCACTGGAAAGCGAGGGCCTCATCGACCGCTACGTCGCCCTGCTCAGCCAGAAAGCCGTCGGCCTCACGGGTACGGTCTTCGTTCACATTGCGCTCCGGAGAGAGGAGCAGAGTGAGCTTGCGGCATTCGAGGAGGCCGTCAGGGATCTTCCGGAAGTGATGGAGTGCTACCTGATGACCGGCGAGTTCGACTACCTGCTTCGCGTCGTCGTATCGGATATGGCCGATTTCGAGCGGCTGCACAACGAGGGCCTGACGCGACTGCCCGGCGTCTCCCGCGTCAATTCGAGTGTCGCGATCCGGACCGTGACGAAGACGACGGAGCTCCCGCTCGGCTGACAGAAATTAAGGGGTCGGATCCCTTGCTCTATTCCGGAACGAATTCTTTCGGCACGGCAGAGCCTTCGCCGAAAAAGAATTTCTCCATCTCGGTTTCAAGAAACTTGCGTGCTTCAGGCTCGATGGGGGTCAGCCGGTATTCGTTGATCAGCATCGTCTGGTGGTTGACCCAGCGCTGCCACGCCTGCTTCGAAACGTTTTCATAAATTCTCTGCCCAAGCGCGCCGGGATACGGAGCGAAATCGAGGCCTTCCGCCTCCTCTTTGAGCATGATGCAATTAACTGTTCGGGCCATAAGTCTCGAGCTCTTTCAATTTCCGAATAAGGCCGCTCACGGGGGCGGCGATACCTAGTTGTTGCGGCGAGTCGATGTCATACCAGACATGGTCATCGCCATCCCCGACTTTACGCGATGCGGCAATCACGCGCACGGCAATCGGTGCAATGTCGAGATCGAAATGCGTGAAGCTGTGACGAACAGTGTCCCAGCGGTCGATTTCAAGCGCGCGAACACCCACCTGCGTTTCGCACCAGCTGGCGGGATCATCATCGACAGCGAGTTCGGGAAAGCTCCACAGGCCGCCCCAAATTCCACTGGCAGGTCTCCGCTCCAGGTAGACAGCGCCGTTGTCATGAATGAGCGCCATATTTGTTTTTCGTAAGCGCTTGGCCTTCTTTTCTTTTCTGCCAGGAAAATCGGCTGTGCGCCCGACCGAGTGCGCGCGACAGTCACTGACCAGTGGACAATCGCCGCAGGCAGGCCGCGTGCGCGTACAAACTGTCGCGCCGAGATCCATCATCGCCTGTGAATAGTCGGCAACGTTCGCGGTTGGCGTATGCCGCTCGGCATGACTCCAGAGTGACTCTGCCACTGACGACTTGCCCGGCCAGCCGTCAACGGCGTGAAACCGGGCCAGCACTCTCTTCACGTTGCCATCGAGAATCGCGTGCCGCTGGTTTCGCGACAGGGAAAGTATTGCACCCGCGGTTGACCGGCCAATGCCGGGAAGTGCCACGACGTCGTCGTAGTCTTCAGGAAAAATCCCGCCAAACTCATCCCGGATAAGCTGCGCTGTCTTGTGCAGGTTTCGCGCCCGCGCATAGTAGCCGAGCCCGGACCAGTGATGCAGAACATCGTCGACTCGCGCATCGGCAAGCGACAGTACATCCGGAAAGGAAGCCATGAACCGCTGGAAATAGGGAATGACGGTGCTCACCTGCGTCTGTTGCAGCATGATTTCGGAAACCCATACGCGGTACGGCGATGGGTCCTGCTGCCACGGCAGGTCCTTGCGACCATTCCGCGCATACCAGTCGAGTACCCGACTTGAGAAAACCGCCTCACTCATCGCGCAGGTTCTTCGCCCCTTGCCAGAGCTTCGATCCTGTTAACGGCTTTCACGCCACCCGCCTGCAGCGCCCGTTTGATGTAGAAGGGGCCAAGTATCGGCGGAACCCAGAAATCCGGAATCATATGAAATTCGTAAACAAGCAGGGTGCCTCCGTTTTCCGGCACGAATTTCCAGGTTTCGCGGCTCAGTTTGAAATCGCTCTCTTTCGGATTTGTAATCGCCGTAATTTCCTTCACCGGATCAAGGACGAGGTAGCCGTTACGAACGAACGATTTACACCACAGCAAAACGCAGCCTTCCATTCGCGAATAAAACTGCGGTCGCCCTTTTTTGTCGGGTGCTACGTTACGGGATTCGGCTATCGCACTCGTAAACCGGGTGAACAGGTCGTAGTTGGACAGCACTCCATAGAGCGACTCCGGGCTGGCGTCGAACCACGCTGTCGAATTCAGGCGATAGTAATCGTCGTTGCGTTCGATCAGCACGTCACGCAATTCGGCGGGCTGCACGAGGCTCGAGCACAGTAACAGGATCGAAGGCAGGACTGCTCTTGCCCGGTTAAAGGGACTGTGAGGCAAACCGCTAACGCTCGAAAATCTTTTTAAGCAGCTCTTTTTTTAGTTTTTCTTCGAGATCTTCCGGTGCTTCTTCCACCGGCACTTCCCCGGGTTCGCCATCAGCCTGCTCGGCAGGCGCTTCTCCCGCTGCCGGTTCGGCCGCGCCCCCGGTCAGGCGATTGAGCAGGTCCTTTTTCAGCTCCTGTTTCTTTTCTTCCAGGGCCTCTTCGACCTGGCCGCGGAAGATACCCTCGATGTCCGGCCTGACAACAGGGGCACTCAACAAGCCGGTGATCTTCAACGGAACGACGGTCTTGGTGAAATCCGCGAGCTCCTGTTCCGTTGCGCCGGACATGAACTCCGGTCGATCGAACACCCTGACCTGCATCGCATAGGTAACTTCTGTTGAATTGAGGTCGACCATGCCTGCGCCGGTCAGGCGAAGAAATGGCAGCTCGGCAACGAAATCATTGTTCTGGAATATTCCATCCGTGACGACGCCGGTGGCATTGACGGTCGAGAACTCCGTCCTGGCGGGCAGAGTCGGCTCCGGGACCGCTTGCTGCCGGTACATGGCCCTGGCTTTCCGCAGCTGGTACCAGACGTCCGTTCCTTCCCAGGCTCCGTCCGCCAGTTCGAATGACATAAGGCCATCGAGGTCACGGCGAATTGACGACAGGTTTCGCCCGGCTCCGGCGAGCACGAAGCTGCCGTTGATGGTTCCGGTAATGTTCTCCTGGTCGAACATGGCTTTTGCAAGTGCTGCCAGATTGACGCCGTTGATCTTTTCGTTCGCCGATACTGACGGCACGTCACCCGACGCGTCGACTTTCACATCGCCACGATAGGTGCCCTCGTAAAAATCCGCAGCCAGCGGATTAAGCCTAAGCCGCCCATCCGCGCTGTTGACACCGAGTTCAAGATTCTCGAATTCCATGCCGGCCAGGGACGCGCGTCGAATTTTGAAACTGCCGGCGGCATTCAGCGCCCGAATGAGATCGACCGGAATTTCCAGATCGCCTGCGTCCTCATCGTCCGCCGATTGCGCGCTTTCGTCGGTCGGCGCCATGTAGCCATCGAGCGTAATGGCGTCGACACCAAGGTCAAAACGCAACGCCCCGCTTTCAGTTAAAGGAACAGACAGGGTGCCGGTCATCACCGACTGGTCAAGTTCGAGGGTCATTGCACTCAACGCAATTGCCGTTTCATCAAAAGCAGCGCTCGCACTGAAAGACACCCGCTGTAGCGCGTTCGGATCTGCCGTTACCGGCGGTTCGATATCCAGCACTGACATCAATTCTTTCAGAGAAAATTCGGCCACTCGCAGTTCGGCCCTGGGCCGGGGCGAGTCCGCGTATGAAAATGGCTGGACGTTGGCAGACATCGACAAACCAAGCACCATGAGGTCGAGTTCGCCCGGATTGATGCTCTCGGCTGCCGTATCGATGCTTATGGCTCTCGAATCAAGGTTGAACTCCGTTGGCTCGGTAACGACACCACGCAATGCGCCCGACACATTCAGATCACTCAGCGAAATCTGCGAGCCGTCTTCATTCATCAGGGATGTGACGCGAACCTTCATGTGGCCACCGAGTTCGCCCGGGGATGAGTCGAAGTCAAACTCTGCCGACATTTGAATCGGCGTATTCGCGGCAATTCTGCCGGTTTCAAAGTCGAGGCCGCTGATCATGTAGCTCGAGCCCGCCTGGGCATCGGAGTAGCTGACGCTGGCATTGCTGACGCTGATATTGGCGACATCGAATTCGGCGGCACCATCACCATCCTGCTCATCTGCCGATGTGGATGAATCTTCTTCCCGGGCAAGGTCATCCCAGTTTGTCGAGCCATTCCTCGCCACTTCGAGATTCACGACAAGGCCGTCGAGCGATGCGGTTCCGACTGTCACCTGCTGCTTGAATATCAGCGGCATCAGACGAACACTCAGGTTGGCGCTGTCAAAGCTCAGGAATTGCTCGGCGCGAAAGCCCTCGGCATTGCCCAGTTCGGTATGCCCGATCTCGACAGCCAGCCACGGGAAGAACGAGAGGGACAGGTCGCCCGCAATAACGAGATCGCGCCCGGTCTGTTCTTTCACGCTCGTGGAAATCCTGTCCCTGAAGTCATTCGGGTCAAAAAACAGGAATAGTGACACGGCGGCGACGGCAACGATGCCGACAATTGCAGCCAGGAGTACGAAGATAATTTTTAGTAAGCGGGCCATGATGCCTGTATCCGGATGACCAACACCCGGCCTCGGGTTATGTGATTGCCAGTTAGTGAAGGATAGCAAAGGGACCGCAGCCGGTCTGTGACATTTGTCCTCTGCAGGTCGCTAACGGCAAATCTGTCGCGGCGGCATCACGCTGGCGTGGCGACGCCGCCGGTGCCCGGGCACACGGCGGCGTGGGGCACATCTCTTTACCTACTTACAGATGCCAATGCTGCCATTCAGGGTATTGATCGTAACCCGGCCCTCACCGCTTCCCTCAGTAAACTTCAGCTCACGTCCAGGTGCGTATTTACTGGTTCTGACCGGTTCGGGGCCGAAACAGTTCCGAATATTGCCGTTGAAGGTTTCAATGTCGAACCGGGCGGACACCTCGCCGCCGAAATTCACGTCCACTGCACCGTTGACCGTTTCTGCGTCCAGCCTGCCACCTTCCAGCAAGCCGACACGAAAGACGATTTCGCCATTGACCGTCTCGCCGGAAATACGTGCGAATGAGCCTTTGATGACGTTAATTTCACCGTTGACCGTTTCGGACCGAAGCTCGCCCGAAAGATTTTCGGCAACGATATCGCCACTGACAGTATGCAACCTGGCCTTGATCGACTGATTATCGCCCTGGACCTCTATGTCTCCGCTGACCGAACCGGCATCGATTTCCGGCCCGAAAACTTCCGCCGTAATATCGCCACTTACCGACTCCAGTCGCAACTCTCCATGAACGTCGCCAATGTCGATGTCGGCACTGACCGTGTTGATCTGCAGAGAGCTCGCCTCGGGTACGTTGATCAGTAACTCTGCGGAGCCGCTTCGCGAACCCCTGTATGGCAGTTTGACCTTGATGATTACCTCATCGCCGTCTCTTTCGAAAATCAGCTCCTCAACGCCGCTGCCAAGCTCGCCCGTAACCTCGACCTGGTTACGTGACCAGCCGTGCACCTCTACGGAACCGGAAACATTCGAAATCGTAACCTCGCCATCGGCGGCGGCATCCAGCGTTTCATTGACGTTTTCAGCAGCAAACGTCGCCGTTGCCATAAAGCTGAGAATCAACAATTTTGTCATCTTCATCATTTTCACCATTCTTTCTCCGTAGCACCGATCGGGCGCTGCCGTCTTCAATTGCGCACTCGCGCCTGAAATTCTATCTGCCTAAATGTCGCCCCTGCGCATTGCAGCGCGGGTTATTCCGTCCACTTTGTTCAATAACGACAATTCATCACGATAAGTGTCCAGCAGGAGTTCCTGTAACAGCACACTGTCCGGCTCTTCATCCAGTGCCTTGTTGATATCTTCAATCGCCTGTCGAATCGACGCCAGGTTAGCAATGACAGCCTCGCGCGTATCAGGGGCCAGGTTTTCGAGCTCTTCATCGACCCTGATCGCCAGCTCTCTGCGTGCATCCTGGTAATCCGGGCCGAGCGTGTACTGGCTGCCAAAACTTCCTGATACCGGCGTAAAGACCAGGTCAGGCGTTTCTATGCTCGCCGACATCGTATCGGTGCCGTCATTCATGGCCAGGTAAGTGATACCTGACGAGCCACCAACCAGCAGCACGACAGCCGCGGCCCGGGCCCACACCGAATTCCATATTGCTCGGTTCGGCCGTTCGGTTACGCTGATTGCTTTCTCGATCTCCGGCCAAAGGTCGCGTGCAGGCGGGACCGAAGTGTCGAGCTTCGCCGCCCGGGCCATCAGATCATCATCAAATCTTTTGTCGTCATTTTCGTTCATGTGCTTTCCGTCTTCAGCTGCTGCGCCAGCAGTCTGCGGGCGCGACTCAATTGTGCTTTGCTCGTTCCTTCCGCGATTCCAAGCATCTCGCCTGTCTCGCCGTGGCTGTATCCGTAAACCGCATTGAGCACGAATACATGTCTTGCGCCACTGGGTAATTCGTTAATCGCCTGTTCCAGGTCCTGCAATTCTCCGTTGTCACCTATCGATTCAGGCTGGGGTACAACATCCGACACCGCCCTGATTCGATCCTGTTCGCGTCGCGCCTTCCGCATCCGGCCGAGAACCGTGTTGACAGCCACCCGATGCAGCCACGTTCCAAAGGCACTGTCACCCCGGAATCGTGAAAGCTGGTTCCAGGCCTGTATAAAAGCCTCCTGCGTACAGTCCTCCGCCTCGCCGGGATTGCCCGTCATACGCAGGCAAAGCCCGTAAACCTTGTTCACGTGGGCCCTGTAGAGCTTCTCGAAAGCCCCGGAATCAGCCGCCTGGGCCTGCCGGACCCAGCGGGCCTCGTCACCGGCCAATTCAGCCACCTGCGGCCTTGACTCCGACTCTGATTCCGCCGCTGTGGCGGTGGATTGTGCTCGCAAAGGCCCTTTCTCCGCTGTCTTTAATACTTTGATGTTCCCGGCTGTGCATCGGTTTAACTCACCCTCGATTGTCTGCCAAATAGTTGATTTCTGACTGAGTTTTTCAGCGATTCTGGTATTATGCGTCAGGCGTCCGGAATTGGTTACGGTCTCCGTAACGGCAACCAAAAACAAGAAAAACCTATGGAAACACGGAAAACTTGCCCTGCTCCAGACCGTGCCAGGTTGTACAGTGGCCTGGCATCGAATCCGGCTCGAACTGCCTGCTGCAGCTTACGCTTGATGGCGGCCAAAGACTGATGGCCGGGCGTTCCATCCTTTATCTCGGCGACAGCGACTTTGCCGCCGGTTTTTGCAACAAACTCGAAGCCTACGCCTGTTGCGACCGACTGACGCGCCAGCATGTGGTCTCCGTGCCGATTGAGAAACCGGACGCGATCGACCTGATCATGCTGGAACCAGGCCCGAGCTCCGCAGGGTCTGACGACTTGCTGAAATCCCTTATCCTGAATATCGGCAATTATCCGGTCGTCGCAGTCACCACCAGGGAAAATGAACACAGGGGAATTGCAGCGGTACGCGCAGGTGCGCAGGGATACCTTTGCGTCGATGTTGCCGGTCACGAAGAAATTGAATCGGTCCTCGATCACGCGGTGCAGCGCCACCGACTGCTGGCAAGGTTGTCGGCGTCGGACAGCACAGTCCTTTCCATTTTGAAGAGTATTAATGACGGCGCCATCGTCGTGGACCGGCATGGCCATGTACTCGACATCAATCCGGCAGCGCGAACCATCCTGAGTCTTACGGCACGGGAACAGACTGATGCTGAGTGGGCCGGGAACTTCTGCAACGTCGCTGCCGATGGTGTAACTGCTGTCAGCCACGACGACCTGCCGCTTGTAAAAGCCTGCAGAGGTGAGAAGTTTTCAAACCAGGTCGCCGCCTACCAGCTGCCTGACCAGGGCGACACAATTCTCAGCATCAACGGCCAGGGCCTCTACGACAGCAACCGGTTGCTGGTCGGCGGAGTGATTACTTTTCGTGACATCACCGACATCATGTTGCGAACGGTTGAGCTCGAGAAGAGAGCCCAGTTCGATGACCTGACCAGCCTGCCCAATCGTCGACTCTTTACCGAGCAACTGCGCCGCGTTATGGGCCGCAGTCAACGCAGCGAACGGCCTATCGCAGTGCTGTTCATTGACCTGGATCGATTCAAGTCTGTCAACGACACGCTCGGTCATGACATCGGTGATGAGCTCCTGCGACAGGTAGCAGGAAGGCTCAAAAGCAATCTTCGCGTTGGCGATTTTTCCGGCCGATGGGGTGGCGACGAATTTGTCGTTTGCCTTGAGGACTTCGGCGAGTCGGCAAACGCCGCAGCAGCAGCGCAAAAACTCGTGCTCGTGCTTTCTGACAAGTACGACGTCAACGGAAGCGAAGTCTACGCAACGCCAAGCATTGGCATCGCCATCTATCCCGGTGCCGGTGAAACAGCGGAACGCCTGATCAAGGCAGCCGATCTCGCCATGTACCAGGCCAAGAATCGTGGCGGCGGACGTTTCCAGTATTATTCCAGCGCGCTGAATACCCGGCTCGAGCAGCGGGAAGAACTGGAAATCGGCCTGCGTCATGCACTCGTCAGGAATGAATTCGTCCTGCACTACCAGCCGCGGATCGACGTCGGCACCGGCCGGCTGATCGGCCTCGAGGCGCTGCTGCGCTGGCAACACCCGCGGTTCGGTTTGCTTCCGCCAGCACGGTTTTTGTCAATCCTCGAAAGCAGCGGCCTGATTCACTCTGCAGGCGAGTGGATTATTAACACGGCTTGCAGGCAACTCGCGTCGTGGCAGCACAAGTTCGAACTCCCGGATCTTTCCGTTGCCATTAACCTGTCGCAGCAACAGTTAAAACACGGGCGCCTTGTAGAGTCTGTTGCGAAAGCAATCGCAAACAACGCACTCGACTCCGGGTGCCTTGAATTTGAAATCGGTGACGGCGAGATCGTACGGCAGCGCTCCGTGGAGCTCGAAACGCTTCATGGTTTACGCAAGCTGGGTGTGAGGTTGTCGCTTGACCACTTCGGGACGCGCGACGTTTCTTTCAGCTCCCTGGATACCGGTGTTATCGACAGCTTCGTACTCGATCAGTCCCTGATCCAGGACGTCGAAATCAACGGCAGTCATCAGCGAATTGTGCGGGCCGCGATCGCAATGGCGCGCGGTCTTGATATCGAGGTCGCCGCAGAGGGCGTTGAAACCATTCCGCAACTCGAATTCCTCAGAAGCTGTAATTGCGACCTGGCGCAGGGTTTCCTGATCTCCAGGCCGATGCAGGCCGACAAGGTTTCGAGGATATTGAGAAGCGAGATCGCCGGAACAAGGCTCTTGTCCCGCAGCGCTCCCTAGCGGATAAGAGTCCGTCTTTTTATTGCGCTTCGCTGCACTGCCAGCAGGCCGCAAATTGCCCTTCGTTTTCCGTGCCACAGTGACTGCATTTCCACGCAGCCGCAGGGCTTTCCTCGGCGAGTTTTTCACTGTCGATCAGCTGTACGGCGCGATCGTAATCCAGGTCGTTGCTGACCCATAGTTGTGGCCAGACCTCCTGAAACGGCATCTCGCCAACAATCGAACCCAGGTGTTCGTTCTTGAGGAACGCGGGAATGCCCTCGCTCTCGAGCAGGTTCTTGTAATGACTTATCGTTACCAGCGAATCGACAGACGTCACTTTTTTCAACGCAGGTCCTTCAGGAATTTCGCAGGATCCTCACCCCGCTCGAGCACTTCGACCAGCGCCGAACCGACAATTGCGCCTGCAACATGCCTGCCGACATTGCGTACGTCCTCTGCTGTTCGAATGCCGAACCCGGCGCAGACCGGCAGATTTGAAATGGCGGCAACCCTGTCCAGGTAGCCCGCAAGATCGGCCGGCAGACCGACATCGCCGCCGGTTGTGCCGGTGATCGTTACCGCGTAGAGGAAGCCCCTGGAAGTGTCTGCAAGCACCCGGAGCCGCTTGTCCGGTGTTGCCGGCGTTACCAGCTGTATGAGCCCGATACCCTCGGCATCCAGTGCCGCGCGGATCTCGTCGCTTTCCTCCAGTGGCAGGTCAGGCACGATGAACCCGCATACACCGGTTTCCCGAGCCCGCTTCGCCAGGCTTTCGTAACCGAAGGCGAGCAATGGATTGAGATACGACATCATGACCAGCGGGGTATCAATCTCGCCGCTTGCCTTGTCGAGCTCTTCGAAGATCCAGCGAAGTGTTACTCCGTTCTCGATCGCGGCAAAACTGGAACGCTGGATGGTCATCCCGTCAGCCATCGGATCGGAAAACGGTACACCCAGTTCAACAACGTCACCGTGTTCGGCGACGGCCTTCAACGTCGCGATAAACTTCGCGGGATCCGGATAGCCGGCCGTGATGAACGGAACCAGGCCGGTGCGCCCGTTCTCTTTTGCCGTGGCAAGGGCGGCGCTTATTTTCTCATGCGGTAACATTTCTGCTCGTCCTTACCGGGTAGCGGGTCAGCGTCGGCATGTCCTTGTCGCCACGACCCGAGTTTCCAATCAAGATTCTTTTGCCGGGATTCTTACGCGCCCATTTACTCGCCGCCGCATACGCGTGTGCGGTTTCGAGTGCCGTAAGAATGCCCTCCATTTCACAAAGCTCCTCGAGGGCAGCCAGGGCCTCCGCATCGCTCGCCGAGACGTAGCTTACCCTGCCCACCGCCTGCAGAAGCGCGTGTTCCGGCCCTACTCCCGAATAGTCGAGGCCTGCCGAGATCGAGTGCGTCTCCCTCACGTTACCGTTCTCGTCCTGCAGGATGACCGAGTAACTTCCCTGCAACACGCCTGGCGTTCCAGTGGCAAGCGTCGCCGCATTTTGCCCGAGGCCGTCGCCGGTTCCCCCCGCTTCCACGCCGATCAACTCGATTTCGCGATCGCCGAGCAGAGGATAAAAAAGTCCTATTGCGTTCGACCCGCCACCAACACACGCAAAAGCAGCATCCGGAAGTCCGCCGGCCTGCCTAATCATCTGCTCGCGCGCTTCCTGGCCGATGACTGCCTGCAGTTCCCTGACGAGATAAGGATAGGGGTGTGCGCCAACTGCCGAACCAATCAGGTAGTAGATGCCTGCAGGGTCAGTAACCCATTCGCGCAACGCTTCATCAATGGCCGCGCGCAACGTCTTGTCGCCCGACTCCACGGGAAATACTTCGGCACCCAGGCGCAACATGCGATCGACATTGGGCGCCTGCCTTTCAATATCGACGGCGCCCATATACACGCGACATGGCAGGCCGACACGTGCGCAAGCTGCAGCAGAGGCGACGCCGTGCTGGCCCGCACCGGTCTCGGCGATGATTCTCTTGGCGCCCAGGCGTTTTGCGAGCAATGCCTGGCCGATCGCATTGTTAATCTTGTGGGCGCCGGTATGGGCGAGGTCTTCGCGCTTCAGCCAGACATCGGCACCCCAGGCTTCGGACAGCCGCGGCGCATGCGTCAATGCTGTCGGCCGGCCGACCCAGTTTTTCAGTTCCGATCTGAATTCAGACTGGAACGATTCCGTGTGAAGATGATCCGCTATTCCCTGTTCCAGGCGCTCGAAGGCCGGCACGAGGGTTTCCGGGATATACCGACCGCCGAATGGCCCGAAGCGACCCCGCTCGTCAGGGAGTGTCCCCGCGATGGAGGCCTCCAGGAGGATTTTCGCCTCATCGGCGTCGACCAGCGTACTCATGTCATTTCCTTCTCATCTGGGTTCTGATTATTCGCCTTTGCGGCAGCAACAAACGCCGCAATCATCGCAGCATCTTTTTGACCGGGTGCCGATTCAACCGCACTGGACACGTCCACCCCGTAAGGCGACACCTGCCGTATCGCATCCGCGACATTGGCGATCGTCAGTCCGCCAGCGAGGATCATTCGACCCCGGCGCGCAATATCCGCCGCCAGCTTCCAGTTAACGGCCTGGCCCTGGCCGCTCCGCCTGCCCTCATACACGAAGGTCTCCGGCAGCGCGCCGTTTTCGGGAACCGAACCTTCCCTGAGCACAGGCCACTTTTCAACCGTTTTCGCTACCTCGAGGTAGGAAAAGTCATCACTGTCTGTCTGCAATACGTCCGGACGAAGTGCGTCGCTGACTTCGCGCCAGAGTGCCGCCTCCGGATGCAGCATGACTGCGACCCGCCTGACAGACGATGGCACCTCTGCCGCCAGTTTCGCGGCCGATTCGGGACTGAGGTTACGCGGAGATTTTTCATAGAAAACGAAACCTATCGCGTCGGCACCTGCATTTACTGCAGCATTCACGGACCTCGCGTCAGTCAGGCCACAGATCTTCACCATCATTGTCACCGGGTGATGTCCCGACATTCATGGACGTGATTCCAGGCCGCTTTGGTCATTGACCTCGTCCTGCAATGAGCATGTCGCGGATGAGCTCAGACGGGTCCGTCGCGCGCATCAATGCCGTGCCAACCAGCGCAATGTCGTAACCCCAGGCTGCCACGTTTGCCGCATCTTTCGCTGTGTGCTGACCGCTTTCCGCCACGCAGGTGATTCCCTCGGGCAGAAGCAGGCCGAAATTCTTCAGTCGAACCGGATCGACAGACAACGTACGAAGGTTTCTCGTATTCACGCCGAGCAGAAATTTCTGCCTGGCCGCCTGCTCACGGTACCTGACCCGCTGCAATACATGCACCGACCGCTCCAGGTCGATCTCCTCGAACGATTCCAGCAAGACGAAAAGATCATGCTCGAACGCGCAGTCGAGCATGCTCATCAGTTTTGCGTCATCGAGCATTGCTGCAATCAGCAAGACACCGCTGGCGCCCGCCGCCTTTGCTTCCAGGACCTGGAGCGGATCGACAAGGAAATCCTTTCGCATCACCGGGATCTCGTTCGGCGAAACGGCCGCAACGACTTCTTCCAGGTGCGAGAGGGAGCCGTCAAACCTGTCAGGCTCGGTTAATACCGATATCGCCGCCGCACCACCAGCGACATAACTGGCGGCGCGCTGCCGACGATCGACCTGGCCTGTCGCCAGTTCACCCTCGGCTGGCGACCGGTCCTTGATCTCTGCAATCAGGTCGAACCCTGAAAGCCGCAGCGGGTAGGAAGGTCGATCGAGTTCGACGGACGTAAAGGATCGCTTTGCGCTGGCGGCTCGCGCAGCGCTCGACTCGGCCATTTGTCCGAGAAAATTACTCATCGTCGGCGAAATGACCTCTGAATTTCTCGAGGAATGCCGCGCCCTTGCCACTGTCGATGGCGTCTTCTGCCATCGCAACACCCTCTGCCAGGTTCCGGGCAAGGCCAACCACTTCCAGAACGAGCGACGTACCCATGACCAAGGCATCCCTGTGCGCACCCGTGTCCTCACCGGTCAGGACGCGGACAAGCTCTGTCGCGTTGTGGGCCGCATCGGCACCGCGCAGTTCCTCCGGCGCGCATCGGGTCATTCCATAGTCTTCCGGCGTGCGCCTCGTTTCCTGAACCGCGCCGGGACGCACGTCATAGAGAACGAACGCTCCTGCCGGCGTCGCCTCGTCCCATCCCGGCTCACCATGGACCACGAAAGCGCGCTCTATCGGCATGCCGGAAAGCGTATCTGCCATCAGGCGGGCGGCCTCCGGACTGAAAGCGCCGATGAGCTGGTATGGCGGCGCGGCCGGATTCGTCAGCGGTCCCAGAAGGTTGAAGACGGTTCGTACGCCCAGGGCGCCGCGCACCGGCATGATCGCCTTCATCGCAGGGTGGTATGCCGGCGCAAAGAGAAATGTGAAATTCAGTGCCTCAAGGCTTGCGATACTTTGCCGCTCATCGAGCGGCACCGGCATTCCCAGGCACTCGAGCAGATCGGCGCTGCCGGACTTGCTCGAGATGGAGCGATTGCCATGCTTGACCACCCTCGCTCCGGCAGCCGCCGCGAGAAGACCTGCCCCGGTGGACAGATTCAGGCTGCCGGATCCGTCGCCGCCTGTGCCTACAGTGTCCACGGTTGGTGCGCCCTCGGGAATGGCCGGGTGCAGGGCGAGCTCGCGCATTGCCGTCGCGAAGCCGCGGATCTCCCCGGCGGTTTCTCCCTTCGCTCGTAATGCCGCGAGTAAAGCGCCGGCGAGCGCAGGTGCCATCTCGCCGCTGGCAAGCTCACGCATCAGGTCGGCAGCGGCCGACTCGGTCAGCGCTTTGCCGTTTAACAGCGAGTCCAGCATGGTTGAATTGTCGTCAGTCATCCATCGTCATCCGCATGAAATTGTTCATCAACTTGTCGCCCTCCGGTGTCAACACACTCTCCGGGTGAAACTGCACGCCATGAAGCGGCAACGTACGGTGGCGGACACCCATTATTTCGCCGCGCTTCGTTCTCGCCGTGACAATAAGCTCTTCCGGCAACGATTGATCGGTGGCACATAAGGAATGGTAACGGCCCGCCTCGAATGGCAGGGACATGCCGTCAAACAGCGCGCTGTTGTCATGGTTAACCATCGAGGTCTTGCCATGCATCAGTCGTTCCGCACGAACGATGTCCCCTCCGTAATGATGCACCAGGCTCTGGTGTCCGAGGCAAACACCCAGCATCGGCACTTTCCCCGCGAAAGCGTCGATCATCTCCAGCGAAACGCCTGCGTCCTCAGGACGTCCCGGACCTGGCGAAATGACGAGGTGAGTTGCGTCCAGCGCCAGCGCCTCCCCGATGCTGATCTCGTCGTTTCGATAGACAAGCACTTCTGCACCATTCGCTGCAAAAGCCTGCACAAGGTTATAGGTAAATGAATCGTAATTATCGATCAGCAAAATTCGAATCTTGCTCATAGCCCCTGCCCCGCGATCTCGAGTGCGCGCCTCAGGATCGCACTCTTGGCAAGCACCTCCCGGTATTCCTTTTGCGGAACACTATCCGCGACGATGCCCGCCCCGGCCTGGAAGCTGTATTCATCACCATTGAAAACAAGGGTACGTATCGTGATCGCCTGGTCCATATCGCCCGATGCCCCGAAGTAACCTGCCGTACCGGCATAAAGCCCGCGGCCCGTGTTTTCCATCTCCTCGATGATCTCCATCGCACGAACTTTTGGCGCACCAACCAGCGTGCCAGCCGGAAAACTCGCGGCAAACAGATCGAAAGCGTCGTATCCCGGCGCCAGGGTTCCCTGCACACCGCTGACGATATGCATCACGTGGCTATAGCGCTCGATTGACCGGTAGGGATCAACGCGAACGCTGCCGGCTGTTGCAACCCGGCCGAGATCGTTGCGCGCCAGGTCGACCAGCATGACATGCTCCGCCGATTCCTTCGGGTCGGCCAGCAGCGCTTTCTCGTTCAGAAGGTCTTCCTCGACGCTCGCGCCTCGTGGCAACGTGCCTGCGATCGGACGCAGCGATGCGTTTCCGCCATGCAGTCGTACCAGCGCTTCAGGCGATGAGCCCGCCACCTTGAGGTCGCCGAAATCGAAGAAAAACATGTAGGGAGACGGGTTCAGCAAACGCAGCGCCCGGTAGACCTCGAAAGGCTGAACGTTGCTTCGACCCTTGAACAAAACGGAGATGACAATCTGGTAGATATCGCCCGCCCCGATGTATTCCTTGCAAGCCCGGACGCGATCGGCGTAGTCATCCTCCGTCATGCAGGCTGTTGCCGCAGACACCACGACATCTGCTCCATTTGCAGGGATTGCCCCGCGCAGCAGTCGCATGACATCTTTGCGCAGGCTTTCGCGCTCGGCGCTCGTACCATCATGCAGAAGCGCTACACGCCGGGTCAGGTGATCAAACACCAGTACTGATGAGGTCGCACAAAATGCCGCCTCAGGAATGCCGGATTGCGGCTTTGTCGTGTGCGGTAGTCGCTCGAACAGGCGAACAACGTCGTAACCGGACACGCCCACCAGGCCACCTGAAAACGGCAATCCTGGAACCTCCGGCTTCGGGGCCGGTGCAGTTTTCAAAGCTTCGCGCAGGGCATCAAGATATTCGTGCTGATCAGCCGGATGATCCCGGCGCACGTCACCTGTATAAAAGCCGGCCTCATCAAGGCGGATATCCTGCGACTCACCAAAACCCAGGAAAGAGTAGCGTGCAAGACGCTCGCCACCCTCAACACTCTCCAGCAGGTATCGTGGTTTCAGGCTGGCAAGTTTCAGCCAGGCAGACACCGGTGTATCGAGATCTGCCGCTATATCAAATGGTGGTTCCATCTTCTTCCTGTTTAGCTCCGGCCAACATGGCCCTCGTTCCTGCACTCTGCGACAACGCCGCTCTGGTAAACACATGCACAAAAAAACCCGTCTTCACTTTCGTGGTGGAGACGGGTTTCGGTGTCTGTTCGATTTGCTTAAACGCTAGCCGGCCGCCCGCTCCTTTTTGGGCAACCACCACCAGCTCTGATTCGTGTTCTGCTTGGCGCTCATGTGTCCGAGTATCCCTGCGGCTACTCCGGTCGTCAAGCCGAAACGGCTACCCCAACTCATAAAGCACCGGCAACAGAAACGAAAAACCGAGCCACATCAGGATCGTGAGCGGTATCCCGACGCGCAGGAAATCTGAAAACTTGTAACCACCGGCACTGAGGATGAGGAGATTGGTCTGATAGCCGAAGGGTGTCGCGAAACTCATGTTGGCGCCGAAAAGTACCGCCAGCACAAACGGGATTGGATCGGCACCCAGCCGCCCTGCAATGGCGATCGCGATAGGCGTACCAATTACCGCCGCGGCGTTGTTAGACACGACATTGGTCAACAACGTCATGATCAATATGAAAGCGCTGAGAATGATCGGTATCGGAAAATCCGCAACCATGCTGACAAAACCTACGGCGAGATAGTCCGCCATGCCGGTGCTCATCAATGCCTTGCCAAGCGCGAGACTGGTCACGATGATCAGGATGACCTGCGTCGACAGGGCACTTCCCGCGTCTCGCCACGTCAGGCAATCGAACGCAATCATCAGGCCGACGCCGATCAGCGAGCTGACCGAGATCGGCATGATGCCGAACGCCGCGGCAAGAATAACGAACGCCATAATGCCAAGGGCACGATTTGCCCTGTGCGTATGGGGCAGGTTCGTCGTGCCATCGAGAACAAGCATGCTGCCGCTGGATTTCAACGTTTCGATGGCATCACTGGTGCCCTGTACGAGTAACACGTCGCCCGCCCGAAGCCGGATTGAACTCAGGTCCCCGGTCACCTGCGAACTCGGCGCACGTGCACGATGGATTGCCAGTGGCAGCAGGCCGTAACTGGCACTGAAGCGGGCCGCTGCGAGGCTGCGCAGGTGAAGCGGTGACCCGCGCGTTACGACAACCTCTGCAAGCTGCTGGCCCTCGGCCTGCAGTGGCGTGTCCTCGTCAATCGGATGCTCACTGTCGGAAACATTGTAGAGCGTCGCACCCAGCAGCATTTCGTAATGCTTCAGGTTTTCCGGCGAATCTTTTACAAAAAGCCTGTCGCCCGGCAGCAGGGTCACGGACGGCAGCTTGGCGAGGAACAGCGATTCACTGCGTTGAATCTTGTCCACGCGCATTTGACCGCTGGTCTTCGCAAGTACCTCGGACAAAGTCTTCCCGGCAGCGAAACAGTCCTCTGTAATGAAAAGCTGACTTGCGAAAACGCGCGGCGTTGTATCAGCGAGTGGCGGTACGCGATCGGGCAGCATTTTGGGTGCGACGATCCAGAGGAAGAGAATCGCGACTCCCCCCACTATGGCAACAGGCAGGACGAAGTCGAACATGCCGAAGCTCTTCAGACCCATATCGGCGGCAATACCAACGACCAGCAAGTTCGTCGAAGTGCCGATCGTTGTCGACATCCCGCCGATGATCGTGGCCAGTCCCATTGGCAGCATGACGCCGGAGACCGGGAACTTGACCCGCAGCGACACGCTGACAAGTATTGGCATAAGCAACACGACTATTGGCGTGTTGTTCATGAATGCGCTGAGCACGGCGCCTGCAAATAATGTGACCAGCAGCGCGAGCAGCGGTCGGGTAGACCATGCATGTCCGACAACCACCGCAAGCGGCTGCAGGGAACCCGTCGTTTCCAGCGCTTTGCCAACCATCATCAGCGCGCAGATCGTAATCAGCGCCTCGTTGCCAAATCCTGCAAAGAATTGGGCGGGCCCCAGCACCACGCCGTCGGCCTCATAGGGAAACAGCTGAAAACCGGTGACGAGGATGATCAGAATAACGAGGCTGGAGGTCTCCAGGGGCAACCAGTCACGCGTAAACAGGAAAAGCGCAACTGCGGTTAGCAGAAGGACGGCGACTCCGTGAATGTCTGGCGTAACTGGCGGCAATCGACTCTCGCGAAAGGGTTTCGGCTGAAAACTGGCAGGATTGGACGGATCGCAGACCGTATATCAGTTCATACCCCCGCTGCAACGAAAGATGCGGTATGTGACCGCTGAATCGTTGCCCTGGCGCGACAATGGAAGTGGCGAAACTGGGCGACACTCCAGCCCCTGAAATCAGCGGGTTCGGCGAAGGTCCACGCATCGGCCAGGCCGATAACCGGGAGAAGGTCAGCGAAGCCTGCGGTCGACGCCGCGTCGTCAGGAACAACAGAGTAAGGCGAGATGACCAGCAGATTCCTGTAGCGCACCGCCGATCGCCTCAGAGCATTATTCCAGTGCCGACTCCAGGAATCCCGATGAGGTCCGGCAGTCCATTGGTCGACATGATTGGCCTCCGCCAGGGCTGGAATCGCCCCGAATTCGGCGGCAATCCGCGCAGACTCACGGCGCAGTTCTGACCGGATGCGGCCAACGGTTTTTGCTGCCCACTCCAGGCTCGCCAGGCTGCCGGGATCGTCGCCTCTTCTCATGACAAGATCACCGATTTCAGTTACCTCGAACGCCAGGCGGCGGTTCTTTCTCGCATCATTTTGTTGCGCCGGGGCGGGCCAGTCGAGCTGGTCAAACCGTTGCTCAACAACAACCAGGACCTCTCGAATGGCGCTGCGAAGTCGCCGCCACCGGATTTTTCCCGCCGGAGTTGCAAAGTTGGTCAGCGGCAGGACGATCGGCAACCAGGCCGAGTCGAGGGGGCAGTGCAATCCCCTGCCTGGCAGGACAGCTGCCGCAACTTCATCGGCGAGCAGGGGGCAGGCGCTCCTGACAAGTCCTCCGTAAACGGGCATCACGGGCCTGTCTGCGCTCCGCTGGCGCCAGAGGAATAACCAGTTGGCCTCGGCGCGCTGTACCACCTCGTCGCTTCCGTGCGGCTGCATCTGCAGGCTGTCGAGAAACACGTAGCGCGGACCTCGCCCCAGCACCACGTCGGCGATCAGGCAGTAGGCCTCCAGGGGCATTTGATGGGAGTGCATACACAGGCCTATGGAGCGACCCGACAATCCGTGGGAGGACAGTGCTGATTGGATCAGCTCACAGAAACGCTGCCACGAATCAATGCCTGGCCCCTTACAGGGGAAATCATGGGGCGAAAGATTGAGCGGAATGCCGGTCGCCACGAGCGTGCAAACGCGCGGCAGGAACGATTTTTGCAGGTGCTCATTTTCAAGGACATCCCGGACAGATACCCGTTCCGCGGCACCACACACAGCGTTGCGACCAGCACCAAAACGCGGGGGAGGCGTAAATCCGGCAGCAGCAATCGCCGCATCTGCAGCAGCCGCATCATCCGCAACGACATGTTGCCGACCATCGAATTGTGTACCCGCATGATTGTGCATCGTTGCCCTTCCCTGGACCTTTGGGCATTTTCGTTCAGGCCAGCGGTCATTCCGAGCTGACAAAATGGGCTTCCCGCAGAGATTTTCCACTACAGCCGCACGCGGGCGGACACGGTCTGCGATACAATTCCCCAATGGGTTTCGCGGTTTCGCGGAACAGGGGCAGTCGGCCGGAACGGTGTAGATCGTGCGCAAAGGAACGATTCGAGCAGCAATTCTTGGCTGTGTCATAGCAGCCGCCTCACCGGGCTGTCAGCAACCGACACCGGCGCTGGCACCGTCCGGGCTGCCAACCGGTTACTGGCAGGCAACCATCACCCTCCCGGGTGGCGACATTGAGACCGGGATCGAATTGAGTCGCGATGGCGAAAATTACAGAGCGAGCCTCATCAATGGCCAGGAGCGCGTACGAATCGATGAGGTTTCTTTTGTCGATGGCGAGTTATTGCTCAGGTTCCCTGCATTCAATAACGAAATTCGAGCGACATTTGCTGACGGACAGTTGAATGGCAAGCTCACACTGATACAGCGTTTCGGTGAAACGCAGGTAATGCCTTTTGCGGCGGCGCGTGGCAACGCGGCCGAGCAGGAAATGAACGAGGCAACCACGCATGACCTGTCCGGTCGCTGGGCGGTGAACTTTCGCGAACCCGATGGCAGTGATAATGCGTCCATCGGCGAATTCTCGCAGCGGGGCTCAAGGATATTTGGCACCTTCCTGAATCCAAACGGAGACCATCGCTTCCTTGCAGGACATGTCCGCGGCAACAATTTTCACATGTCGACATTTGACGGCGCGCATGCTTTTGTTTTTTCCGGCAGCGTGAATGAATCCGGCATTATCGAAAACGCCGGATTCTGGTCCGGTACCTCCTGGTACCAGCCCTGGTCGGCTGAGCGTAACAACAATGTCGAGTTGCCGGACGCCTTCGGCAGGACGTTCCTGAAACCCGGCTACGATAAATTCGAGTTCGAGTTCCCTGACGAAGAAGGAAGACTGGTTTCCTTAAACGACGAAAAATTCAGGGACAAGGTCGTACTCGTGACGATCGCCGGTACGTGGTGCCCGAACTGTAATGACGAAGCCAGGTTCCTTGCGCCGTTTTACCGTGAGCACCGCGCCAGTGGCCTGGAAATCGTCGCCTTGCTTTTTGAGCACTTTGAAGACCCCGGCCTCGCCGCGCAACAGGTCCGCCGGTTCCGGGAAAAATTCGACATACAGTACGACACGCTGGTCGCCGGCATCTCGGACAAGACGGAAGCCGGCAAGGCATTGCCCTCCCTGAGTGGCGTGCTCGCTTTCCCCACGACCATATTTATCGACAGGGGTGGCAGGGTTCGGCAAATTCACACCGGATTCACGGGGCCGGGCACTGGTGATTACTATGTTCAGTTACAGAAGACATTCGCTGACCTTACGGCCACACTGTTGGCGGAGCCTGTGGATCTGATCGAATCGTTGACGAGCAGTGAACCGGACGAAGAAACGAGCTCCAACTAATCACCCGAAAACAGACGAACGTCCAATTTATCCAGGAGAGAGAAATGCCGTCTTTTGATGTCGTGAGTGAGTTCGACGCTCACGAGGCAAGCAACGCAGTCGACCAGGCCAATCGGGAAGTCGGTACGCGCTTCGACTTTAAAGGAACCGGCTCCAAGTTCGAGCTCGAAGAAAACGTCATTAACCTTTCGAGCCAGACTGATTTCCAGTTGCAGCAGATGCTGGACATCCTTCGCCAGAAACTCTCCAAGCGCGGCATCGATATTGCCTGCCTGAAGGAAGAGGAACCGGAGCTGACCGGCAATACGGCCAGGCAAAAAGTCATCTTGCGCCAGGGCCTCGATACGCCACTCGCAAGGGATTTGGTTAAGAAGATCAAGGTCAGCAAGATTAAAGTTCAGTCTTCCATTCAGGGCGAGAAATTGCGGATCAGCGGGAAGAAGCGCGATGACCTGCAGGCGGTAATTGCCTTGTTAAAAGACCTCGACACCGATCTCCCGTTACAGTACGAAAATTTTCGAGACTGAAGCAGAAGTATAAGATCATGCAAAAAGAACTTCGTCGCCAGGACATCACCTTCGAAGAAAAGGAGCAGCCGCTTCGCGACGATGTTCGCGTGCTTGGTGCACTGGTTGGAGAACTGCTCGCTGACCAGGGAGGAGCGGAGTTTTTCGAGCTGGTCGAGAACGCCCGTCAACGGTCGATTCGCAGGCGGGAAGGCAACGAAGGACCTGGCGAGGGCCTGGCCGAACTGGTGAGCAACCTCGACCTGTCGGTTGCTATGGAAGTGATCCGCGCGTTCTCGACTTATTTCCAGATGGTTAACACCGCGGAAAAAGTTCACCGAATTCGCCGACGCCGGGAATACATGCAGGAATACGGTCAATATCAGCCCGGCGGTCTCGAAGAAACACTGGTCAAACTCAAAGCGGCCGGAATTGATCGCGCTGCGCTCCAGGCGTTGCTGCGTCGGCTGCAAATCGAACCCGTGTTTACGGCACACCCGACCGAGCCGACGCGCAGAACCATTCTGCGCAAAGAGCAACACATTGTGCGCCGCCTGATCGACATGTTGAATCCGACGATGACCGCGCAGGAAACCCACGCATGCCTGCAAAACATCAAGCTCGAGATGACGACAGGCTGGCAGACCGACGAACATCCGTCAGAGCAGATGACTGTCGCCGATGAACTCGAACACGTGTTGTTCTTCATGACCGACGTGTTGTACAGGGCGATGCCACCTTTCTATGAAGACATCGAGAATGCAATCGCAAGAGTTTACGGTGACGAGGGCGAACCCGTTAAGGTTCCGGGAATTGTGCGCTTCGCTTCGTGGGTTGGCGGTGACATGGATGGAAATCCGAATGTAAATGCCAAGACCATCCGCTCGACACTGGCCAGGCAACGATCGCTTATCCTCGACCTTTATTACCGTGAGTGCGCCGCCATCGCTGCGAAGTTGAGCCAGTCAACGACACGGGTCAATGTCGACCAGCGCATCCTGGAGAAGATCGAAAAATATCGCGGCATGTTCCAGAATGCCTACCACGCGGTACCGGCCCGGCACCGCGATATGCCTTACCGTGTCTACCTGCGCCTTGTGGAAGAACGCCTGCAGGCCACCTACGACGACGATGCCTATCCTTACGAGTCTGCAAAGCAACTGCGCGATGACATTGCGCTGCTTGCCGAAAGCCTTGCAGAGAACCACGGAGAACATGCCGGGCTTTTTGCCGTAAGACGCCTGCTGAGAAGAATTGATACTTTCGGTTTTCATTTCCTGACGCTCGATATCCGGCAGGACGCACATGTTCTACGCCAGGTCGTAGGTGAGCTCCTGGGCGAAGAGGACTGGCTGGAGTGGAGTGCCGAAGACCGAATGAAGCGAATCGCAGGAGCAATTGAATCCCGCGATTCGGTCACCGAAAACCAGAGCATCATTGCAAGAAAAACGCTGGCCGTGTTCCAGGCAATCGCTTTTTGCCGGAGAAAATACGGTAGCAGGTCCATCGGGCCATTTATCGTCAGCATGACCCAGGGCGCCGATGACATCCTGTCTGTCCTGTTACTCGCAACCCTGAGCGAGCTGCACAATCGGCGCGACGAGGTGCCCCTGGATATCGCGCCTCTGCTGGAAACCGTAGGTGACCTCAGGCGGGGAAGTGAAATCCTCGAAGATATGCTTGAGAACGAGCTTTACCGCGCTCACCTGAAACAACGATCCGACCGGCAAACGGTCATGATCGGTTACTCGGACAGCAACAAGGATTCCGGGCTTGCATCGGCGAGATGGGCGCTTCAGAACGCACAGCTCGAACTGGTGGAAGTCGTTTCCAAGAGAGATATCGAATTGCACCTGTTCCACGGCAGGGGCGGAACGATCAGTCGGGGCGGAGGAAAAACGCACACGGCCGTTCTCGGAGCACCTCCGGGCACCGTCAATGGCCGTCTTCGCGTTACGGAACAGGGCGAGATAATTAACGAAAAATACGGTCTTCGTGGAATTGCATTGAGGACGCTCGAGCAGGCAACCGGCTCGGTCGCGCTGGCGACAGCAATGCCCGAGCACCGCGGCAATGACAAGCCTGAATGGCATGACATGATGCAGGTCATTGCCGACGTCAGCCGCAAGACCTATCGTGACCTGGTTTTTGATACGCCCCGGTTTTACGACTATTTCAGACTCGCAACACCGATCGACCTGATCGAAAGAATGCGTATCGGCTCAAGACCGGCATCGCGGCGCGGTGGCAAGGGCGTTGCTAATCTCAGGGCAATTCCCTGGGTCTTCGCCTGGACGCAAAGTCGCCTGATGCTCCCGGGATGGTTTGGCCTCGGAAGCGGTCTGGCTGCGGCGAGCAAACAGTTTGATGACGCCGCCTTCAGGGATATGTTTCGGGAATGGTATTTCATGCGGGCGCTAACCGCCGATGCCGAGATGGTACTTGCCAAGGCAGATCTCGGTATAGCAAAGCTTTACTCATCACTGGCCGGGGAACTCAATGAGGAGTTTTTCCCGCTTGTCGAAAAAGAATTCCTTTTGACTCGGGACCTGATCCTCGAATACAGCGACGAGGAATTCCTGCTCGCAGGCGATTTGACGTTACAGCGCGCGATCATGCTCAGAAATCCTTACGTCGACCCGATGAGCTTTATGCAGGTGGATTTGCTGCGACGGTGGCGGGAAACCGGTTGCGAAGACCAGGCGCTTTTCGACGCATTGCTGGCAAGCGTAAACGGCATTGCCCAGGGCCTGCAGAATACGGGTTAGGTCAGTCGCCCAGTTTTCTCAGCACCGTCCACTCACCGGACTCATCTTCCGATACCGCTTTTCCCTTCGCTGAAATACCTGCCTTGTGAACCGAGTCCGGATCGCCGCTGACCAGCGGGTGCCAGGCGGGTAGTTCCCGGCCCTCGGCAACCCGGCGATACGCACACGTCGCCGGGAGCCAGCGAAAAACTTCCGGTTTGTCGGCAGACAGGATCATGCAGTCGGCGACCTTCTGCGCTCTCGATGTGTAGTCCCGACAACGACATTCCTCGAGGTTCAGCAAGCGGCACGCCAGGTCGGTAAAATAAATTTCGCTGGTTTCCTCGTCCTCGATCTTCTGCAGGCAGCAGAGCGCGCAGCCATCGCAAAGTGATTCCCATTCGTCAGCTGACATGTCCGCAAGCGATTTGCGTTTCCAGAACTCATCGTTCATCTTTTGCTCTCCTCTACCCGGGACAGACCATACACCATGAAAGCCGTATTTCTTGACTTCGCAACCGTGGGCTCCGATGAGCTTGACCTGTCCGCGTTGCGGGGCGTCACTCCTGATCTTTCATTGTTTGATAACACCGCGCACGCAGATGTGAATTCGCGAATTTCTGGCTGCGAATTCGTTTTTCTGAACAAGGTTCGAATGACGAGGGAACTGATTGAGTCCAGCGACACCTTGCGATTTATCGGGCTCACGGCAACAGGCACCGACAATGTCGACCTCGATGCTGCAAGGGATAACGACATAGCGGTCTGTAACATACGAGGATATTGCACGAATTCTGTTGTCGAGCACGTATTCGCCGTGCTCCTGCAGCTGACGCACAGTATTGCTGCGTTTAACGGAAGTGTCCGTGCCGGCGACTGGCAAAAAGCGACCGATTTTTGCATGCTGGGACACCCGCTTCGGGAGTTGTCGGCGATGACGCTGGGGATCGTCGGCTACGGTGAACTTGGCCGGAACGTGGCGCGGATTGCCCGGGCATTCGGGATGAAGGTCCTCATTGCCCGGCGAACTGGCCAGAAGCCGGTCGCCGGAGACGGCAGGGTCACGCTCAACGAACTTCTTCGCGAAAGTGATGCGATATCGCTGCACTGCCCGCTGACCGATAACACTCGGGACCTGGTCGGAGAGGCGGAACTTGCGCTCATGAAATCGAACGCGATCCTGGTCAACACGGCCCGCGGCGGACTTGTCGACTCCGCCGCCCTCGTTTCCGCCCTGGCCGATGGGACGATAGCCGCGGCCGCAGTTGACGTGTTGAAGCAGGAGCCGCCCGTCGACGGTGATCCTCTGCTCGATTACCAGGGAGAAAACCTTATCGTTACACCACACATCGCGTGGGCAAGCGTTGAGGCGAGACAAAATGCGATAGATGAGGTTGCGGAAAATGTGCGGTCATTTCTACAGGGGGAAAAAAGGAACCGCGTCGCCTGATTGCCCGGCTGCCTCTAGGTGCCGATGACCTGCCGCGCCCACGTGATGACCTGCCGGACTCGCGGCCCCGCAAGATCGTGCGCCTCATCGAAACTGACCCAGCGGTACTCGTGATGCTCCGGCCTGCCCAGCTCGGGAGAAATGCCCATCTCGACCTCGACCTCAACCGTGTTCACCAGGTAGTACCTGGCAACTTTGCCACGGTGGTAAGGGCCGGTTTCCACATGACAATCACCCCAGCTGAATTCCGCGCTGTGAATGCCGGTCTCCTCCTCGACTTCACGAAGAGCGGCCTCTTTAGGCTCCTCTCCTTCCTCACAGATCCCCTTGGGAAAATCCCAATGCTTGTACGCTCTCAACATCAGGGTCAGCCAGCCGGAGCCCGCCTCCCGGACGACGACCGCACCGCATGAAAGCTTGTAATTCAGGTCTGCCACGATTGCCCGAAGCAAGGGTGCTTATGCAGCTCGGAGCACATCCGCTGGCGGTGCATTGATCGCACCCCGGGCAGCCAGAAAGCCGCTGCCGCAAACGAGTGCGATGCCGCCGGCAAGCCCCGCAGCCCATAGCGCCGGATTAAATGCATAGTCGAGATCGAACAGCTGCACCGTCACGATCGCGGCAAGGATTGTCGCGCCCGCAGATGCCAGCAGGCCGGCCGCGAAACCAAGGGCGGCGAACTCGGTGAGGACTCCGGAAATCACCGTGCGACGCCTGACGCCCAGCGCACGCAACATCGCACTTTCAAAGCGACGCTCATCGATGGTCGACTGCACTGCAGCGAACAGAACTGCGATCCCGGCAGCCAGTGTAAAAACAAAAACTGCCTGAACGGCGAGACTTACTTTGTCCAGGATCCCCTTTATCTGCAGGAGAATTGCATCGATGTCGATAACCGATACCGTTGGATGCGTTCTGACCAGGTCAATCAAAGCGCCCTTGTTCTCTTCCGGAATTCGGGCACCGGAAATAAATGTCGCGGGATAGCCGTCCAACGCACCCGGCGACATCACCATGAAGAAATTTGGCTGGAATGAATCCCAGTTCACCAGCCGCGTGCTGGCCACAGTCGCTTCGATTTCCTGTCCGGCAATCAGAAAACTGATGTGGTCGCCGATATCGACGCCCAGCTCGGTCGCGGCATCTTTTTCAAGGGACACCAGCGGTGTCCCCGAATAATCAGCCGGCCACCATTCGCCGGAAAGCAACTCGTTGCTGTCGCTTATCTCTTCTGCCCAGGTAAGGTTTTGTTCGCGATTGGCCATCCATTTGCCATCCTCGACGGGGTAGTCACGGGTCTTCACATCCTCACCATTGATCGCTTTCATTCGTGCGCGAACCATGGGCACGAATTTTGGTGCATCAACGTCGTTGGCTGAAAAAATACCGGCAATGGAATCCCGTTCACCGGGCTGGATGTTGATAAGAAAATGATTGGGCGCATTTTCATCAAGCGTCTGCTGCCAGTTTTTTAACAGGTCGGTACGAACAAATGTCAGCAACAAGAGCACGGTCAGGCCGAGCCCAAATGCCACTACCTGGATTGCACTGGCCCGTCCGCGCCGAGCAACATTGGCCAGGCCATAGCGCCACGCGATGCCGACACCCCCTCGGGAACGACCCATCAGCGCAACCAGGCCTCTTCCTGCGACATAGAGTGCACCCGAAACAACCAGCATGCCGCCCAGCACGATCAACAACATAAGACCGTCACCGATCGCCTGGTAAAGCATTACCGCCACGGCGATCAGCGACGTGCCCACGACCATCAGCCTGGATGGCGGGGGCGGCATTTCATCATGCCGAAGGATACGAAGTGGCGGCGTATCGCGCAGTTGAATCAGTGAAGGCAGCGCGAAACCGATCAGAAGAATCATCGCGCTTCCGCACGCGAGCAATACCGGCGTGAAGCCGACACCAGGCAGGTCGCCCTGGATAATGTCAGCCAACATTTTGGTCACTATCATTTCGACGATGTAGCCGGCAAAACTGCCGATGACGACACCAAAGATGCCCAACAACACAAGCTGAACCGATGCGGCAGTGATGACGAAGCGCTGGCTTGCACCGAGACTTTTCATCAATGCGACAGTGTCCATTCGGCGATGCGCAAATCGTCGTGCCGACATCGCAATGGCGACCGCACTGAGAAGCAGGCTGATCACAGCCGTCAGGGACAGGAATCGCTGCGCCCGGTCTGCCGCTTCGCTGGCCCGATCACTGCCTTCCTCCCGGTTCCGGCTCCTGACCGAGTCAGGCAACAAATCTTCTATCGCCTCGTAAAATTCGTCGACCGCTTCTTCCTCGCCGGCGACCAGCAGCGCGTAACTGACACGACTGCCTTCATTGACCAGGCCGGTTGCCGGAAGATCCAGCGTATTGATGATTAATGATGGCGCAAGCGATGCGAATCCAATGGACTGATCGGGACGGTAGGTTAGTACGGAATCGATCGTCAGTTGCGACTCACCAACCGAAATCCTGGCGCCGACATCGACACCCAGCCGCGCCATCAGGGCACCGTCTGCCCAGATCCGGCCCCTGCCCGGTACACCGCTGGCGATCCGTTGTTCGCCAAACAGTTGGTCGGATACCCGGACGTTTCCACGCAGTGGATAGCCATCACTGACACCCTTGATGGTTGCCAGGCTACTCAGGTCACCGGCGAAAACAACACTCGGGAAAGTCTGTGTTTCCGCGGACCGGAGGCCATACGTAGCGGCCAGCTCATGCCACTCCGCCGGAATCGGATCCGGTGTTCGCAATCGAAGGTCGGCAGCCAGAACCTCGTTTGCCTGGCGCTCCACGGCTCGTCCTATCCGGTCGGTAAGAAAGCCGACCGCCGTCAGGGCGGCAACGGCAAGTGCGACGGCCGCGAGCAACACGATCACCTCGCCCGAGCGTAATTCCCGTCCGAAGGTTCTCAATGCATAAAGAAAGGCTTTCACGACGATGCCCGTTCGTCCGTGACCAGCCGGCCGGCGTCAAGGCCAAGCACCCGGTCGCAACGTTCGGCGAGAGATTTATCGTGTGTAACCAGAATGAGCGTCGTTGACGAGTTGTGATTGAGTTCGAACATCAGGTCAACGATATGCCCGCCCGTGGCGCTGTCCAGGTTACCTGTTGGCTCATCTGCAAACAGGACCGCCGGCTCCGTCGCGAATGCCCGAGCGATTGCGACGCGTTGTTTCTCTCCGCCAGAGAGTTGTGAAGGATAGTGACTCCAGCGTTCTCCGAGCCCGACCTGCTCGAGAATCTTTCGCGCTGCCTGTCGTGGCGCTTCCTTCCCGGCGAGTTCCAGCGGCAACATGACATTTTCCAGGGCATTCAGCGAAGGAACGAGGTGAAAAGACTGAAATACGAAGCCGACACTGGCTGCGCGAACGGCTGCTCTGCCATCTTCGTCAAGCTTCGTAAGGTCGACTCCATCGAGCAGGATTTCCCCTTCGGTCGGCAGGTCGAGACCGGCGAGCAACCCCAGCAAAGTCGACTTTCCGGCACCTGAAGCACCTACGATCGCCACCGAATCACCCTTTTCAATAGCGAAACTGACGTCTGAAAGGATGGTCAGAGTACCTTCGGGACTGCTAACCTGCTTGCTGACGTTTTTTGTGGCAAGCACCTTCGTGCTATTGAGTACCTGATCTGACATGCGAAAATTTGTTTCCTTATTGATGTTTATTCTGGCGACGGCAACCCAGGCTGCAAGCCCGCCAACCGTTCTTGTGTTCGGAGACAGCCTTAGTGCCGGGTACGGAGTAGATGTTGACCAGACCTGGGTCGCTTTGTTGCAATCCCGTCTCACAGCACAAGGGTACGAACATCGCGTCATTAACGCCAGCATTAGCGGCGAGACCACTCAGGGCGGAATGACGCGAATCGATGCAGCACTGGACAATTTCAGTCCTGACCTCGTAATACTGGAATTAGGTGGCAATGACGGTCTGCGCGGATTCCCGCCAGAGATCATCAAGGAAAATATTCGATCGATCATTGCAGCATCAAGAGACCGGGGCGCGGCGGCCGTTATTCTTGGTATTCGAATTCCGACGAATTATGGATCTCGTTATACCCAGGCGTTTGAAGGGATTTACAGTGAGCTGGCCACCGAGCTTGACGTGCCGTGGATTGAGTTCTTCATGGAGGGCGTCGCGCTCAATGAGGAATTGATGCAGGAGGACGGCATTCATCCGAATGCCGAGGCACAACCGATGCTGCTTGATAACGCCTGGCCGATCATTCACGAGGCCCTGGACGACCATAGTCGCAACAACGCCAGCCACTAGTACAGGAACGCTGCACCGTGGAAAAGCCGTGGCTAACGTCCTATCCGGAGGGAATTCCGGCAAGCATCCCGACTCCCGAGGTACATTCTGTCCGGGACATGTGTGAGCGAGCGTTTCGCGACTATGCCGATCGTCCCGCGTATACCAACATGGGAACGACCATCACCTATCGCGAGCTCGACCGGTTGTCGTATCAGTTTGCCAGCTACCTGCAAAACACGCTCGGCCTGACCCGTGGAGAACGGGTCGCGATCATGCTGCCCAACATACTGCAGTACCCGGTCGCGATGTTCGGCATATTTCGCGCCGGGCTGGTCGTCGTCAACATCAACCCTCTTTATACCGCCCGCGAGCTCCACCATCAGCTCTCCGACTCGGGCGCTCGATGCATTGTCATTCTGAACAACTTCATCAACACGCTTGATGACGTAATCGGCGAGACCAAAGTAAAGCACGTCATTACCACCGGGATCGGGGATTTACTCCGTTGGCCAAAGGGCGTTATTACCAATTTTGCGCTGCGTTATATCAAGAAGGTGATTCCGAAGTCTTCACTGCAGGGCACTGTCCGGTTTACCAAAGCGCTGGCGCTTGGAAAAAAGTCGACGCTACGGCCGGTTGGACTGGGTTTTGCAGATATTGCTTTCCTGCAATACACCGGCGGCACGACCGGCCTGTCAAAAGGCGCGATGCTGAGTCATCGCAATATGGTCTTCAACGTTTACCAGACTCGCGCGTGGCAGGGTGCTGCATTCGCCGACATTGATCGCGTCATTGCAATAACCGCGTTACCGCTCTACCACATTTTTTCGTTGAAAAGTAATTGCCTGCTGATGCTCGAACAAGGCGGCGAAAATGTTCTGATCACCAATCCTCGCGATTCGAAAGGGTTCGTGGCCGAGCTTCGGAAACACAAGTTCGTGTATTTCACCGGCGTCAATACAATGTTTTCAGCACTGCTGAACACGCCGGGATTTGCTGATATTGATTTCAGCAAGCTGCGCCTGACGATTGGCGGCGGTATGGCGGTGCAGGAAGCCGTAGCGAAACAGTGGCAATCCGTTACCGGAAAACCAATCATCCAGGCATACGGCCTGACCGAGACATCTCCCGCTGCAATCATCAATCCCCTCGATTCGGGTTCGTTCAACGGCTCTATTGGTTTGCCAATTCCGTCAACAGACGTCCGTATCTGTGATGATGCCGGCAGGGATGTCCGAAACGGCGCAGGTGAAATATGCGTTCGCGGGCCGCAAGTGATGGAAGGCTACTGGCAGAATGCGGCCGAGACAGCGAAGGTAATGTTGCCAGGGGGATGGTTTCGAACCGGCGACATCGGCCGTATGAATGAAGCTGGTTATGTTTTCATCGAAGATCGCAAGAAGGACATGATCCTGGTGTCCGGTTTCAACGTTTATCCGAACGAGATAGAGGGTGTTGTCGTGGAAATGGACGGCGTCCTCGAGGCGGCAGCAGTCAGCGTGCCTGACGAGAAATCGGGAGAGGCGGTGAAGCTTTTCGTCGTCAGAAAAGACCATTCGCTGACCGAAGCGGATGTCATCGGGTATTGCCGTGAGCACCTGACGGCTTACAAAGTGCCCAGACTGGTTGAGTTCAGGGAAGAACTGCCAAAAACCAATGTCGGGAAGATTCTCCGCAGGGCTCTGCGCGAAAACCCGTGATTCGGCACCTGGCAATCTTCAAGAAAGGGCTCGCTTGCAATCAGCGATGACCAGCTGACGCGATAATTGGATCCGGCCCTTTTTTAAGAATGATACTGCGGACTCAACCTGCGCACGGCATCCACCAGCACACCCAGGTGATCCGGATTGATGTCGGGCGTAATTCCATGACCGAGGTTGAATACATGGCCCGGCCCATTGCCATAACTCGCCAGTACATCGGCCACGCCCTTTTCAATCGATTCAGGTGACTCACGCAACATGGCCGGGTTCAGGTTTCCCTGTAGTGCAACCTTGTCGCCGGTGTACCGACGGGCATCGGCGAGGTCTGTTGTCCAGTCGACACCCAACGCATCGCAACCAGTTTCTGCCATGTCGCTCAGCAGGACGCCGGCGCCCTTGGTGAACAGTATGACGGGAATCTTCTGTCCGTCTTTCTCGCGCTGCAGACCATCGAGAATTTGCTGCATGCTGGCAAGGGAGAAGCGCCGATAGTCATCGGCTGGCAGTGCGGCGCCCCAGGTATCAAATATCATGACTGCCTGCGCACCAGCATCGATTTGCGCATTGAGGTAGTCCGTGGTTGTTTGTGCAACCACCTTCAGCAGCCTTTCGAACACGGCGGGATTTTCGGCGACCAATGCCTTGATCGTTGGGAATTCCCTGCTCGAGCCACCCTCCACCATGTAAGTGCCCACCGTAAACGGGCTGCCGGCAAATCCGATCAGCGGCACCTGTCCGTCAAGTTCGCGGCGGATCAGGCTTACCGCATCGAAAACGTACGCAAGCGAATCCGCAACATCCGGTACTGCAAGATTGTTGATTTCCTTTTCCGATCGAACAGGACGCTCGAACTTCGGCCCCTCTCCGGTGACGAAATAAAGACCAAGGCCCATCGCATCGGGAATGGTCAGAATGTCGGAGAAAAGAATCGCCGCGTCCAGGGGGAAACGTCTCAGCGGTTGCAGCGTCACTTCGCAGGCGAGTTCGGGATTCGAACAAAGGTTCATGAAGCTTCCGGCCTGCTCCCGTAATTTTCGGTACTCAGGCAGATATCTCCCGGCCTGGCGCATGATCCATACCGGGGTCCTGTCCACAGGCTGCCGCATCAAAGCCCGCAGAAACAGATCATTTTTGAGTGTAGCCGCCATCAGAATTGCGCCTCGATCGTTGCCTGGATCGCTTCCGCGGCCGCTCGCGGACTTTCAGCATCGCGAATCGGACGCCCGACAACAATATGATCGGCGCCATTAATAAAAGCCTGCTCAACGCTGACGACCCGCTTCTGGTCTTCGGTTGGCTTGTTGTCAACCGGCCGGATTCCCGGTGTTATGACCAACAACTTATTATCGATGAATTCGCGAAGCTTTGGTGCCTCCAGGCCGGACGAAATCACGCCATCGCACCCCGACTCAAGCGCCCGTTTTGCCCGCGACAGAACCAGCGCACCAACATCGCAATCGAATCCCAAATCGTCCAGATCACCTCTGTCCAGGCTCGTGAGAACAGTCACCGCGAGGACCTTCAGGTAATCTCCTTTGTTTTCTGCGGCTGCCTCCATGATCGACTGATTGCCATGTACCGTGACGAAGCTGGCGCCACGGTCCTTCAGCTGGCGAACCGCAGAACCGACCGTTGCCGGGATATCAAAAAACTTCAGATCCGCAAAAACCTTTTTATCCCTGGCCAGCATCCAGTCGAGCAGCTCGAAATAGCCCCCGCTCATCATCAGTTCCAGGCCAATCTTGTAGAAAGTGACTGCGTCTCCGAGCTCATCTGCAAGTTCACGTGCACGATCACAATCGGGCACATCCATCGCGAAAATCAGTCGGTCCTTGGCTGGGATATCTTTTTTAATCACGGCTTGTCCGGTGTGGAGAAAATCGCGGCGAATTGTAGCGCAATCCGACTGCAGTCTCGAACAAATAGATCACGGGTGGTGCGGATTGGTCTTCGGTGCCGAGGTCAAGAGGCTATTGTCCAGATTCTGCTGATTACCGAGAGTTTTATTGCAGATACATAACGCCGTATTGCGCCGGCTGAAGCAGGTTCAGCTGAGCCGTTCGTATTCGGCAATCGCAAATCGATCCGTCATCCCGGCTATGTAGTCGGCAACCACCCGTGCCCTTTGAGCCTCGTTGTGCGCATTTGCCTGGTCTGCAAATGTTGCCGGTATTTGCCCGAAATCAGCCATGTACGTGTCGAACAGGCTCTCTACTATCACCTTGGTCTCATCATTCATTCTCCTGACCTGCTCGTGGCGGTAGAGATTGCTGCGCAGGAACTCCTTGAGCGCTTTGTGCTGGGTAAAGACCCTGTCGCTGAAGCCGATAACGGGTCCGTTTGCGGCCCTCACGTCTTCAATGGATTGCGGGGCTAATTGCGCTATTCGAAACGAAGACTGTTCGATCAGATCGGTCACCACGTGTCCTATCATGCGCCGGATAACTTCGTATATCAGGCGACGATCATCGAGATCCGGATAACGAGCATGAACCTCGTCGTAGTGCTCTCCGAAAAGCGGCTGCTCGCGAAGCTGGTCAAGGTCCAGCAGCCCGGCGCGGAAGCCATCGTCAACGTCATGATTGTTGTAGGCAATGGCATCGGCGAGATTGACGAGTTGCGCCTCGAGCCCGGGTTGCCCGCGTTCGAGAAATCGCCTGCCTAATTCACCGAGGTCGCGCGCGTTTCGAGCGGAGCAATGCTTCAGGATGCCTTCCCGGGTTTCGAAAGTGAGATTGAGCCCGGGAAAATCAGCATATTTTTCCTCCAGGTCATCGACAACCCGCAGTGACTGCAGGTTGTGTTCAAAGCCGCCAAAATTTCGCATACACGCGTTCAGTGCATCCTGTCCGGCGTGGCCGAAAGGTGTATGACCGAGATCGTGTGCCAGGCTGATTGCCTCGACCAGCGGTTCATTGATATGCAATGCCCGGGCAACTGTGCGGGCAATCTGTGCGACCTCGAGCGAGTGAGTGAGGCGCGTGCGATAGAGATCACCTTCATGGTTCACGAATACCTGCGTCTTGTATACGAGACGCCGAAAGGCGGTGGAGTGAATAATTCTGTCGCGGTCTCTCTGGTACTCGCCGCGGTAGGCTGCCGGCCGCTCCCGGTAGCGGCGGCCTTTACCCGACTCTTCTCGAGCGGCGTAGGGCGCCAATATTTCTCCTTGCGTCGTCATTCATCCGCCATACCGAGAATTTCCTGCAGCGCCAGTTCATCGTATTTCTCGGTTATAAAAGCGTCTCCCAAAGAGCGCAACAATACAAAACGCAGTTTGCCCGCTTTGACTTTTTTGTCCATGTCCATGACAGCGCGCAATTGAGCTGATCCCACGGGTGGAGGGGAAGATGGCAATCCGGCAGCATCGAGCAGCGCTTTTAACCGGTCCTGGTCAGCTTCGTCAATTCCGCTCAGCCGGGCAGCCATTGACATTCCGGCAGCCACTGCTTCGCCGTGCAGCCACTCCCCATAGCCCAGTGAATTTTCTATCGCGTGACCAAACGTGTGGCCAAAATTCAAAAGAGCCCGTCTCCCGGATTCGCGTTCATCTTCCTGAACGATCCGTGCCTTGATTTCGCACGATCGCCTGATTGCGTAGATAAGCGCTTCCGGGTCCCGGTTAAGCAGGGCGTGAATGTTGGTCTCGATCCAGGTAAAGAAATCAGGATCGACGATTGCGCCATACTTGATGACTTCGGCAAGCCCCGCGCTCAGCTCCCGATCCGGCAGTGTGGAGAGCGTGTCCGTGTCGATCAGTACGATCTGCGGTTGATGAAACGCACCGATCAGGTTCTTTCCGCCCGGATGATTGACACCGGTTTTCCCTCCAACCGAAGAGTCAACCTGTGCCAGCAGCGTTGTTGGAACCTGGATGAACGCAATTCCACGCATATAACAGGCGGCCGCAAATCCAGCTATATCACCGACAACACCGCCACCGAGAGCGACGACAGTCGCGTCGCGAGCAGCCCGCGACTCCACAAGTTCATCAAGTATCGACTCTGCGGTTAACAGTGTTTTGTGGCTTTCGCCATCGGGCAAAAGAACGCTCGACTGCTTTATCCCGGGCAGGCATTTCCGGAGTTTTTCGAGGTAAAGCGGTGCGACCGTTTCGTTGCTGACGACCAGGCAGGTATTTCCCGGCATGGCCGGCGAAAGGTCGAAAGCACTGTCAAGCAGCCCGGTACCGATGACAATCGGGTAGCTGCGAGTGCCCAGGTCAACGGTCAGTGTTTGAGGAGTCACAGGAGTTCCCGCCTAAAAACAGGAGGGAAAGGTTACATGAAACCGGCGAGCCGATGACAGAAAAAGAACAGCATGGTCGCCCTCTCAGCCGACGGCGTCTGCAATATCGCGAGCTACGGCCTGCACTCTTCTGCCGTCTGTCTCAATTACGAGATCGGCAATTTCTCGATACAGGGGATCTCGAATCGTCATCAGCGTCTCGAGGACCTCTTCCTTGTCCCCGTTTTCAAGCAATGGCCTGGTTCGACCTCGCTGGGTCCGATCGACTTGCTGTTGAACCGTCGTAAAGAGATAAACGACGAAGCCCCTGGCACCAAGGTGGCTGCGGCTGTTTGCGTCAAGTACTGCGCCACCGCCGGTGGCCAGAACGATCCCTTGCTTCTGTGAGAGGTCGTCTATGACCTTGACCTCGCGCTTTCGAAATCCTTCCTCGCCTTCTTTCTCGAAAATGAAGGGAATGTCGACTCCAGTGCGCCGCTCGATTTCTTCGTCGCTATCGAAGAAATCAAGATGCAGCAGGCGCGCAAGCTGCCGACCAACAGCCGACTTGCCAGCGCCCATCGGGCCAATCAGAAAAAGATTCTTTGGTGGTGTCATTGATAACTGATTATTGAAGGAAAAAGCCAACCCGAAGGTTGGCTTTTTGATTTGCTTTCACATCTGTGTACAAGCGATCTTTCGACACTAAAGCAAGTGTCTAGTAAATGCTTGCACCCTCGTCCAGAATTCGCGGCGTCACGAATATCAGCAACTCGGACTTGTTAGCGATGTCATTCCGCGACCGGAACATCACGCCTACGCCCGGCAGGTCGCCGAGAAACGGCACCTTGCTGATCGTCTCGCGTTGTTCTGTTTCGTAAATGCCGCCCAGTACAACGGTTTGTCCATCCCGAACCAATACCTGGGTCTCAACAGACCGTGTATCGATGCTCGGAACGAAACCACCGGTGGCACTCGGGGTCAGCTCACCAACATTATCCTTGCTGACGAGCAAATCCATGATGATGTTGTCATCCGGTGTAATTTGTGGCGTCACAGTAAGGCTTAGGACCGCTTTCTTGAACTGGGTAGTCGTTGCACCGGAAGATGCCGATTCCTGGTAAGGAATTTCGACACCCTGCTCGATGCGCGCCTCTTTCTGATTGGCCGTGATTACCCTCGGCGTAGAAATGATTTCACCACGACCTTCTGCCTGCATCGCGGAAAGTTCGAGGTCCACGAGATATTCGGTCTCCAGCACCGCGAGAGAAAAACGACCAGCCGGATTGTTGACTGGCAGGTTCACGTTGTATCGATCCGTCAGGGACGGCAACTCGATCGGATAAATCGTGCCACTGTTGCCCAGGTTATCGACGATCGAATCGATCATCGTAGCCGTACCGGCGCCGCCACCTGAAATTACCGTGGCGCCATCGCTGCTATTTTCGTTGTAGGCGGTTGCTCCGAACCGGATTCCCAGCTCCTTGCTGAAGTCATCGTTGACAACCACGATGCGCGATTCGATCAGTACCTGGCGAATCGGAATATCAAGGGTGCGTACGAGTCGGCGAATGATCTGCAGTTGCTCCGCAGTATCCTGGACCAGCAATGTATTCGTTCGATCGTCGATGCCGACGCTACCACGCTCAGAAAGGAGGGAGTTGCCACTGGCACTACCACCTATCAAGGAAGCAAGATCGGATGCCTTGGCATAATTGACCTGCAGGAATTCGGAGTATAGCGGCTCAAGCTCAAGAATCGCCTGGCGAGCTTCGAGATCTGCAGTTTCACGGGCGGCAATTTCTTCGGCCGGTGCAACGATGATGACATTGCCATTCTCGCGCATGTCGAGACCCTTGGTCGTCATCACGATATCAAGCGCCTGGTCCCAGGGAACATTTCTAAGGCGCAAGGTTACGTTACCCTGAACCGTATCGGACACGACGATGTTGCGTCCCGATGTCTCAGCGAGTAATTGCAGCACAGCTCGCGTTTCGATGTCCTGGAAATTCAGCGTCAGTCGCTGGCCTTCGTATTCTTTCGTCTCCGAGAAGAGGGATGAGCCTGCCTCGGCTTCCGCTGTACTCGGATTGATTTCGATGGTGAATTCGTTGTCCGACTGATACGCAAGCTGCTCATACTTGCCTTCTGCGGAAATCACGATTCGCGTATCGAGATTCGTTCGCAGCGTATCGACTGTCGTAACCGGGGTCGCAAAATCCATCACGTCCAGGCGTCGCATCAACTCGGCCGGCAGGCTGGTGTCTTTGAACACCGCTACGACACGACCACCTTCCTGGCGAATGTCTACCGGTGTGGACGGATCGCTGAGATTAACCAGGACACGGCCGCCACCGTCACGGGTACGCCGGAAATCAACGCTGTTGATCTGGCGAGCGCCGCTTGATGCAAATGACGGAGATGACGCTTGCGAAGAACTTCCGGCGAACTGGGTTGTCTGGCTACCCTGATCCCCATCAATCCCGAGGGTTACAAAAATTGTGTTGCCACTTTTGCGTGTTTCGTAAGGAACCATAGAGTCCAGATTCAGCACCACCCGTGTCCGGCCATTGGCCTCCGCGGTCAGTACGGTATCCAGGGGTCCAAGGTTGACATCACGTCGCCTGGAAGACAGCCCTAATACCGTCTCTGGCAAATCGATCGCGATGCGTGCCGGGTCCTCGATGGTGAAAGCCAACGGGTCGGGTGCTGTGCCGCTGAGGATTAGTTTCAGCTCCACGCGTTGTCCCGGCAGGCTCTGAACCTGAATGTCCTGCAGGCGATTGCTTTCCTGCGCGTTTGCGGTAATCCCGCAAACCAGCAGCAGCGCCGCAGCCATTTGCATGACCCAACGTCGGTGTGCGTTGCCGATCGTCGTCTTAATATTAAGCGTCATTCCAAATACTCCCAGTTCCATTCAGGTATCAATCCGCCAGAGCAACGGCGGCGTCTCGTTCCAGATACCCTCCGATCCCGTCAGAAATAATTTCAACCAATTCAATCTCAGAATCCCGGATTGCAATAATTCGTCCGTCGTTCTGTCCCATGTAGTTGCCCGGTACTACGCGATGAACAAGTCCGTCCGAAGTCTGTATGAGTCCGAAATTTGTATCACCAAGTTGCAATGTTCCGACCATTCGAAGCGTATCCAGAGGAAAACTTTCCAGAAACTCGCGACTGCGCCTCTCGTCCGGTCGTGTGCCACCATCAGCCGGCCCACCCGCGACCTGCGGCGAGTCCGGTACGAACGGTGAGCGCAAACCCTGAACATCTGCCGTGTACGAAAACACTTCGTACGGTGTAATTTCCGGCAGCGGCTCTATGCGGCCACCAGGCCGTAATTTGATTTCGTTGATGTATTGATCAAGATCGTCCATGTCGCTGCCACAAGCTCCCAGCAGGAGTCCGGCAGAAAGCATGATGACCAGGTTTTTTGAGAAGAAAGCCCTCATTTTAATCAGACTCCTCTTCAAGGTATCGGTAGGTCTTCGCTGTCACCGATAGCGTAAGCGCATCGTAATTCGTCGGATTTTCCGGTGAGATATTGATGTCGTGCAGTGTCACGATACGCGGCAACGCTGCAATGCCGCTCACGAAGTTTGCAATCTCGTGATAGCCACCGGATAAGCTGATCGTAATCGGCTTCTCGGCATAGAAATCTCGTGGTACTTCAGGTTGCGGCACGAATAATTTTTCCTGCAGCCCCGCAGCAAGCCCTGTCTGGGATATGTCGACGATCAGGCTCGGTATTTCGGTTTCACCTGGCAACTGACGCAGCATCGTGCCAAAAGACTGTTCCATTTGTGCAAGTTGCGCCTTGTAGGCATCGAAATTAGCCGCTTTTCGTTGCTTGTTTTCAAACACGTCACGCAGCGTTACTTCTTCCTGGCGAATGCGCTCCAGCGCCGGCGCCTTATCCTCAATGATCGTGTAATAGATTCCCGCACCGACTACCAGCAGGAAAACGATGCCGATAACACCGGCACGAAAAATTAATGGCCATCGCCCAACGTCATTGGCGTCAAGACTCTTCAGCTCTTCAATTAGATTCACAGCGAATCCTCCGCATCCGGATCTGAGCTAACCTGCCTGAGATTAACCACAAACTCTGCCTGTCGTGCCGGGCCCGCGTCGGTGGTTTCCACCTTGGTCACGCTCGGATCCGTAAGCCATTCCGATTCATCAGCCTGGCGCATCAGTGCGGACACCCTGGTACTCGACTGTGCGACACCCTTCAACTCGATCCTGTTACCGGTCTGCCTCATGCCATTGAGGTAAACACCCTCGGGCAACACCAGTGCAATTTCGTCAAACAGGTGAACGATCTCCGGGCGACTGCGTTGCAGCTGCTCGATGATCTCCATGCGAGCGAGCAATCTCTCTTTTTGCCGCTCGAGGCTGTCGATTTCCGCGATGCTCTTTTCCAGCACTGCGATCTCTGTTTCAAGTCGCTGATTTCTGGCTTGCTGGTTGTCAATCATCTGTGAGAATGCAAAGAAGGTAAGGCCAACAACAGCAATACCGGCAATTACCGATGCTGCCAATGCGACCATAAAGTCCTGTTGGCGTTTCTTACGCTCTTCTTCGCGCCATGGGAGGAGATTAATGCGTGGCATATCAGTCGAAGCTCCTCAGTGCGAGCCCACAGGCTGTCAGCAAGGCAGTTGCATCTTTGTGCACACCTTGCGACTTTGCCTTGGAGGAAATTTTCATTTGCCCGAGCGGATCACCAACCTCAGTCGGGATTCCTACCCGACTCGAGATCACATCGGCGATGCCCGGTATATTGGCGCAGCCGCCACAAACCAGGATCATATCCGGTTGTTCGCGGCCGCCTCCGGATGCCAGGTAGAACTGCAAAGAGCGGCTCACCTGCTGCGTCATGTCATCAACGAAAGGCTCCAGAACTTCCGGCTGGTAGTTGCTCGGCAAGCCACCCTGTTTCTTGGCTCGGCCGGCGTCTTCCATCGAAAGGCCATAGGTACGCATGATCTCTTCGGTCAACTGTTGTCCACCGAAGGCAAAATCACGCGTGTAAATAACCTTGAGATCGTGCAATACGCTGAATGTCGTACTACTGGCACCGATGTCAACGATTGCGACTGATTGATCACTGCCGCCATCGGGGATCTGGTGACTCAGGAGCTGGCAGGCATTTTCCAGGGCAAAGGCCTCAACATCCACGATCTGGGTTGAGAGCCCGGCGGCATGCACTGCCGCCTGGCGCTGATCGACATTCTCGGTTCGTGTTGCCACCAGGAGAACATCCATCAGTTCCGGATCGTTTGCGTTTGGTCCGACGATTTCGTAGTCGAAACTGACCTCTTCCATCGGGAACGGAATGTATTGATCCGCCTGAATTTCAACCTGGCCTTCCATGTCTCTTTCAGACAGGGATATAGGCATCTGGATGACCTTCGTAATGGCAGCATCACCACTGATCGCAATGGCAACATCGGTTGCTTTCGCACCGGCTCGTTTTACGGCACGTCGTATAGCTTCACCGACCGCCTTAGCATCCACAATCGCCTTTTCGTTTACCGAACTCGGCGGGGTGGGCTCTGCCGAATAGGCCTCGACACGGAACCTTTTTCCACTCTGTGAAAGCTCAATCAGCTTCACCGAGGAAGTGGTTATGTCTAGACCTAACAGAGGCTGTGATTTTTTTCCAAAAAGCACGTATTTTTCCTTCTAAGTCGGTAAGTTGCGAAGCAAATGTAAGCTTGGCCTCAGCAAATCGATTTAACTATATATCAATAAAATGTTAAATAAAACGTGACTTTGTTCACGATCCGGCGATCCTCATAGTACTGACGCGGACTTATGGATACCGTGAACTGGTCGGCGACTACCATCCTCTCAGGAAAAATCTTCCGGTCCTGTGATCGGCGTCCAGTTTCCCCGACAAATAAATGCCCAAAAACGGGTCCGGAGTCTCTTTTCGGGCCGGTTATTGTGGTCAGGCTTGCCTGGCGCGCCGTTTGGCCGGTATACGGGTCCCTATCCGCCACTCTTCGGGGCCTGTAAGATGCGGCCGCCATGGCCCGTTTTGGAGCGTTGCCACGGGAATGCCACATTTGAAATGCAACATTCCCTTTCGCAAGCCTGGAAACCGGGTCAACATGGACAGGTGATGAATATATTGTCGGGCGGCTGAAGTTCGACCCCCAATTTTTGACTGGTTTGCCCTAAAACGCGCATACGCATGCAAAACGACAGAAAACAAATGACTTCCGCTGGCTCGGCGGATCGAAAGCCCGGCAGAAAATCAGGCCATAGCGGCTTGCGTTGGCTGGTTTTGCTGCTCGGCCTGGCTATGACCGGTTCACTGGCGATTGCCGCCGGCGTGATCGGCGCTTACTACTATGTAGCACCGAGTCTTCCCAAGGCGGAAACGATACGGGAAATACCCCTGCAGATTCCGCTGCGCATATTCAGTCGCGACGGGCGCCTTATAGAAGAGGTCGGCGAACGGCGCCGGATGCTCGTCGGCTATGACGACCTGCCACAATATGTTGTCGATGCTTTCGTCTCTGCGGAGGATGGCCGTTTCTTTGAACATCCGGGTGTCGACTACCAGGGCATACTTCGTGCCTTGCTTCAGCTCGTCAGCACCGGTGAAATCCGCAGCGGTGGCAGCACCATCACACAGCAACTTGCCCGCGATTATTTCCTGACCCGGGAACAGACGTTCATTCGCAAGCTGCGAGAGGCTTTTCTTGCCTACAAGATTGAACAGGCTTTCAGCAAAGAAGAGATCATGGCCCTGTTCGTGAACAAGATGTTTTTCGGGCAACGAGCCTATGGGGTCGCGGCGGCAGCACAGGTTTATTACGGCAAAAACCTCCAGGACATCAATATCGCCGAAGCGGCAACACTCGCCGGCGTTTTGCCTGCACCGTCCGAATACAACCCGGTCCGAAGTCCCAAAGAGGCGGGTGAGCGCCGCGACTATGTTCTTCATCGCATGAACGACCTCGGCTACATCGACGATAACCAGCTCGCCGAAGCACAGAACTATCCGCTGGAGTCGAAACTCCATGGCACAGCCACGGAACTGTCTGCGCCTTACGTTGCCGAGATGGTTCGCCGTGAAATGCTGAATCGATATGGTGAGTCCACCTACTCGGCGGGGTACCGCGTGGTAACCACTCTCGACTCCAAACTGCAGTCGTCGGCCAATTATGCAATCAGAAACGGACTGCTTGAATTTACCCGCCGTCGCGGTTATCGCGGACCACTCGCATCGGTTGACACCGACCCGGCGATACTGGGTCAGCCTTATGGCGAATGGCCGGAGGACGTGCAGCAGGCATTACTGGACTATGGCAATCCGGCGGGCCTCAACACAGCCATTGTGACGGCAGTCAATGAAGACAACACGGCGAATATCGTCTTGCGAAACGGCGACCCCGCATTGCTGCCCTGGCACGGCATTTCATGGGCGAAGCCGTTCATTGACAGGGAGACGACCGGCCCCGCGCCACAGTCGGCGCATGAAGTGCTGGCGGTTGGCGACATTATTTATGTGATGCCAATTACAATTGGTGGCTGGGCGCTTGCACAGGTTCCTGAGGCGCAGGCTGCCCTCGTTTCCGTAGATCCGCAGGACGGAGCGATCACCAGCCTCGTCGGGGGCCTCGATTTTTCATTGAGCAAATTCAATCGCGCCAGCCAGGCCGCGCGACAACCGGGCTCATCCTTCAAACCGTTCATTTACTCAGCCGCACTTGAAGCCGGTAACACGCTGGCCACGGTCGTTCTCGATGCGCCCGTCGTCATTAACTCGTCGGAACTCGAGCAGTTGTGGCGGCCTGTCAATTACAGCGGGCGATTCTACGGTGAGCAACGTATGCGGGAGGCGATGGTGCGTTCGATGAACCTTGCGTCCGTTCGCCTTCTGTTGAACAACACCGGTATACGCAATGCAGTCAATCATCTTGCCCCGTTTGGCTTCAACGACTCAGCCCTGCCGCGAAACGGATCGCTTGCTCTCGGGGGAGGAAATGCATCACCGCTGGATATGGCCCAGGCCTACGCCACGTTTGCCAATGGCGGCTATGCCGTCAAACCCTACGTCATCGATGCGATCATTGGACCGGATGACGAGGTACTGTACCGGGCGGAACCGTTCGTCGTTTGCCCGAAGTGCGAACCGGGAGAGGAACCGGCGGCAGATGAATTTTTGCCGAAGTACCCGATCAGAGACCCTCTTTCGAATACGGTGACAGGAGTCGATGCTGACATCGCAGCGGCGAACAACGTCACCCTGGATCCGAGCGACCTGACCACGGTTAATGAATTAAGTGAAGCGGAGGTACGCACCGCCTCGCTGGAACAGATGGCGGAGCTGGGCGAAACGTACCAGCCGGATGCATCGGTCGCGCCGGAGCTCTTTCAGAATGTGAAGGTCGCGCAACGCATCATCAGTCCGCAAAATGCCTTTTTGATTCAGGACACGATGCGAGAAGTTATTCGTCGTGGCACGGGTGTTCGCGCACGAGTCCTCGGCCGCAGTGACCTTTCCGGCAAGACCGGAACGTCCAATGATCGGCGTGATGCATGGTTCGCCGGTTTCAACTCCAACCTGGTCGCAGTTGTCTGGGTAGGTTATGACGATGATCTGCCACTTGGCCCCCGCGAGGAAGGTTCACGTACTGCGCTACCGATCTGGATCGAATTTGCGCGCAGGGCGCTGAAAGGCGTGCCCAATAACCAGATGGACATGCCGCCGGGAATCGTAACCGTCCGAATTTCAAAAACGACGGGTTGTCCCGCCAGCGCGACACACCCTTTTGAAGATGTCATGTTCGAGCATTTCCGCGAGGACCATGTCCCGGATTGTAGAGTTGAGGACAGCATCCCGGATATATTCAATACCTCGGATGAAGACCAGGAATTATTTTAAGCCGGTAACCTGGTGCCACTACTTTAAGACAGAACACGAAGGGCAGACCAATGGCCAAAAGAAGCGCGTCCGGTAACGATCGCGCGCGGCAAATACTTGCGCAGGAAGCTGCGCGAATTATTGTCGAACAAGGTGTTCAGGACTACCGGCTGGCCAAAACCAAGGCAGCCGAGCGTCTCGGAATGACTGAACGGGGTTCTTTGCCGGGCAACAGTGAAATCGAAGCGGCTGTAACTGAACATCTGCAAATATTTGGCAGGGAGCGTCATTTTGACCTGCTGCAATCACTACGGCGTGCAGCGCTGTCCGCGATGGATATCCTTTCTCCTTTTGAACCTCGCCTTGTAGGCCCGGTGCTCCACGGCACGGCCGGCGTGAGTTCTGTTATCAACCTGCACGTCTTTTCCGACACGCCTGAATTGATCGCGATGCGTCTTGACGACGTTCGGTTGGCTTATAAACCGTATGAAAGGCGACTGAAGAGCAGGCGAGACCGACTGGAGACATATGCCGGGTTTCGTTTCTTTCAGGACGACTCGTCCGTCGAAGCTACTGTTTTCCCGGTGGACGGCATGCGCCAGGCTCCGATAAGCCCGGTCGATGGCAAGCCGATGATGCGTGCGGATCAATCGGCTGTGCGGAAACTGCTGAACGACAGCGGATAATCACTGGTCGCTGTCGTCCGACAGCACCAGGAATAACAATTTGTGACTAACCGGGAGTCAGAGCAACCCTGATCCCGGTTATTGTCTTCAGCCGCGCTTTTCGACAGCGACGTAATCCCGCTGCGTCGAGCCGGTATACAGCTGTCGCGGCCTGCTGATACGACCGTTCGGATCGGTAATCATTTCCCGCCAGTGGGCGACCCAGCCTACCGTCCTGCCAATTGCGAACATGACGGTAAACATCGACGTTGGTATGCCAAGCGCCCGATAGATAATGCCTGAATAGAAGTCGACGTTCGGGTACAGGTTCTTCTCAACGAAGTAATCATCTTTAAGGGCGACCTGCTCCAGCTCCAGTGCGAGATCGAAAAGCGGAGAGTCCGTTCGACCCATTTGCTTCAGCACCTTGTGACACATATCGCGAATGATCGTCGCTCGCGGGTCGAAATTCTTGTAAACACGATGGCCGAATCCCATCAATCGAAACGGGTCGTCCTTGTCCTTGGCTTTTTCGACAAACTTCGGAATGTTCTTGACGGTGCCGATTTCTTTCAACATCTTCAGGACAGCTTCGTTGGCGCCACCATGCGCCGGCCCCCAAAGCGCCGAGATTCCTGCAGCAATTGCCGAGTACGGGTTTGCACCCGAACTACCCGCCATTCGCACCGTTGATGTAGAACAGTTTTGCTCGTGATCGGCATGAAGGATAAAGAGCAGGTCGAGTGCCTCCGCGGCAATCTTGTTGATCTTGTATTCCTCGGCCGGCACGGCAAACAACATGTAAAGCAGATTTTCCGCGTAGTTCAGGTCGTTGCGCGGATATCTGTAGGGCTGGCCCGCTGTAAGCTTATGAGCGGCGGCAGCGATCGTTGGTAGTTTCGCGATGATGCGATGCGTAAAGACTTCACGAGCATCCGGGTTCTTGATGTCCATCGTGTCGTGATAGTAGGCAGACATCGAGCCAACGACGGCGGACAGGACAGCCATCGGATGCGCGTCATAGCGGAATCCGTTGAAAAAGCGCAGCATGCCTTCGTTGAGCATCGTGTGCGTTCGGATGGAAGTGTCAAATTGCTGCAGCTGATCGGCGGTTGGCAGATCTCCGTATAACAGGAGGTAGGCCACTTCAATGAAGTTTGAATGCTTGGCGAGTTGTTCAACGGGGTAGCCCCGGTACATCAATATGCCTTCCTGGCCATCGATGAAAGTGATGTCGCTGTCGCAGCTGCCTGTTGATACAAATCCGGGGTCGTAGGTGAATACGCCCTGCTCGGCAAATAACTTTCCGATTTCAATAACGTCCGGGCCGACCGTTCCTTTGCGGATCGGGAGCTCCATGGTTTTGCCATCCGGGCTTGTTAGCGTATATGCGTCTTTGCTCATAGCGTCCTCTGTCCTTGGCTGACGGCCAGTCAGCAGTCATTCCTTGCCGCCAGATAGCGGCTTCCTTAAGTCCTCCGGCGCAGTAAGCCGGGCGCGCCGACAGGCCAGCCGACAGCACATGGGCGCTGCCGAAAGCCGGAAATACGGGTGTGGCTAAGTCAGGCTATACCGTCGAGAATAGCAGATTGCTATACCAGATCGCTCTGTTAGCCGATGCCGTACTTGCGACGGAACTTGTCAACCCGTCCACCAGAATCGACGATTTTCTGCTTGCCTGTATAGAAAGGATGACAGGACGAGCAAACCTCAATGATGAGGTCTTCACGCAATGTAGACCGTGTGGTGAATTCGTTGCCACAACTACAGGTCACTTTGATGTCGCTGTAATCGGGATGGATCTCGGCTTTCATTTCAGGTCGTCCTTAAGGCAGAAGCGCTGGAAAAAGGGCGCGTAGGATATAGCGATGTGGTTCCCTCTGCAAGCCGGCGCGATTGCGGCACAGATTTTATCCACAAATCCTGTGGATAACTCTGTGGATTAAAATTGAACGAGTGACCTAAGTGAGGATTTTTAAAGCGGTGTTTCCAGAATGCCTATTTTGTGTCCAATTTTGAAATTACTTATTTATCAATAAGTTATAGTCGTTTGTGAACGGCGCAGCTGAGTTGTCACGCTTATCACACGGAAAAACTAGGCATCCGCCAGCCGTTGTGCATAAGCGCGACGGGTCAACGCTCAGCATTTCCCTCCCGCGGCCGCCACCGGTCAGGGTAAAAAACGCGCTTGCAGGTCGTTCAGAAAGCGAAAACCGGCGGCGGTGGGTCGCCATCGACCCTGGTCTCCGGTCTCCATCAGTCCATCGGCGACTGCCGCAGTAATGGTTTCCATGACGGTCACGGCCTCGAGACCGGTTCGGTCGCGGAACTCGTCCTCGCTAAATCCATCGTAAAGCCGTAATGCGTTTAGCATGAATTCGAAGCCCAGATCCCCGGTTTTGATGCGGACGGCAGCATCCGGCGCCTGGTCGCTCCCAACCTTCTCCATGTAAGAGAGCGGATTGGCGAGCTTCTGATAGCGGCAGGCCACGCCCTCGTCATCGGTCCACTTGCCATGTGCTCCGGCGCCAACGGCAAGATAGTCACCAAATGTCCAGTAATTCAGATTGTGCCGGCAGCGATGGCCAGGCTGGGCAAATGCAGAGATTTCGTACTGTTGGTAACCAGCCGAGGCGAGCAGCTCCTGGCCTCTTTCCTGTATTTCCCAGGCCAGGTCGTCGTCGGGTATATCCCGCGGCGGCCTTCGGTGGAAAACCGTGTTCGGTTCCAGCGTCAGCTGGTAATAGGAAATGTGCGGCGGCGCGAGTTCCAGCAGGCTTTCGACATCGCGGACCGCCAGAGCCAGGTCCTGGCCCGGCAGGGCAAACATCAGGTCGACGTTGATACTGTCGAAGCCGGCTGTGCGGGCATCTTCATAGGCCGACCGAATATCCTCCGGACTGTGAATTCGCCCCAGCACCCTTAGCGTTTCGGCGTCGAAGCTCTGAGCGCCCAGCGACAATCGCGTCACGCCAGCGGACCGGTACTCTGCCAGGCTGCCCCGTTCGAGCGTGCCCGGATTCGCTTCCATCGTGATCTCACTATCCGCGTTCATGTTGAGATGCCGGCGCGCCGATTCGAGGACCTCTGCAATTTCGGCTGGCGAAAAGAAACTCGGGGTGCCGCCGCCCAGGAATACCGTAGTAACGGGTCGCCCCCCGGAACGCCCTGCTTCGCGCTGCAGGTCGGAGATCAGCGCGCTAACGTAACGGTCCCGCGGCGCATTGTCTCCCGCCGTGTGCGAATTGAAATCACAGTAAGGGCACTTCCGGACACACCACGGAAAATGCACATACAATGACAATGGCGGTTGTTGCATAAACTATCGTTCAGCGGAAACGATTCGCTCACCGAGCTTGCGCTTCAATTCCGCAAACGCCTTGCCACGATGGCTCACTGCATTCTTTTCTTCACGAGACATTTGAGCGCCCGTTTTTCCCGCGGCCTCGTCCAGGAAAATGGGGTCGTAGCCGAAACCGCCGTCACCGACACGCTGGTGCAAGATCCGCCCCCGCCAGACGCCCTCGGCTACGACCGGGTCGACCTCGTCGCCGGGAAATGCAATTACCGCTGCGCAATGAAAACCGGCGCCACGATCGTCGTCGGGAACATCCGCCATCTCCCTGAGCAACAGGTCAAGGTTCTCATCATCAGAGGCGTTCTCTCCCGCATACCGTGCCGAGCGGACACCGGGCAAGCCACCCAGCGCGTCAACCGATATGCCTGAGTCGTCAGCCACCGCGGGCAATCCGGACATGTCGGCCGCATAGCGAGCCTTGAGGAGTGCGTTCTCGACAAATGTCTTGCCGGTCTCTTCCGGTGACTCGATACCGAGATCACCCTGTGCAGCAATTTCAATTTCCAGTTCGGAGAACAGCTCCGCTATTTCACGAATTTTGCCGGCATTGCCACTGGCGAGAACAATTTTCTTCAGCGTCGGCAAGATCAGGAACCCCGGCTGGCAGACTCCGCTGCAGCGAGCTGCAGACGCAAAATCTCGCTAATACCCTTGTCAGCAAGTACAAGCAGTTGTTCAAATTCACTGCGATCGAACGCGTGCCCTTCCGCGGTTCCCTGGACCTCAACAAATCTACCCGCGTCGTTCATCACGACGTTCATGTCGGTCTCGGCCTGCGAATCTTCAGCGTAATCGAGATCGAGTACAGGCGTACCATTGTAGATTCCAACAGACACTGCGGCGATCTGGCCGTGCAGCGGATTCTTCTTCAGGTCACCGCTGGCGCACAAGCGGTTCATGGCAATCAACAGTGCAACAAAAGAACCGCTGATCGCGGCGGTACGTGTGCCGCCATCCGCCTGCAGTACATCGCAATCGAGTGTGACCGTTCGTTCGCCCAGGGCTTTTAAGTCCGTCGCCGCGCGAAGTGACCTTCCGATGAGCCGCTGGATTTCCTGGGTTCGACCGCTTTGCTTGCCACGCGCCGCCTCGCGGCCTGAACGCGTATTCGTGGAGCCCGGCAACATGCCGTATTCACCCGTCACCCAACCCTGGCCACCACCGCGTAACCAGGGTGGCACCCGGTTTTCAACGCTGGCGGTACAAAGGACTCGGGTATCCCCAAACTCTGCCAGTACGCTTCCGGCCGCGTGTTTTGTGTAGTCAGTAATGAATTGCACCGACCGCAATTCGTCGGGCGCACGGCCACTTGGTCGCATAAGTTTCTCCAGGATGTGAGAGCGGATATTAGCAGCTTGTCGAGGAAAGCCTCAGCTGCCCTGCGACGGCACTATCCGCCCAATCGTCGAATGCGCTATGCAGATACCTGCGCTAAAAATCACCATCTCGCAGCCGGCGGTTCCGGACACAGGGACAGGTCAGGCGAGATCACTCACCCAGCCAGAGCAAAGCCGTCGCGGTTGTATTGTCGCTGTAGGGTGAATTCATTGTCAGGGCTTTCATGCTCAGCGACTTCAGGTTATCGGCAAGACTCATCGTTTTGCGGGTCGCGACCTCGGCGATCTCGTCGTCGTTCATGCCGGACCAGAGTCCGTCGGAACAAGCGAGCAGTACATCCCCGGGCTCGAGCGTTTGCTTGCGCGTAATGCTCATGTCCGGAACTGGCGCATCACCGCCGATACAGCACTCCACAAAGTTTCTCATTGGATGGTCCAGCGCCTCTTCTTCTGTGATCGCGCCTTCCTGAATAAGCACTTCGACATGGCTATGGTCACGGGATCGTGTAATCAGGCGGCTTGCGCGCAGCTGATAGATTCTGCTGTCGCCAATATGCGCCCACCAACTGCCACCTTCCTGCACGAGACAGACAGCACAGGTGGCGCGGGGCCGGAAGTCCACGGCAAGCTCCGCGCCGAGCTTGACGACTTCATCGTGTGCCCTGGACAGGGCCATATAGAGAAATCCCTGGGGATCAAAGATTGGCAGCGATGCGTTCGTAAAATAGTCCTGCACAACTTTCAAACCAACTTCCGCCGCCCGTGCGCCATCCGAGTGCCCGCCCATTCCGTCGAAAACAAGCATGAGAGCAGCATCGCCCGCGACGACGATCGCCGCCCGGTCCTGGTTGTCCTGGCGGTCTCCCAGTGCTGAGACTTTTGCATACTCGATTTTCATTTCAGGGTGGATCTAACCTTTTGCTGGTCCGCATCGGCCGGCCAGCTTAGAATAAATGGACTCATAAGCAAAACACACACATTCTCATTGCGCGTTTACGCGTGCAGTATCGCCCGACCCTGCAGCGAAGTCTGTGATGGGCGCATCGAATTTCTCGGCCCGCCCGGAGAGATTCCCAAAGGATTCGTTCATGTTGAACAGTATGACCGGCTTCGCCCGGGCAGTGACCGAGACACCGTTCGGCACCCTGACGTGCGAGTTGCGAACCGTGAATCACCGCTATCTTGACGTGCAGTTCCGCCTGCCGGATGAACTGCGACCCAAGGAAATCGATCTTCGAAACAGGATCGGAGACTCGGTGAAAAGGGGGAAGGTCGAGTGTTCGCTACATCTCCGTCGCGTGGCATCAGGGTCAGGGGAGCTCCGGCTGAACGAAGCGCTGGTCGGTCAGCTCGGCGCGCGTATCCAGGAGATAGTCAGGCTGCTGCCGGAAGCCTGTTCTGTCAACCCGGTCGACGTGCTGCGCTGGCCAGGCGTGGTTGCGGAGCCGGAAATCGATACGGAACCACTGTTTATGGAGGCCAGCGCCCTGGTCGACGAGGCCCTGCAAGCCCTTTGCCTGATGCGGGAAAGTGAGGGTGCACGCATTGCCGAAATGCTGGCTTCGCGCCTGGACGATATCCATGGCATAGCGGCTGGCGTTCGCGTACGGATGCCGGAGGTGCTGGCCGCTGTCCGAACCCGGCAAAAAGAGCGTATCGACAAGCTTGATGTGGAGACGGATCCCGCCCGCCTCGAGACCGAGCTCGCATTGATCGCGCAGAAGCTCGACGTCGATGAGGAACTGGATCGACTGGAAAGCCATATCAGCGAAGTGACAGCAACGCTGAAGAAAGATGAGGCCGTGGGGCGACGCCTTGATTTTCTGATGCAGGAACTCAACCGCGAAGCCAACACGCTTGGCTCAAAATCTGCGGATACCGAGACAACGAATGCCGCGGTTGACCTCAAGGTCCTGATCGAGCAGATGCGTGAACAGATTCAGAACATCGAGTAGAGCAATTGAATTCCGCAGGTAGATTATTCGTCATCGCTGCGCCCTCGGGCGCGGGCAAGACAACCCTGGTCAGGGCCCTTGTTGAGCGAAATCCGGATTTGAAGTTTTCGATTTCCTATACGACGCGAAAAAGACGCGACACCGAGCAGCACGGGCGCGACTATTTCTTTGTAGATATAGATGAGTTTCACTCTTTGCAGCAACGCGGCGAGTTGCTCGAGTCGGCTACCGTTTTCGATAACCTGTACGGAACCAGCCGCTCCCAGGTGGAAAGTCACCTGGCGAAGGGCAACCACGTGATCCTGGAAATCGACTGGCAGGGCGCCCGGCAGGTCCGCGAATCAATGCCCGGCTGCATCACCATCTTTATTCTTCCGCCGTCGCGCCGGGAGCTCGAGCGACGCCTTCGCGGACGCCGCACCGACAGCGACACCGTCATCGCGAGGCGGCTGGCCGACGCGGTAGGGGATATGTCGCACTGGGCAGAATTCGACTTCGTCATTATCAATGACGATCTCGACGACTCGGTTGATGAACTGCAGGCAATCCTGGCTGGGGAAGGGGAAGCCAGCCTCACGAATAACCCTGATATCAGGGCCAGGATCGAAAATATTCTGGTTTAGCCATCCCGAATTGGGATAGACTGGTGGGTCTTGATTTTTGAAAGTGCCCGCCGGGCAGGTATTGGAGTAAGGATCACATGGCCAGAATTACGGTCGAAGATTGTCTGCAAAACATAGACAATATTTTTGAAATGGTACTCGTCGCCGCCAAGCGTGCACGCCGGGTCGCACATGGCGCGGATGCGCTGGTTGAGCTTGAGAACGACAAGCCCACTGTTGTTGCCTTGCGTGAAATCGCCGAAGGTCACATTACGCCGTCAATCCTGGAAGAGATCGAGCAGCCCTCCACGGAAGAGTTCATGCAGCCTGAATCTTTGGATGAAATGATGCCGATGCGTGGAATCTCGATCGGCGATTGACCATAACTAAAGCCCCTCCGTCCATGCGGCTGCTCCAGCTTCGAGCTATTATGGGTCATGGATTACGCCGCCACTTTACTCGCTAGACTTCCAGGTACGTCTGCCAGGCGTAGCAAGGATTTAAGGCAGCTCATAGAAACGCTGGAGGCGTACGTTCCTGCCGAGCAGGTCGAGCTGGTTCTCAAGGCGTATGAATTTGGTGCCATCGCCCACCAGGGGCAAACCCGAATGTCCGGGGAGCCCTACATCTCTCACCCCGTCGCCGTGGCAAAAATGCTTGCCGACATGCATTTTGATTCGCAGACAATTATCGCTGCGATATTGCATGATGTAATTGAAGACACCGATGTGCCGGTTTCCGAACTTGAGGAGTTGTTCGGCAAAGAGGTGGCGACTTTAGTTGACGGTGTCAGCAAGCTCGACCAAATGGAATTCACCAGCCGCGCCGAGGCGCAGGCGGAGAGCTTTCGCAAGATGATGCTGGCGATGATCGAGGACATCCGTGTCATTCTCGTGAAGCTCGCCGATCGTTTGCACAACATGGAAACGCTGGATGCGATGCCTCGTGAAAAACAGGCCCGCATCGCGAGAGAAACGCTCGAAATTTATGCCCCGATTGCCAATCGCCTTGGCATCAACCACATGAAAGTCGCGCTTGAAGACCTTGGTTTTCGTTACCTTTATCCTTTTCGATACGCCGTGCTCGATCGCGCGCTGAAGCGGAGCAAAGGCAGCCAGCGACAGATCGTCAGGAAAATCTCCGAGCGCATCATGAAAGCAATGGTGGACGAAGGCATTCAGGGCGATGTGCGCGGGCGCGAAAAACACCTTTACAGCATCTACAAGAAGATGGCGGGTAAGAAACGCCTCATGAGCGACGTAGTTGACGTTTACGGTTTTCGAATCATCGTCCCGGATGTAAATACCTGTTACCGCGTTCTCGGCATAGTGCACGGCCTGTACAAGCCAATGCCGGGTCGCTTCAAGGATTACATCGCCATCCCGCGCATCAACGGCTACCAGTCACTGCACACAACGCTCTTCGGCCCAAAGGGACTACCGCTGGAAGTGCAGATTCGCACGACCAATATGGACCGGGTCGCCGAGTCAGGCGTTGCTGCCCACTGGCAATATAAAGCCATCGACAAATCGATAGCGACGCCACAACGCCGCGCGCGGGACTGGCTGGCCCGTTTGAACGAGATTCAGCAGACCGGCACATCCGAGGAGTTCCTGGAAAGCGTCAAGGTCGATCTCTTTCCCGACAAGATCTATGTGTTTACGCCCAGGGGCGACATCATGCCGCTGCCCAAGGGGGCGACGATCGTTGACTTCGCATACGCCGTTCACACAGATGTTGGCGACCGTTGTGTAGCCGCCAAGGTCGATCGAATGCTCGTGCCACTGCGCTCAACACTGCTAAACAGCCAGACGGTTGAAATCATTACTGCTCGTGGCGCAAAGCCGAACCCAAACTGGGTCTCTTTTGTTACCACCGCGAAAGCCCGAACGGCGATTCAGAAATACATGAAGAACATGCGTTCTAGCGAATCGATCGATCTCGGCAGGCGACTTCTCGACCGTTCATTGAAGGACCTTGGCTCATCAGTTCGAAAGGTCGGCAAAGTTCGTCTTCATGAAGCGCTCGAAGAACTGGGAATCAAGGATGCGGATGCACTTTATGAGCAACTGGGACTCGGCGAACGACTGGCGCCGCTCACGGCCCGATTCCTGATCGGCGAGAAAGAAGACAGCCCGGAACCCACATCGGCCAACCTTGTCATCGCCGGCACCGAGGGCATGGTGGTGAGCTATGCAAAATGCTGTTACCCGATACCGGGCGATGATGTGATGGGTTACCTGAGCACTGGTCGTGGCGTCGTTATTCACAGGAACTCCTGTGGCAACCTGGCCAACTTTCGCAAACAACCAAACAAGTGGATAACCGTCAGCTGGGAAGAAGGCATTGACCGCGACTTTTCCAGCCAGATACAGGTTGAGACCGTTGACAAAACCGGCGTACTGGCGGAAGTCGCTGCCGTCATCGCCGACTCGGAGTCAAACATCGAGGAAGTTTCCGTCAATAATCATCATGAAGATATTTCATCGATGACCTTCCTCCTGCAAGTCAAGAATCGCGTTCACCTGGCACGCATCCTGCGCAACGTACGCAAAATGCAGAATGTCATTCGGGTCAGTCGCGACAACGCCATGAAAAATACAGCTCGGAGAATGAAGTGAGCAAAAACCCCGTAGTAACCGCTGACGCACCATCCGCTATTGGTACCTACTCGCAGGCTATCAAGGTCGGCAACCTGGTGTTCATGTCTGGACAGATTCCCCTGGTCCCGGCAACGATGGAAATTGTCGAAGGTGATTTCGAAGCCCGTGCGCACCAGGTTTTCAGCAACCTTCGTGCGATCGCAGAGGCGGCTGGCGGAGATCTCGACCAGATCGTCAAGCTCACCATTTATCTGACTGACCTCGGCAACTTCGCCACAGTAAACAGCGTGATGGAAAGCTACTTCGAGAAGCCGTATCCCGCGCGTGCCGCGCTGGGGGTTGCCTCCTTGCCAAAGGGCGTCGATATTGAAGCCGAGGCTATACTGGCTCTCTAAACGGAACGACGGGCCGGCGTGGATAATCGTGGAAATCAACCGGCTTCCAGTCTCGCCGCGCCGTTAACCGTTCTGAAGGGCGTCGGCCCTGCGCTGGCCAAGACACTTGAACGTCTCGACCTGTTCAGGGTCGAGGATGTCCTCTTTCTACTCCCGTTTCGCTATGAAGACCGGACGAAACTCAATCGAATCGGATCCGTCCGACCCGGTATGCGTTGCCTCGTCAGTGGAGAGGTGCTGCTGGCCGAAACGGTATACCGCGGGCGGCGCAACCTTTTGGTTCGGATTGGCGACGGCAGCGGACAGATGACGCTGCGCTTCTTCCATTTCTCACGGCAGCAGTTGCTGCAATTCCAGGCCGGGCTCACGGTGACGTGTTTCGGGGACGTTCGCGCCGGGCCTCTCGGACCTGAGATGGTTCATCCCGAGTACCGGATACTGCGCGAAGGCCAGCGCCCCACGGTCACGGACGCGCTGACGCCCGTCTACCCGATGACCGAGGGTATTCAGCAGGGTCGCATGAGAAATCTCGTCGCCCAGGCCCTGTCGATAATGCGGAGAGAGGCTCCTGCGGAACTGCTGCCATCGACGATTCTCGAAAAACTTCAGCTGCCGAAACTTTCCGAGGCCCTGAGTTACCTGCACACGCCACCGCCCGATGTTGACCTGGCCAGCATCGAAGCCGGCAAGCACCCCTGCCAGGTCCGGCTGGCGTTCGAGGAACTGCTGGCTCATTACATGAGCCTCAGAAACCTGCGGCACCTCGCCAACCAGGAGGCAGCCGTTGCGCTTGGCGACAATTCGGGGCTACCGCAGAGATTCATTGACAGCCTGCCCTATCAACTCACCAGCGCTCAACAGCGTGTCGTCGCGGAAATTGCCGCCGACCTGAAAGAACCACACCCGATGATGCGTTTGATCCAGGGCGACGTTGGTTCGGGAAAGACCGTCGTGGCGGCGACCGCGTGCGCGCAGGCTGTCTCGTCCGGTGTACAGGCGGCAGTAATGGCGCCTACCGAGTTGCTGGCCGAGCAGCACTGGACCAGCTTCGCAGACTGGTTTCGCGAATTTGATGTCGAGTTGGCATGGCTGTCAGGCAGCCAGAAACAATCGGAACGACGGGCATCCCTTGAAGCGATCCAGACAGGCAAGGCAAAAATCATTATCGGGACGCATGCGTTGTTCCAGGAGGGCGTCGACTTTGACAATCTCGCGCTGGTCGTTATCGACGAGCAACATCGCTTCGGGGTACATCAACGTGTAGCGCTTAGAAATAAAGGTGTTGGTGGCAGCGGACATCCACACCAACTGGTCATGACTGCAACGCCGATCCCGAGGACATTGGCGATGGCTGCTTATGCTGACCTCGATACATCAGTAATCGACGAGCTGCCGCCGGGGAGACGACCAGTGACAACCATTGCGCTGCCAGACACAAGGCGGAGCGAAGTTATCGAGCGGGTGCGGCAGGCGTGCTCCCGTGGTCAACAGGCATACTGGGTTTGCCCGCTTATTGATGAATCCGAAGTCCTCGACTACCAGGCCGCCGAAGTCAGCTATGAGATGCTGACGCAAGCCCTGGGTGACTTGCGCGTCGGACTGGTCCACGGCCGCATGAAGCACCCCGCGAAGGACAAGGTCATGCGCGCGTTCAAGAACGGTAGCGTTGACGTGCTGGTCGCGACAACCGTCATTGAGGTGGGCGTAGATGTGCCTAACGCAAGCCTGATGATCATTGAAAATGCCGAGCGGATGGGCCTGTCGCAACTACATCAGCTACGCGGCCGGGTAGGGCGCGGCGCCGAGCAAAGTCACTGCGTCATGCTTTACAAACAGCCGTTGGGGCAACTTGCACGAAACCGGCTTGCCGTTCTGCGGGAAACCAATGACGGTTTCGTTGTCGCACAACGTGACCTGGAACTTCGCGGCCCCGGCGAACTGCTCGGAACGAAACAAACAGGCCTTCCCGAGTACCGCATTGCCAACCTCGTCCGCGACGCGGCGCTGATGCCAACCGTGCAGCAGAGTGCGGAGACCATACATCTGCACTACCCGGATGCCGCGAGGACCATCATACGGCGCTGGCTCGGCGACGCGCATCAGTACGGCAAAGTCTGAATCTGGTATTTTTGCAGCTGTCACCCACCAGGCATCGATCCATACCGACAGATGAACAGTCCCAATCCGAAAAAAACAGCAAGGTCCATGGCGCCGGGCATCATCGTACAACTCAGGAACTACGTTCAGCTGATGCGCCTGGACAAGCCGATTGGTGTCTGGCTGTTGCTCTGGCCAACACTGTGGGCTTTGTGGATCGCCGGTAAAGGACATCCGGATGCCGGCGTCTTTCTCGTGTTCATCGTGGGCGTCATCGTGATGCGTTCGGCCGGTTGCGTGTTGAATGATTTTGCAGACCGGAATATCGACCCCTACGTCGAGCGGACGCGCACGCGCCCCATCGCCTCAGGCGCTGTTGCACCGATGGAGGCGATCACCCTGTTCGTTGCTCTCGCGCTTGTCGCAATTGGCCTCGCAGCAATGCTAAATCGACCGGCCCAGGTGCTCGCGATCATCGCTGCCGGATTAACCGTTGTTTATCCATTCATCAAACGTTTCGTGTCGATTCCCCAGTTCGTTCTTGGTGCGGCTTTCGGCTGGGCCGTACCTATGGCGTTTGCCGCACAAACCGGCGAGGCACCGCAGATCGCGTGGCTCGTGTTTGGCACCGCGCTGATATGGGCTGTCATTTACGACACTTTCTACGCCATGGTCGATCGCGAGGACGATCTCAAGGTTGGGGTCAAATCGACGGCAATCCTGTTTGGAGACGCGGACCTTTTTGTCATCGGCGGCCTGCAGCTGCTGATGCTCACGGCTCTTGTGTTTATCGGTAACATGGCTGAGCTGGGTATATGGTACTTCGGCGCAATCGGTGTTGCGGCAATCATCATGGCCTATCACCAGTGGCTCGCGCGCGATCGAAAACCCAGCGCCTGTTTTCAAGTGTTCCTGCACAATCACTATATTGGCATGATCATCTTCATCGGCATCGTGCTGCATTACACTTTTGCGACCGGCTCGCCGGCGCCATGAAAATGAACGACCGGCATAAGCGGCAGACTTACAAGAGCAAACCCCGGAAAAGTGTGCTGCAAAAAAATCACCGCTCTATCAGGGTCTACCCTGTCTGAAGACAGTTGATGCGCGGGCCACGGTCAATACGCCGACCCGCTCGACTCCCGCACTCCTCAGGGCTCTCGCCAACTGCTCACAAGTGGCGCCCGTTGTTATTACATCGTCAATAACCAGCGGATAACGAGGAACTGGCTTGCCATTTATCGCAAAGGCGCCGCGCAGGTTCTTTTTTCGCATTGCCGAACTAAGGCCGGACTGCGATTTCGTCGGACGAACCCGGGCGACAGAGTCGAGGACAGGAAGGCCTGTCCGTTTCGCCAGTTCCTTGCACAGTTCAGCCGCCTGGTTGAAGCCGCGGGTGATGTGCCGCCAACGATGCAGGGGCACTGCGACCAGGCCATCACAGTCGCTGAACTCCGATTTCAGCAGGGAGACCAGTAGTGACGCGAAGGCCGGCGCGTACATTAGCTGGCGATGGAATTTCATCGCTTTCAATGCTGTATCAACCGGAAAAGCATAATGCAGTGGTGACCGAGCCTTGTCATAGGCGGGCAGCCGCTTCTGGCACGCTGCGCAAAAAACCTCGTGCGGCAAACCTTCAACAACTGGTTGTCCGCAGCGCTCGCAGAACGTGCGATTCCAGGGCAGGGTGTCAAGACAGCGCTCGCAAATACGATCGGTTTGCCAGACCTCTCCGCAGAAGACGCAGGTGTGGCGCAATACGAGATCTGGTATCGGGAGACTCATCCGATGAGCATCCGGCAAGGGCAGCGAGGGCGCATCGACCAAATCCGGCCTTTGTCGCCCGAAAAAGTATACTGCGCACATGACCGCGAACAGAGGCACACTGAAGCTTGAGGATGTCCGCCGAAGATTCGATCGTGCGGCCCCGCATTTCGCCGCTGCCGATTTCGTGCACCGGGCCGGCTTTGACGGGCTCACCGAGAGACTCGCGCCTCTCATATTAAACCCGGCATGGGTTCTCGACCTTGGATCAGCATCGGGGCGCGGTAGCAGGGAGCTCTGTAAAACGTTCAGGAAAAGCCGCGTTATCAGTTTCGACCTGTCAGGAGAGATGCTCAAGCTGGCCAGGAACAAGAAACCCTTCCGGTCCGGGCTGACCGAGGTTCAGGGTAATGCCATGCAACTGCCCTTCCAGGCCGGCAGCATCGACCTCGTGTTCGCGAATCTTTTGTTGCCTTGGATTGTCGACCTGCAGGCTTGCTTCACTGAAATTGCCCGCGTCCTCAGAAAAGGAGGAGTGTTTGCGTTTGCGACGCTCGGCCCTGACAGTCTCGGGGAACTGCGCAATGCCTGGTCGGTTGACCGCGAATATCATCACGTCAATGACTTTCCCGATATGCACGACGTCGGCGATGCACTGCTGCAGGCAAGCCTCTCCGACCCTGTTGTGGATGTCGATCGCCTCGCGGTAACGTACCGGGATGCGGCCACGCTGTATCGTGATCTTAGTGCCGGAGGAGCCCGTAACAGTCTCATCAACCGTCGCAAGACCCTGACCGGGAAGGGTCGCTTCAGGAAAATGGAGGAAGAACTTGCCAGGAGTTTTCATGGCGGAGAGCTGGCACTGAACCTCGAGCTTGTCTACGGACATGCATGGGGGTCAGGACCGCGAAGCAGGGAAGGCGAATACCTTCTCGATGCCTCGGCAATAACAAGGCGCTCGCGCCGATAAATTCCGTGTCATGACCCAGGGCGACTCGATGCCGACCGCGGACATGTAAATGATTGTTATTCTTGTTTATTTTGGATGCCTCCTGACGCACACACGGGTTTGCATGGTGATACCCCTTTCAGTAAACTTCGCGTGCTTTTCGACCGACGCGCGCCGGATCCTCTCGCGCCCCACAGAAACTTCAATAATTTCAGATAGTTATCTGAAGTTAGTGGTTCTCGTCGCTGCGTGGACTACCGATTGCCGGCGGAGAGCACTGGATAAGAAAATGTTTGATCGCGGTGGCCCGGGCCATTCTGCAGGATGAAAATTTAATGATTCGAAAATTGTCTACGGGCGTACTCGCGCTGCTACTTGGCGGCAACGCTATGGCCGATTGGGCTGTGAACATGCCGAAGGGCGTGACACAGCTCAGCGCCGAGACCTATGAAATCCACATGGTCATTTTCTGGTGGTGTGTTGCGATTGCCGTTGTGGTGTTTGGAGCGATGATCTACTCGCTCATCAATCACCGGAAATCCAAGGGTGCTGTGCCGGCTTCCTTCACGCACAGCATGACCGCCGAGGTTATCTGGACGACGATTCCGGTTGTCATCCTGTTGATCATGGCTGTGCCCTCAGCCGAACTAATGATCAAGCTCGAGGACACGCGTGATCCGGACCTGACTGTGGTCATCACGGGTTACCAGTGGAAATGGCACTACTCCTACCAGGGTGAAGACGTCGCTTTCTACAGCTCACTGTCCCGGCCGAGCATGGCAGCAAGACGCCTGGGCTCGGGAATCGATCCCAGCACCGTTGAGAATTACCTGCTCGATGTCGACAACCGCCTGGTCGTCCCGAAGGACGCAAAAGTTCGCGTGTTGCTGACATCGAACGACGTCGTGCATTCGTGGTGGGTACCAGACCTGGCCATCAAGAAGGACGCCATTCCTGGTTTCATCAATGAAACCTGGTTCAAGGCCGAGGTTGCGGGTGTATATCGCGGACAGTGTGCCGAGCTATGTGGCATGGATCACGGCTATATGCCGATTGTTGTTGAAGTGGTCGAGCCGGAGGCTTTTCAGGCCTGGCTGGACAATGAAAAAGGTGACGCGACGCCCATGGCGAACGTCAACGGAGAACTGAAATGAGCAGTGCTGTAGCAGATGCGCATGCGGATCATGACGATCACGGTCCGGTAAAAGGCTGGCGCCGCTGGTTATATGCAACCAATCATAAGGACATCGGAACGATGTACCTTATTTTCAGCCTGGTTATGTTCTTCGCCGGTGGTTCGATGGCATTGATCATCCGCACCGAGTTATTTTCGCCCGGGCTGCAATTCGTCATCCCTTCATTCTTCAACCAGATGACCACGATGCACGCGCTGATCATGGTCTTCGGTGCCGTGATGCCGGCTTTTGTCGGCCTGGCGAACTGGATGATACCGATGATGATCGGTGCGCCTGATATGGCCCTGCCGCGAATGAACAACTGGTCGTTCTGGATTTTGCCGGTCGCGTTCAGCATCCTCGGCTCCACCCTGTTCATGTCGGGTGGTGCGCCCGCAAGCGGCTGGACGATGTATCCCCCGCTGGTTCTGCAAACTGGCGACGCGTTCCCGTTCCTGATCTTCTCGGTGCACCTGATGGGATTGTCATCCATCATGGGCGCGATCAACGTCATCGTAACAATCATCAACATGCGCGCGCCGGACATGACGCTGTTGAAGATGCCCATGTTCGTCTGGACCTGGCTCATTACAGCTTACCTGTTGCTTGCTGTAATGCCGGTGCTTGCCGGGGCGGTAACGATGCTGCTGACCGATCAGTTCTTTGGTACCAGTTTCTTCCTCGCAGCCGGTGGCGGCGACCCCGTCATGTTCCAGCACATCTTCTGGTTCTTCGGCCATCCCGAGGTTTACATCATGATCCTGCCCGCCTTCGGCGTCGTATCCGAGATCATTCCGACGTTTTCGAGGAAGCCACTTTTCGGTCATGATTCGATGGTTTATGCCGCGTCAAGCATCGCATTTCTCTCGTTCATCGTCTGGGCGCACCATATGTTCACCGTGGGTATGCCGCTGACCGGCCAGATGTTCTTCATGTTTGCCACGATGCTTATTGCCGTGCCAACCGGAGTAAAAGTCTTTAACTGGACAGCAACCATGTGGAAGGGCGCGATGACGTTCGAGACACCCATGTTGTTCTCGCTAGGGTTCCTGTTCCTCTTTACGATCGGTGGATTTTCCGGCCTGATGCTCGCCATCGCGCCGGCCGACATCCAGTACCACGACTCCTATTTCGTGGTCGCACACTTCCATTACGTTCTTGTCCCGGGTTCGATATTCGGCCTGATGGCGGCCGTGTATTATTGGATGCCGAAGTGGACCGGCCATTACTACAACGAAAGCCTGGGCAAGCTGCATTTCTGGTTATCGACGATTTTCGTCAACGTGACCTTTTTCCCGATGCATTTCCTCGGACTGGCCGGCATGCCACGACGCATCCCCGATTACTCCACGCAGTTTGCGGATTTCAATTCAATCGCCAGTGTCGGCGCAATCGGCTTTGGCCTGTCGCAACTTCTTTTCGTATATGTCGTGATTCAATGTGTCCGCAAGAAGGGAACGGTGGCCAGCCAGGAAGTCTGGGACAGCCCGCGTGGTCTCGAATGGACAGTGCCTTCCCCGGCGCCGTACCACACATTCGAAACGCCACCGAGAATCTCGTCGGATACATCATTTTCATGACGCCGGATGTCAACATGGACGACTCAACCAGAAAGGGTATTCGCAAGACAGCGATTATCCTGACGCTGATAGCACTCGCGTTTTATGGTGGATTTATCCTGATGGGCGTTCTGCGGGCCTGACACATCATGCAAAAATCCGGACAACCTGAACCAATCAGTACGAAGGCGCTGTCGTTTCGGCTCCTGGCGCTGGCCGTCGCTATGTTTGGATTCGGCTTCCTGCTGGTACCGATCTATGACGCATTTTGCGAGGTCACGGGCTTCGGCGGGAAGACGGCAAATTCGGCCGCTGTCGATGTCGTAGAAATGGTCGATCAAGATCGTGAGCTCAAGCTCGAGTTCGTTACAACGGTCAATCAATACGCGCCATGGGAGTTTCATTCATCTGTGGATAGCATGACTGTTCATCCCGGCGGTATCTACGAGGCCACTTTTATTGCGCGCAATCTGACAGACAAACACAAGATTGCCCAGGCGGTTCCCAGCGTCGCACCGCAACAAGCCGCAAGCTTTTTCAAAAAGCTCGAATGTTTTTGCTTTACCACGCAAGAGTTTTTGCCTGGTGAGGAAAAGGAAATGCCGGTTCGATTTATCGTCGACTCGGACCTTCCAGATTACATAGACACAATTACACTTTCATACACGTTTTTCGATACCGCCAGGCTGACCGATGAGTCCGCAGAAATGGCGCACCCGGAACACTCAGCCAGCAAAACCGGAAGTCACAATGTCACACGCTGAAGATCGCTATTACGTACCCCATGGCAGCCATTGGCCTGTCGTTGGTTCCACAGGACTGTTTTTCCTAATGGTCGGTGTATCGGTTTGGTTGAACGGTGCCGATACCGGTTTCTGGATAATGATGAGCGGTGCCGCAATCGTTATCTTCATGCTGATCGGCTGGTTTGGCGAAGTTATCGGGGAAAGCGAGGCCGGTCGTTACAACAACCAGGTCGACATGTCATTTCGCATGGGAATGTTCTGGTTCATTTTCTCGGAAGTCATGTTCTTCTCGGCATTTTTCGGCGCATTGTTTTATGCGAGAAACATGTCCGTGCCTTGGCTTGGCGGTGACAGCAACAATTTCTTTACCAATTTGCTCGTCTGGAGTGGCTTCGAAAATACATGGCCAACCAATGGCCCCGGCAATGTCGGTGGAGATTTCGAAGCAATGGGCCCGTTTGGCCTGCCGCTCATCAATACCGCGATCCTGATGACCAGCAGTGTGACGGTGACGATCGCCCATCACGCGCTGATTAACGGCCAGCGCAACCTGCTGAAGGTGTTCCTCGCGGCGACATTCCTGCTCGGCTTTTTCTTCGTTTTTCTGCAGGCCGAGGAGTACATCGAAGCGTATCAACACATGAACCTGAAATTGTCGTCAGGCATTTACGGTTCCACGTTTTTCATGTTGACAGGTTTTCATGGCATGCACGTCACCATTGGCGCGATCATGCTGACTATTATCTGGCTACGCGTTATGAAAGGGCATTTTACACCCGATCGACATTTCGCCTTCGAGGCAACAGCGTGGTACTGGCATTTCGTCGACGTCGTGTGGATTGGCCTGTACGTATTTGTTTACTGGATGTGACGGGTAAAAGTTACCGGGAGCGCTAAAGATCACAGATTCGCCGGGAGCGAATCTGGACGCCTTCAGGCGCCTTCGCAAAGCGAAGGTCTCGACCAGGATGGTCGAGATCAATCCGCAGCTTTCTGAGGTTTACGTTTGAGCGATTTGGGCCTAAAGGATGTACGCGATGATTTTTCGGGCGAGAGCGCTTGAAATTAAAAGCTCGCAGTAGCAAAACCGAATCGGTTCACCATTTGTTCTGGCGAACGACTTGACAGGCTTTGATCCATAGCAATTCGTACGGGGCAAAGGAACCGTCTCACTTTACGACGACGAATTGGGAAAGATCCAGCCCTGGAAATAGCCAAACAGCAGAAAGCCGATTAATACGGCTGATAACAGGACGCGAATTTTAAGCGCCGTGAGGACGCGGGCGGATCCCTGATCATCTTTTGCCAGGAACCAGAGTCCGGAGCCAAGGCTTATCATTATCGCCAGCAATATAATGAGCAGTACGAGTTTCATCAGACCGGTTAATATCCGAATTACGACAAAGCGCGAGAGTATATCGTGATCGAAGATCTAATGGAGAAGCCGCTCATTCGAAAATTTGTTCCGCCGATTGCGGGACTGATCTTCTTTGTCTTGTTCATTTCACTTGCTTTCTGGCAACTGGACAGGGCCGCCGAGAAAGTGGCCATGCTGGAGCTGTTTGAGGGTGATGCGCCCTTTTCGAGGGTGACTAACTTTGAATCGCTCGAGGAATTCGACCGTATTCAACTGGACGGCCGGTTCCTTACCGACCGACAGATCCTGATTGACAATATCGTGGTGAATTCCCGGCCAGGGTATTACGTCATAACGCCATTCAAACCCAACTCGAATCATCCCCTGCTGCTGGTCAACCGTGGCTGGATCCGGAAATCCGGACCGGCGGGAGAAATACCACCGCTGGATGTCGACGATGAACTGAGAACAGTACGGGGACTTGTAGGGCACCTGCCAAGAGTCGCTATTCGGCCGGGCGAGGCTTTCGAAGGTTCGGATGACTGGCCGCGGATCGCCGTCTATCCGAATCGGGATGAAGTTGCGGCGGAACTCGGCGAGGCGCTGTTACCAGCGCTGCTGCTGCTGAACCCGGACGACAAAGATGGCTTCGTGAGGCAATGGCAGCCCAACGTCAGTGGACCAATGACTCATTACGGATATGCATTCCAGTGGTTTGCAATGGCGATGGCCATTGTCGCAATTTTCATCTGGAACCTGCGAAAAGGACGACGACGTGACAAAACAACTGGGTAAAGGCGGCCGACTTCAGATTGCGATCATTGCGCTGGTCTTTTTTGGTCCGCTGATCTTTGCGACCTGGATGTATATGTCCGGCCAGCTTCGGCCGACCGGAAGGACCAACCATGGCGAACTTTTGACACCCATCGTTAACCTGGCGGAGACCGTCGGGGATTCTCCGTTTCTTTCCGCAACTGATGCACCCTGGCGCCTGGTGTACGCTAATGAGGCAACTTGTGACGATCCCTGCAGTGAGGCGCTTTACAGGCTCCGCCAGATCCGGCTAATGCTGGGCAAGGATATGGACCGGGTGGGCCGCGTCTTCTTGCACGGTGATTCTCTGCCGGATAAAGTGTTTCTCAATGACCAGCACCGGGGCCTGATAACTATAAATGACAGGGCTCTCGGCGCATTGCTGGAAGAGAGGCTACCGAAAGAGGTACCACCGGGGGGAATCTACCTGGTTGACCCGCTCGATAACCTGATAATGTACTTTTCCCCGGATGTTTCGCCGGGCGACATGGCAGATGACCTGAAACATTTGCTGGAGCTGTCCCGAATAGGGTGACCACGTGACCACAAGCACGCTGCAACAAGGTATTCAATGGCGCGACTACTATGAGCTGACAAAGCCCAAGGTCGTGATGTTGATTGTCTTCACGGCAATTGTCGGCATGGTGCTCGCGGTTCCCGGCTGGCCCGGAATGACCCCTCTCGTTATCGGTTCGCTGGGTATCGGCCTCGCTGCCTCGTCGGCGGCCGTCATTAATCACGTCCTGGATGCGCGCATCGATGTGCAGATGTCGCGGACCCATAACCGTCCCCTCCCGCAGGGAAAATTGCTTGAAGCGAATGCATTGTTTTTCGCGATTGTGCTGTGCGTCATCTCGATGCTGTTGCTATGGTTTGTGATCAATCCACTGACAGCGATCCTGACTTTCTTTTCGCTGATTGGCTACGCGATCATTTATACCGTGTATCTGAAACGGTCAACACCTCAGAACATCGTCATTGGTGGTGCAGCCGGCGCAGCTCCGCCCATCCTCGGCTGGACTGCCGTCACCGGCGAGATTCACAGCGATGCTCTGCTCCTGTTCCTGATTGTCTTCACGTGGACGCCGCCGCATTTCTGGGCGCTCGCGATCGCGAAAAAAGACGACTACGAGCGGGTTGGCATTCCAATGCTGCCGGTGACGCACGGCAATGAATTTACCCGCCAGTACATCCTGCTCTACACAATCCTGATGGTGGTGGTCACGATCATTCCCTACCTGTCAGGCATGAGCGGGCTGATTTATCTCGTGTCCGCGCTGATCCTGGGCGGCATGTTCCTCAGATACGCCATCCGCCTGAAGAGTGATGACGGCGTCGAGCTGCCGATGAAGCTGTTCAGATTCTCCATCAATTACCTGATGATTCTGTTCGCAGCATTGTTGATCGACCACTATTTCATCCTCCGCCTTTCCCTTTAACGGCGCTTAGCTGGCCTTCCCCAGTTCTCAGTTTTACGAAGTCACGCTTGTGAATTGAGCGCTCGTCACTACACTCGGGCGTTATGAGTCCCTCGGATCACAACCAGCATGCCAGTTTCGATGCGCTGATCAGGCCGCACCTGGATCGCCTGTACCGGCTGTCCTACCGGCTGGCGGGCAACAAGCATGACGCGGAAGACCTGTTTCAGGACGTGCTGATCAAGGTCTATCCACGTATCGACGAACTCATCGAGATCGAAGAACCCGGATCATGGTTGTGCCGTGTGATGTACAACCATTTCATCGACAACCGACGCCGCTTTGCGCGCCTCAGGCTGGTTGCCTTAACCGAGGATCAGCTGCCCGGCAAGAGCCTGGATACATTGCCGGGAAACCTCGACCCCGCCCGTGACGCCGAGCAGCGAGATAACATAATGCAGCTGGAAAATGCGCTGAATACCTTGAGTGACGAACATCGACTGGTGGTCATGCTGCATGATTGCGAGGGCTATAAACTTAAGGAAATACAATATGTTACCGGGACCCCGGTGGGCACCCTCAAGTCCCGATTGCACCGCGCCAGGGCCAGGCTGCAGGAAATCTTGGTTGTTGATGGAACCAATTCAGATGCCTGAGCGTGTTTGCATGTAACGAGGATGGAAACAATGAACTGCAATTCACTGATTGAACAGCTATTTGACTACCTGGAAGGCGAGCTTGATGACGCCCTGACGGGTCGGTTCGACCAGCACGTCAGTGAGTGCGATAAATGCCGGCAGATCGTTGACCGGGAACGTGAACTGCAGAAACGCCTGGCAAACTACGGACATTCCACGGCACCTCAGCCGGGCGCGGCATTTTACGACCGGGCCATCGCCAGGGCAGTACATGAGGGAACACGGCGGCAACGTAATCGCTGGGTGATGACTGGCTTTGGCGGCGCGGTCGCAGCCTTGTTCATGGTCTGGATCGTCAGCGGAATATTTTTTACCGCGGCGGATATCGATGAACCGGCCATCCCGTCAGTAACGATGGCGCTCGAGTCCCCGCAAACATTCAATCTCGTCTTTTCGTCGTCCACTCCGCTGGCCGGAGCGTCGATGACGGTAACGTTGCCTGAGGGAATCGAAATTGAGGGCTTTACCGGGCAAAGAGAAATTACCTGGCGCACCAGCCTCAAAGCGGGCCGGAATATTTTGCCACTCAAACTGATCGCAACCTCGCCCGTTGGCGGAGAATTGTTGGCCACCCTGCAGCACGAGGGAGACGATAAGGTTTTTCGACTGCGCGTAAATGTAATTTGATTGCTTGAAAAGGAGCTTCGGTCAACCGAAGTATCGAATGGAGAAGAGATGATGAACCAGATCAAACTATTTATGGCGAGCCTTGCCCTGACCGGTTTAGCGCTATGTCCCGCAATAGCGTCAGCCGACCCCGATGACCTTTCGGACGTCACGATGGTCGTGCTTGAAAGTGTTTCCGACATCGACGACGGCGACGTTCTCGAGCTGGAAGGTCTCGAAGCCGAAGATGACGATTACGGTGACGGTGACTATGACGAGGAGTCGTATGATGACGATTCTGATGACGACCGCGAGTCAGGAGACGATTCCGTTGCGGAAAATGACGACATGATCGACGACGACGATGACAGCTTCGACGATATGGATGATTTCGATTCCGATGAAGACGAAGAAGATCATGACGACGACGATGATGATGACGAAGGCGACGATATCGATACTGACGAGCCGGACGAGGAAGACGAGCCTGAAGATGGTTCGGACGATGATGATATGATCTAAGATCGTATCCACTGCCAAATATCGCTGGAATCGGGTTCCCCTTTTCCGGCGATACGCCCGAAATCCCCTGGTTGTTTTACCGATCGAGGGGATTTTTTTTGCGCCATGTCACACTGTTGAGAAAGATTTAGTGCGAATTTTCCATAATCGGGCAGAATTCAGTCTATAGATCGGCGGGATGGCATCCTCGCAGGAGTCCGGACATTCTTAGTTACACCAACAGACAGCCTGGCCAGGTAATTAGCATTCTGCGGCGCGCGCTCGCCGTCGCAGCGCTCCTGTGCGTTATTCCGGCCGGGCCCGCCATGGCGGCAACCGCAAGTGAGCTATTCGCCGATGGCAATCGCCTCTTTCGCGACGATCTTTACTGGGCGGCGCTTCTGCGCTACAGGGAAGCCGCCGAGGCCGGCATGGATACGCCGTTGCTTCATTACAATACCGGCGTCGCGCACTACCGTGCAAAGCAACACGCCAGGGCAAGGGAAGCGCTGCAGAAGTCTGCGACCTACGGGCCGCTCGCTGCAATTTCCCACTACAACCTCGGGCTCAACGCCTATGCAATGGGTGATGTTGACCAGGCTCTTCGCTGGTTTCGTCGTGCTCGGGACCAGCAACAGAGAAGCGACATTAGCCGCCTGGCGCGCCGGGCAATTCGTCAGCTCGAAGATGAATTAAGGGCCAGTGCACCCGTCACGATAGAGGCTGCCGAAAAAGAACGTACGCGCAATCTGACGAACCTGGATCTGCGGGTTTTCGTCGGTGCCGGTGTTGATGACAACGTCTTCCGCTCGCCATCCGATCCTTACATCGACTTCTCCGATCCGACTCAACCGCTGGTAACGCCGGTAGTTCAATCAGGTATGTATGTACCCGTGAATGTATTTGCCAAGTACCAGGTCAACAGCCTGGAGAACGAGGGTTTTTTCGGCAGTTACCGGGTTGGCGGCCGTTTTTACCAGGATAAGAATCTCACCGCGGCTAACGAGTATCTGCAGGAGGCGGGTTTCGGCAGTGAATACCGTCGGCGGACCGAGGATCGCGAAACCCGCGTATACAGCGCTTTCAAAATCGCCCAGCACCGTGAAATTTATTATGACCCCGATGATGGACTGGAGCGCCAGGTTGGCGGTGTCGACATATCCGACCGCATGTCTTATTTGCGCTATGGACCCGAATTCTGGATGACGAAGCGATATGGTTCCCTGACTGTCGGCGCCCGGGCTAAAGGACAATTGTGGAACTACGAAGAAGTTAGCCAGGTTCCGGAATACGATCACGAATACTGGAACATTGGCCTCAACGGTCAGTACCAGTTTACGTCGACATCTTTGCTGCGACTGACCGCTGAATATTACACGCGCCGGTATGGCGACAGGACGGCGTTCGAACTGGACGGCTCTCAGCCGCTTGGCAATCCCACAATTCGGTACGACTACACGGAATTGGGAATTGAGGCGCGCCAGAGAATTACAAACTCAATGTGGTTCAGCGTTAACTACGAACGCACCGACCGTGAAGATCGCCATGTCGGTTACAACAACTACGTGCGTGACAGCTATCGAGCCGAACTCCACCTGCAACTGGGTCAGCGTTTCGATCTGGAAGCCTCTGTTCGTTACAACATTTATGATTACGAGAATGCTTTCGCGTTTCACGACCCGGCGTCCGGGCGCAAGACGCTCGAGTCCGCGACCGGCCGGGTTCTCGCCACATTCGAGATGACACGAAACCTGGATCTTATCGCCGAGTACCGGGTGCATGAAGTCGCTTCCAATGATTATCGAATTCAGTATGATCGCGGACAAGGCATGCTAGGCGTTCGCTGGTCACATTAAGCAAAACACCGAATGCATGCGGACCGCAGCCTCGCGGTCAATTTTCTTTCCCTCCGGCGTCCTGATACTTTGCTAGACTGCGGCCCCTTAAAGAGCCTGAAGCAGTCATGGACGTCACCCCGATTCTCGAGCATCTCAATGAGGCACAGCGTGAAGCTGTCACGGCTTCTGCTGCTCCTTTATTGGTTATCGCAGGTGCCGGCAGCGGCAAGACGCGGGTCCTGACCCACCGTATTGCCTGGCTTATAGACGTTGAAGGCGTGTCGCCGCAGGGCCTGCTTGCCGTGACCTTTACGAACAAGGCTGCCGCAGAAATGCGCGGACGCATCGAGTCGCTATTGCACATGCCGGTGAATCACCTCTGGATAGGTACATTTCACGGACTCGCACACAGGCTCCTCAGGCGACACTGGCAGGAAGCCGGCCTTCCGCAGAATTTCCAGATTATCGATTCCGATGATCAGCTGAGAATTATCAAGCGACTGATCAAGAACCTTGAATTTGACGACGATCGCTGGGTACCACGAGAAATTCAGTATTTTATCAACGCACAGAAAGACGAGGGGCTGCGACCTCAGCACCTCGACGACGACAACGATCCGAACCGCCGCCAGCAAATTGCGTTCTATCAGCAATACCAGGAAATCTGTGACCGGGGCGGACTGGTCGATTTCGCCGAACTGCTGTTGCGTGCTCACGAACTCTGGCGGGACAATCCGGAGCTGCTTGCTCAGTACCAGCGTCGGTTCCGGCATCTTCTGGTCGATGAGTTCCAGGATACGAACTCGATTCAATACGCCTGGCTAAGGCTTCTCGCAGGTCGGGAGGGCGTCCCGTTCTTCGTCGGCGACGACGATCAATCAATCTATCGATGGCGCGGCGCACGCGTGGAACATATTCACCAGTTTCAGAGAGACTTCCCCGGCGCGTCAGTCGTCAAACTCGAGCAGAACTATCGCTCGACCGCGACGATTCTAGACGCGGCAAATGCGGTTATTGCCAATAACAGTTCCCGGCTTGGCAAGAACCTCTGGACGGAGGGCGGCCAGGGCGAACCGATTCGCGTTTACTCTGCGTACAACGAGCGGGACGAAGCGGAATTCGTAATCGGCAAGCTTCGTACGTGGAGCGACCAGGGCAATGCACGCGCCGATGCTGCCGTTCTTTATCGATCCAACGCCCAGTCGCGGGTGCTTGAAGAAGCGCTGATCAATGCCCGGCTTCCTTATCGCGTTTACGGTGGGCTGCGCTTTTTTGAAAGACAGGAAATCAAGGACGCCCTTGCCTATCTGCGCCTGATTTCACACCGGGACGATGACAGTTCGTTCGAGCGCATTGTCAATAAACCAACGCGTGGCATCGGTGCGCGAACACTCGAGGCAATGCGCAGCTACGCACGGGCAAACAGTTGCTCAATGTGGCGTGCGGCAGGCGCCGTGGCCAGTGACGAATTGAGCGGCAGGGCATCGTCGGCGATTGTCGCTTTCCTGAACCTCATCGAGCGCATGGCCAAAGAGACCAGCGGTCTCGATCTGCACGAGCAGGTTGACCATGTCATCCAGGCTAGCGGGCTTATCGACTTTTTCAGGAAGGAAAAGGGGGAGCGCGGCGAAACACGTATCGAGAACCTCGAAGAACTCGTCAGCGCAGCCAGGGGTTTTCAGCCTGACCCGGCCGAGGAGATGTCGCCGCTGGATGCCTTTTTGTCGCACGCGGCACTCGAGGCGGGAGAAGGGCAGGCGGACGCCTGGGAAGACTGCGTTCAGCTGATGACCATGCATTCGGCCAAGGGGCTCGAATTCCCGCTGGTATTCATGTGCGGCATGGAAGATGGCCTTTTTCCGCACCAGCGGTCTATTTCCGACCCTAATGGGCTCGAGGAGGAGCGCAGACTTTGCTATGTCGGTATTACGCGCGCTAAGGAGACCTTGTATATCACCCATGCGGAACAGCGACGCCTGCATGGTATGGACAGTTTCGCCCAGGCTTCGCGATTCATAACCGAGATCCCGGCAGAACTCGTGGAGGAGATCCGTCCACGGGTACAGGTTAGCCGGCCTGTCAGCACTGCGCGGGGCACAGGGAGGCGATCAGGCGGCAGCATTTCGCCTGCTGCCGAGCTTGGCGTTCGCCTGGGCCAGCGCGTCCGGCACGTGAAATTCGGCGATGGTGTCATCCTGAACTGCAGCGGACAGGGCGCCCACGCGCAGGTTGAGGTCAATTTCGAGACGGTCGGCACAAAAATCCTCGTGCTTGCGTATGCCAATCTCGATCTCATGTAAAATGATGGCCGGATACAGGGCCGTATAAACATAATGAAAATACTAATTCTCGGCGCCGGCCAGGTCGGCTCATCAGCGGCATATCATCTGTCGCGTGAAGAGGCCAACGAAGTCACCGTAGTCGACAGGAGTGCCGACGTTCTGCGCGAACTGCAGGACCGGCTCGATATCCGCACCGTTGTCGGTCATGCGGCTTATCCGGATGTTCTGGAACGCGCTGGTGCAAACGATATGGACATTATCGTTGCCCTGACAGATACCGACGAGACCAATATGATCGCCTGCCAGGTGGCCTATACGATCTATCACACGCCAACCAAGATCGCGCGGATTCGCGCCGCCGATTACATGAACTCGCGCAAACTGTTCACCCAGGATGCTATTCCTGTTGATGTCAGGATCAGCCCCGAGCAACTCGTGTGCGAGTATATCGAGCAACTGATCCTCTACCCCGGCGCGCTCCAGGTTCTCGACTTTGCCAATGGTCGCGTACGACTGGTCGGCGCGCGGGCAGACAAGCGTGGCTCATTGGTCGGTCAGAAGATTGCCGCGCTCAAAGAGCACATCCCGAATACCGAGGGTCGTATCGCCGCGATTTACAGGGATGGAAAATCCCTTCAGCCGGACGGCGACACGATCATCCGCGAAGACGATGAAGTCTTCTTTATAGCGGCGCGGCAGGACGTGCGCGTATTCATGAGCGAAATGCGCAAGCTGGAGGATCCGGTACGACGCGTCGTCATCGCAGGTGGCGGCAATATTGGCGTCCGGCTCGCTCTCGCACTGGAGCAGACCAACCAGGTCAAGATTATTGAACGTGACCAGGCTCGGGCGCGAGTCATTTCCGAGCAACTCAACAAGGCGATAGTGCTTGTTGGCGACGCTGCAGACGAGGAATTGTTGCTGGAAGAAAATATCGACAACGTCGATGTTTTTTGTGCGCTTACGAATGCGGAGGAAGCCAATATCCTGTCCGCGATGCTCGCAAAACGACTGGGTGCGCATAAGGTCATGGCGCTCATTAACCGGCCGTCATATGCCGAGCTCGTCGAATCCGGGTCGATCGACATCGCTATTTCACCGCAACAGGTCACGATCGGCTCTTTGCTCGCACACGTACGACGAGGCGACGTGGTCAAGGTGCACTCGTTGAGGCGAGGGGCCGCAGAAGCGATCGAGGCCGTCGCACACGGTGATGCCGGCGCATCCAGCGTGGTTGGAAGAAAGATCGAGGATCTGAAACTGCCGCGGGGTACGAATATTGTTACGCTCGTGCGCGGAGACCAGGTCATTATGGCCCATCACGATACGGTGATAGAGACGGACGACCATGTCATTCTGTTTATGACCGACAGGAGAAAGATCGACAAAATCGAAAACCTTTTCCAGGTCGGCGTTTCTTTCGTCTAAGTTGGCGGATGGCAGCCAGACTCAACAGCCAGGATAGTATTCGACAATGAATTGGACTGTTGCACAACGCATCCTGGGCTTGCTGCTGATGATGTTCAGCGTCACGATGATTCCGCCAATGCTGGTCAGCGCCTTGTTCCGCGACCAATCATTACTGCCTTTCGTTGAAAGCTTCGCGTTTATCCTTTTCGCCGGGATGGTTGTCTGGTTTCCGGTACGTGGCAAACGCAAGGACCTGCGCCTGCGGGACGGGTTTCTCGTTGTCGCTTCTTTCTGGACGGTGCTCGGCACGGCCGGTGCATTACCACTTTACCTCGCTGACATGCCGTCGATGTCGTTCACAGACGCGGTGTTCGAGTCGATGTCGGGCCTGACGACGACCGGTGCCACAGTGCTCACCGGGCTCGATTCACTGCCCGAGTCCATTCTTTACTACCGGCAGCAACTGCAGTGGTTCGGCGGCATGGGCATCATCGTACTTGCCGTCGCCGTCCTGCCAATGCTGGGTGTTGGCGGTATGCAGCTTTATCGTGCAGAGACTCCGGGTCCCGTCAAGGACACGAAGCTGACACCACGAATCACAGAAACCGCAAAAGCATTGTGGTATGTCTATCTTGCTTTCACCCTGGCGTGCATGTTCTGCTACTGGCTGGCCGGAATGCCCTGGTTCGATGCCCTGTGTCATGCGTTTTCGACCGTTGCCATCGGCGGCTTTTCTACTCACGACCTGTCTATCGGGTATTTCGACAGCACGGCTGTCGACATCGTTGCCATCGTTTTCATGATTCTTGCGGGCGTTAATTTTTCCCTGCACTTCTTCGCCTGGAAAAACGTGTCGATCAGACATTACGCGCTTGATCCCGAATTTCGGGCCTACTTCTTCGTGCTTCTCGTGCTGTCGTCGATCGTAATTTTTTCCCTGTTCTTCCTCGGCACGTACAGCGACCCGAATGACTCCGTGATTAACGGTTTGTTTCAGTCTGTATCGATAGCGACCACGACAGGGTTTACGACCGCGAATTACGCCGCCTGGCCCGGCGCTCTGCCGGTGCTTCTTATTTTTGCCAGTTTCGTCGGAGGCTGTGCCGGCTCAACAGGTGGCGGAATCAAGGTGATTCGCTGGCTGCTGATTGCGAAACAGGGTGCGCGGGAGATTGTTCGGCTGGTCCATCCGAGTGCCGAGATTCCGGTCAAGCTCGGTCATTCGGCCGTCCAGGTACGGGTCGTAGATGCCGTCTGGGGGTTTTTCTCTGTTTACATTGTCGTATTCGGCATCATGTTGCTCGCAATGATGTCCACGGGGCTGGACCAGGTAACAGCGTTTTCCGCCGTCGCGGCCACACTGAATAACCTGGGTCCCGGCCTGGGCGAGGTGGCAGCCGGGTTCATGACCGTTAGCGATACCGGGAAGTGGATTTCAATCATCGGCATGTTGCTCGGTCGTCTCGAGATTTTCACGCTGCTTGTCCTGATTACACCTACCTTCTGGCGTCATTGAGTGGAATGAGCAGGGCATCTTCATTCAGTAAAGGTATCGACAGCTTCAGCGAAGCGACCGGCCGGGCTGCTGCCTGGTTGACACTTGTAATGGTCGTCGTTAGCTCCGTTATCGTCATCATTCGCTATGTTCTCGATAGCGGGTTTATCTGGCTGCAGGAATCGCTCACCTGGTTACACGCAACGGTTTTCATGCTGGGCGCCGCGTACACATTGCAGCGGGACGAACATGTTCGTGTTGATATTTTTTATCGGGACATGAGCGCGAAACGACGCGCGCTCGTTGATCTGCTTGGCGTATTGATTTTTGTTTTTCCACTTTGTGTTTTCTTCCTCGTCGAGGCGTTCGATTACGTCCGGGCATCATGGGTCATCAAGGAGGTTTCGAGAAACTCGGGTGGCTTACCGTACCCGTTCGTCCCCCTTCTGAAATCGATGCTGTTACTGATGCCGATTGCTGTAGCGCTGCAAGGAGCGTCCCTTGCGCTTCGTTCACTGACGGAAATACGGGGCAAATAGCGATGGAGTGGGTTGCACTGTTGTTATTTGCCGCTGTCATTGTGTTGTTGCTCGCGGGCTTTCCGGTTGCATTTTCTTTGGGCGGAACGGCTCTCATTTTCGCCTTTGCCGGCGTCATTGGTGGTGGCTTCGAATCTGCTTTCCTTTCCGGGTTGCCAAGCCGCGTCTTCGGCATCATGACGAATGAGACTTTTATCGCTGTTCCGTTATTCGTATTCATGGGAATCACGCTCGAGCGGGCTCGTATCGCCGAGGACTTGCTCGAGACGCTCAGCGCGCTCTTTGGATCCTTGCGGGGCGGGCTCGGTATATCCGTGACGGTTGTCGGCATGTTGCTCGCCGCCAGCACGGGAATTGTCGGTGCGACAGTCGTAACGATGGGTTTGCTGTCGCTCCCGACCATGTTGAAGCGTGGTTATTCGCCAGAGATTGCTACCGGCACCATATGTGCCTCCGGGACACTCGGGCAGATCATTCCGCCGTCGATCATTCTCGTCATGCTGGGCGATGTCATGTCCTCTGCCTATCAGTCAGCGCAACTGGCTCGCGGCAACTTTTCACCGGAGACTGTGTCCGTCGGCGATTTGTTTGCCGGGGCTCTTATTCCGGGCCTGCTCCTGGTGGTGCTGTACGTTGTCTACCTGGTTGTTATCGCGTTGATCAATCCGGCCTCGATGCCGGCACATGCCACCTCGGCGGAGCGCGTGTCTTTTGGCAGGATTCTCCATGCGCTGGCTCCCCCACTGTTGCTGATACTCGGTGTGCTTGGTTCGATCCTGGGCGGCTTCGCGACACCGACCGAGGCCGCTGGCGTCGGCGCGATGGGCGCAATGTTGATCGCGCTGCAAAGGCGCGGTCTGTCTCTCGAACGCCTGCGCGACATCATGCGCGGCACGCTGCGGATCAGCAGCATGGTCTTCATGATCCTTATCGGCGCTTCTGTATTCTCACTTGTGTTCCGGGGTTACGGCGGGGACGATGGCGTTCACAGCGTTCTTCAATCACTTCCGGGCGGCGTGATCGGCGCAATGAGTGTTGTGATGCTCGTAATGTTTCTCCTCGGCTTCGTCCTCGATTTCATCGAAATTACATTCGTAGTCGTACCCATTGTCGCTCCGGTACTGCTGGTAATGGGGCTCGATCCTGTCTGGCTTGGCATCATGATCGCGATCAACTTGCAGACTTCGTTCCTGACGCCTCCATTTGGATTTGCGCTTTTTTACCTGCGCGGTGTCGCGCCACCCGAGGTGACCACCGGTCAGATTTACCGCGGTGTTATTCCTTTTGTCGGCATCCAGATCCTTGCACTGATCATTCTTTCGCTGTTCCCCGACCTTGTTACCTGGTTACCTGATCGCCTGTACGGCCAATAAGCAAAATTAATTTCCGGTGGCCCGTTGCAGGCCCGCGAAATCGTCGTCGTTTTCTGTATTGCGTGGGGGGTTGCATCGGGTGAGCAAAGTGGAGCAGCTGGTTAAAGCTATTAGCCGGACCAGCATCAAACGGGCCAAAAGAATTCGGGGTTCGCTTTTCCCTGTGATCAGAGTTCTCTTGCTTTCAGATAGGCGAGTTCGCTGATGCGATGATACGGCACCACCAGTCGCTGAAACTCGTCAAACGACGCTTTGATTTTGGCGGCGGACTCATCGGCCTCAGCCATCTCCGTGAGTACTTCTTCGCTTAATTGTTTGAGCAATCGCAGTACGTCATCAGGCAGTTGCCTGAGTTCTACATTAGGGTCAGCTTTTATTTGCTCGAGCGCAACCGCGTTGCCCCAGGTGTACTCAGCCATCATGTCATCGTTGATTGCCTGGCAGACAGTCGCGACGACTTCCTGCAGGTCTCCCGGCAATGAGTTCCACGCATCCTTGTTGACGGTGCACTGGAGCATCGGGCCCATCTCGTGCCAGCCCGGGTAGTAGTAGTAGCGCGCCGCTTTATGCAATCCGAGCGAGATGTCGTTGTACGGTCCAACCCACTCGGCCGCGTCGATTGAGCCTGTCTGCAAAGCGGTGAAAATTTCGGAGGCCGGTACCGTTACCTGGGTTACGCCAGCGCGCTGCATTACCTCACCACCGACGCCCGGGATGCGCATTTTCAGGCCTTTCAGATCCTCGACCGAATTGATTTCCTTGTTGAACCATCCCGCCATCTGCACGCCGGTGTTGCCCGCCGGGAATGGAATGACGTTGAACGGTTCATAGATTTCCCGCCATAACTCGAGGCCTCCACCGTAATAAAGCCACGCGTTGATCTCGTGTACGGTCTGGCCAAAAGGCACGGTCGTGAAATACTGGGCAGCGGGCACTTTGCCACGATGGTAATAAGCCGAGTCATGACCCATCTGCACGGTCCCGCGGCTGACCGCATCCAGGACTTCGAGCGCCGGTACCAGCTCACCACCGGAAAAAATCTTGATCTTCAACCGCCCGGCCGACGCTGTTTCAATTCGCTTTGCCAGGTTTTCGACTCCCACTCCAAGGCCCGGCAGCCCCGGCGGCCAGGAAGTCACGAGGTTCCATTCGAATGTTTCCTGGGAGGCTGCGCCCTCTGCGGCACAATCCGCGCGTTCCTGCGCGCAAGCGGTCACGCCGGCAGCTGCGGCAAGTCCTGTTACGAATTGTCGTCTCTTCATGTCTTTTTGATGCCTCAGTGCTTCGTGTCCCGGCCGCCTAGTGTAGAGCGCCCGGAGATAGCTGCAAGGCGTTTTTGCTGGCTGAAATATTCCACTCGCGCCGGATATATGGCGCATTTTGTATCGAATTGCCCACTAGTGGCATTTTGTCTTGATCGTGGGAGTTATAGATGATTTTTTCCTTTTTCAGGACTTGATAGTGGTTATCCACAGGGCTTCCGGTTGGAAAAACGGCCCCGACCGGACGATCGGGGCCTCCCTCCCTGGTGCGAGCAAGCGGATTTACCGGTACCGACCGTCCCTGGGCGGACACCGCCCGGCCGGCCGTCGCGCCGTGACAACGAACCATGGCTCGGGTGGTCTGCTCACACGAACAGCGTGCCACAGCACAAAAGAGCCGATGCGAGGGGTGAATTCCCGGCAAACCGTGACTTTCTGTCGGTGAATCTGCTTGGCAATGCCTCATTCACCGGTATCATGGCCGGCCGCGGTTCCTTGGGATATGAAAGCCCGGACGATGATTGCCCTGATACAGAGAGTCAGCGAAGCCAGCGTAACGGTAGACGACGTTATAATTGGTGCCATCCAGCGCGGGCTGCTGGTTTTGCTGGCGGTACAGCCTGAGGACAACGGGACCACCGCGGCGCGCCTCGCGGAGCGGGTCCTGACATACCGCGTATTTCCTGATAATGACGACCGCATGAATCGAAGCCTGCTGGACGAGGGCCTGGAGCTGCTCGCCGTACCCCAGTTCACGCTGGCGGCAGACACACGGAAGGGAACTCGCGCCAGTTTCACCCGTGCTGCTCCTCCCGAGGCCGGCGCCAGGTATTTCGACCGGTTCGTCGAGGAGTGCGGGAAAAAACTCGCAAGTGTTGAAACGGGCAAATTCGGCGCAAATATGCAGGTAAAGCTGATCAATGACGGACCGGTCACTTTCTGGCTCGAGGCGTGACTTTCGACCAGTTTTGTTGCGCTTACGCCTGTATCATGATCATAATTCGACCCCGCTTGCCGGGGTCTTGAGAGAAAATTGAGGGGCAACGCCCCGGGAGATTAAAGACATGTTGTCCAATGTCAGTATCTGGCAGTTATTGATTGTTTTAGTAATCGTTATTGCCATCTTCGGCACCAAGAAGCTCAAAACGATCGGCTCCGACGTCGGCAGTGCCGTCAAGGGATTTCGTTCTGCGATGAACGATGCCGACAAGGAGCCCACAGGGAAGCTTGGCGACAAGTCCGAAGACGCAAGTTTTGACACAACGCCTGCCGAAGAACCCACCAAAGAAAACCACGGTTAGCCCCAGATGAAAATGGATCAGGCACCGTCACCGGGCCGGTAATTCACCATGTTTGGAATCGGCGGCCAGGAACTGATCCTGTTGATGATTATCGGGCTCGTTGTCCTGGGTCCCGAGCGCTTGCCACGCATTGCCAATCAGCTTGGCGGGTGGCTTGGCCAGGCGCGGCGGATGACGCGGGTAATGAAACGACAGCTCGAAGAAGAGCTTGATCTCAACAAAAGCCCGACCATAAAGCCACCACCTTCTCGCGAACCATCGCAACAACCACCGAAGAATACGGCTGCGGAAACCGGCCACGCTGTGCCACGCGATGACGACGATTACTCGCCCGAACACGCGCTGGACGAAGCCGGCACAGGTGTCGGCGACGAAGTCTATGACGATGAGTCAGACCTTGCCGTGAGCGAGGCAGATCGCAATGCGGTTTCTTCCGGCACCGGGGAAGATGCCGTGCAGCGCGACGAGCCTGCGGACGACCAGGCCAGCGAGAAGGCAACGCCGTGACAGAGAACGCAAATGCTGCGGCAGACACGTCAGAGGAAGAGCTGGCTGAAGGTACGCTGCTGTCTCACCTGATTGAGTTACGTGGGCGACTGTTGAAGATCACGTTGGCAGTCGTCGTAATTTTCGTCTGCCTGATTCCGTGGGCATCGGACATATTTGTGCTCGCATCCAGGCCGCTGGTGTCTGTCCTGCCAGGTGGAAAAATGATCGCGACCGAGGTTGCCTCGCCGTTGCTCACACCGTTCAAGCTAACTTTTTTTGTGGCGCTATTCGCTGCAATGCCCGTAGTGCTGTATCAAATCTGGGCTTTCGTTGCGCCCGGTCTCTACAAGAAAGAAAAACACTTCGCCATGCCCCTGCTGGCGACGAGCATTGTTCTTTTCTACGTCGGGGTAGCGTTTGCCTACTATCTCGTTTTTCCGCTGATATTTAAATTCTTTACCGGTATCGCACCCCAGGGAGTCGAGGTCCAGACGGATATCTCGAAATATCTCGATTTTATTACGACGATAATTTTCGCTTTTGGACTCGCATTCGAAGTGCCTATCGCGACGGTGCTGGTTGTCTGGACCGGCTTGACTAGTCCGGCCAAGCTTGCCAGCGCGCGGCCATATGTTTTTCTCGGCGCGTTTGTCGTCGGCATGTTCCTGACGCCGCCGGACGTCATCAGCCAGACACTGCTCGCTGTGCCGGTTTATCTGCTGTTCGAACTCGGCATCCTGATGTCAAAGATATTCGTCATCAGGAAAAATGACGATGATGAAGAGGATGCGGAGGCAACCTAGCATTCACCAGCCTCGATGAGGCAGGTTCGGCAGCTGCATTTTGCGGACCACAAGCCGGCTTCGACAATAGAGCTGATCAGGCTTCAATGAACTCCTCCCAGTCGCCCTTTACGGGCTTGGCTGTAAGCAGGCTCGCGACGACAAGCGTAGTAACTGAAACGATCAAAGCCGGGATGGCAATGTAGTCCGTGTCCATCGGGAACGAGATCCCGAGCAGGTTCAATCCTTCCGCGCTCTCCTTGTAAATTGAGTTCAGCACCGCAATCACGATCACCGTCAACATCCCGGCTGCGATGGATGCGACACCACCGAAACGGGTAACGCGCTTCCAGAAGAATGCCGCCAGCAGGGGCGGTGCCAGCGAGGCACCGATCATCGTGTAGGACATTAAGGCCATCTCGAGAATCGTATCGAACTGGCTCATCATCAGGTAAGCCAGCAGTCCAATAACGACGATACATACTCGCTGTATCCAGACAACCTGCGCTGGTGCCGCGTCTTTAAAGAGGAAGGCCTGCAAAATATCGCGCGTCACATTCGTTGACGTCACCATCAGGAACGTGTTGCCCGTCGAAATTACGATTGCGGCGCCGGCGGCCAGAAGCAGTGAACCTATAACGACGGGTAATTGCTCAAATCCGATTCGGAGAATGATCTCTTCTGCCATTGCGCGATCGATGCTGCCATCCGCCAGGAAGAACCTCGGATCGTCCGCGTAAATCGCAAAGCCAACCAGCGCGATCAACATCATCAGGGTTTCAACCAGGACGACCCCTATGAACATGCCCATCACGGCTTTGCGGGCATTTTGCTCGTTATCGGCCGAGGAAAATTTCTGATAAATGCTGCTCTCGCTCAAAAGCAACAGGAACGTCGGCAGCGCAATGCCAATAACCCATATGAAATCATGGCCCCCCATCGCGGATAAATGACTGGGCTCTGTCTGCTGGATGGTCGTGATGACGGCATCCACGCCGCCGTGGCTGCTGATCGCGAACGGCAAAGTCACGACCATCGCGAGCAACATGATGCTGCCGTTGAATATGTCGATCGACACGATGGAGACCATGCCGGCCAGGACGGTGAATCCAACGATTAGCAAGGCCGCGATGATCATGCCTGTTTCCGGGGAGATTGAACCATCGGACAAAATCGCGATGAAACGCCCGCCGCCTTTGAACTGGTAACCGGCGATGACCATGTACGCGATGATGATTGTGATCGTGCCAAGGACTTTTGCCAGCTGGTTGTAGCGTTTTTCGAGGAGGTCGGTCAGCGTATATTGTGCGATGCGCCGAACGCGTGCCGCGATGCTGTAGATGACGAGAATGCCCACCCAGGCACCGGCCGAGAACCACAACTCCGAGACGCCGGTTCGAAACGTCAGTCCCGCCGTGCCAAAGAGGCTTCCTGAACCAATCCACGTACAGACCAGCGTAGCGACGAGCATGTAGACCGGGACGCTTCGACCCGCCACCATGAAATCGTCAGCCGATTTAACCGTGCGACTCTTGTAAACGCTGATGCCCAGCAGCATCAGTACATAGGCAACAACGACAGCGGCATAGATCATGTGCGATCCTCATTAATTGGCTGGGCCAAAGGTACCATAACAATCGCCACATCCCGCACCGGTCCGAATAGGCTTTGCTGTATCATTTGGCTAAAATGCCAGCTCGCTGCCGAAAACATACGGACGACGGCAGGAGATCAAAAAACATCAGAATAAGAACCGGAGAGGCCCATGAATTCACCGCCCGTCCTGCCGCAACTTACTGTCAAGGCTATCCTGCTTGGCATCATTCTATCCGCCGTTCTTGCTGGGGCGAATGCCTACCTCGGCCTCTTTGCCGGTCTGACCGTTTCCGCATCGATTCCGGCGGCGGTTATATCGATGGCCATTCTCAGGATGTTCAAGACATCGAATATTCTTGAGAACAACATCGTTCAGACAGCCGCTTCTGCCGGCGAATCGCTCGCTGCAGGTGTGATATTCACGATGCCGGCACTAATCATATTTGGTTACTGGGACGTATTCGATTACTGGTGGGTAACGGCAATTGCCGGCATTGGTGGATTGCTTGGCGTCATGTTCACCATCCCGCTGCGCCGCTCCATGATCGTCGAGCAAGAGCTTGCTTACCCGGAGGGAAAGGCGACGGCAGAGGTCCTTAAAGTCGGGGACGATTCTTCCGGCGGAATCAGGTTCCTCGCGCTCGCCGCAATTACCGGCGCGTTGATCAAGTTTTTATCGACGGGTCTGCATGTTTTGACCGGAACCGCCCAGGTGGCCCGATATTTCGGTGGTTCTACAATCGGCTATCTCGGCACGAACCTGTCGCCGGCGCTGATCAGTGTTGGTTTCATCGTCGGCCTGAACATTTCCGTGCTCATTTTTGCCGGTGGTGCAATCTCCTGGTATGTCGGCATTCCGATTTTTTCGACTTTTTTCCTGGATCACAGCCCCGACCTTGCGGCACTTTATGCCGCCGGTGAAAGCGCCGAGGATCTTGCCGGCGCCATTTGGAGCCAGCAGATTCGTTACCTGGGCGTGGGATCGATGGTCGTCGGGGGTGTTTGGGCACTGATTTCCATGCGTGAATCACTGCTCGGCGGCATCAAGAGCGGGCTCGCCCAATACAAGACCGGCTCTGCAGCCACAACCAGCCACACCGAGCAGGACATACCGATGAATTTCGTGCTGATTGGTATTGCGCTGTTTGTCATTCCGATCTTCATTCTCTACCAGAATATCGTCGCGAATTTCGGTGTCAGCCTCGCTATGACGCTGATCATGGTTGTGGCCGGGTTCCTGTTTTCTTCCGTTGCCGGATACATGGCGGGTCTCGTCGGCTCTTCGAACAACCCTATTTCAGGCATCACGATCGCAACGATACTTTTCGCCTCGCTCGTACTGCTGGCAATGATGGGCGCGGATTCGACCGTCGGCCCGTCCGCGGCCATCATGATCGGCGCTGTCGTATGCTGTGCGGCAGCGATTGCCGGCGATAACATGCAGGACCTGAAAGCCGGTTACATCCTTGGGGCCACCCCCTGGAAACAGCAGGTCATGCAGGGTGTCGGCGTGATTTCTTCGGTGCTGGTGATTGCACCAATCCTCAACCTGCTGCTGCAGGCTTATGGCATCGGCGTGCCAACTGCCGAGCATCCAAATTCACTCGCCGCACCACAGGCAACCCTGATGGCATCAGTCGCGCAGGGCGTCTTTCACGGCGGGTTACCGTGGACAATGGCCTTTATTGGCGCGGGCGTGGGCGTGCTGGTCATTATTTGCGATGAGGTGTTGAAGTCGAAAGGCTCGTCGTTCCGCATGCCGGTACTCGCCGTCGCCGTCGGCATCTACCTGCCACTGGAACTCTCGTCGGCCATCCTGATCGGCGGTCTTGTCGCGCACTTTGCTGCCAAGGTTCATGCGAAACGCGGTGTTGACGGTGAAAAGAGCATGCGTCACGGCATGCTGTTCGCCGCCGGGCTTATTACCGGCGAAGCACTGGTTGGCATCCTGATGGCAATTCCTATCGTCCTGACAGAAGACCAGGACGTGCTTGCAGTAGGTGAGTCATTGCAATTCGGTGGTAGCGTTGGCCTGGTCGTTATCGGTCTCGTTTGCATCTGGATGTATCGCGTCGCGTCAGCCAAATCGTCGTAGTACGAACCCATGATTGACTTTGAAAAACTGGGTTCGTTTTATCTGGGGAAGCGGCACGACGTAGGCGCGGATAAAGCCACTGACGACGTCGTGCTATACGATGCCAAGGACCTGACGACGCACGCTGTGATTATCGGTATGACCGGGTCCGGCAAGACCGGACTCGGCATCGGTATCCTGGAAGAGGCCGCGATGGACAACATCCCCGTCATCGCGATCGACCCCAAAGGTGACCTCGGCAACCTGATGCTGACCTTCCCTGAGTTTTCGCCATCGGATTTTCAGCCGTGGATCAATACGCGCGCCGCAAGTGACAAAGGACAGACGCCCGAGGAATACGCCGCAGCACAAGCCGCACTCTGGAAGAAGGGACTTTCCGAATGGGGCCAGGACGGTGACCGTATCGCAAGATTTCGCGAAAAGTCCGATGTCGCTATTTACACACCCGGCAGCAATGCCGGTCAGCCGGTCTCGGTTCTACAGTCGTTTTCTGCGCCACCACCGTCGCTGCTGGAAGATGCGGATCTCTATCGCGAACGTATCCAGGCCACGGCGACCGGTATTCTCTCGCTACTCGGCATTGACGCAGATCCCATCAGCAGTCGAGAGCACATCCTGCTCTCGCAGATTCTTGATCACTACTGGCAGGATGGACGCGGCCTCGATATTGCCTCGCTGATCGCCGCCATCCAGTCACCACCGATTTCGAAGATCGGTGTCATGGATATCGAGTCTTTTTACCCTTCCAACGATCGTTTCGCGCTTGCCATGCGACTCAACAACCTGCTTGCCGCACCGGGCTTCAGCGTCTGGATGGAAGGTGAAGCACTCGACGCCGGTCGGCTGCTGTACACGGAGTCAGGCAAACCTCGAATCTCGATCATGTCCATCGCACATCTCGACGACAACGAACGAATGTTCTTCGTTGCCATGTTGTTGAACGACCTGATCGGCTGGATGCGCGCACAGCAGGGCACCTCGAGCCTGCGCGCCATTCTCTACATGGATGAAATCTTCGGCTACATGCCGCCAGTGGCCAACCCGCCGACGAAGCGTCTCCTCCTGACCTTGTTGAAGCAGGCTCGCGCCTATGGTCTCGGGCTGGTCCTGGCAACGCAAAACCCGGTCGACCTCGACTACAAGGGCCTTTCGAATACGGGAACCTGGTTCATCGGGCGACTGCAGACCGAGCGCGATAAAGCTCGCGTTATGGAGGGACTGGAAGGTGCCAGCCAGGGCGGCAAGTTTAATCGCCAGCAGATGGAGCAGACGCTTGCTGGCCTCGGTAAACGGCGTTTCCTCCTGCATAACGTCCACGAGGACGAGGCTGTTGTTTTCAACACCCGCTGGGTGATGTCTTACCTTGCCGGCCCGATGACTCGAGATCAGATCAAGGCTCTGATGTCGGACAGGAAGGCAGTCGCGACAAGTGAGTTACCCGCCCCGGCAACCAGGCCTTCCGAGCGAGGCGGGGATGCGCCCGTGCTCGCGCCGGGAATAAAGCAATATTTCGTTCATGGCTCCGGAGAAAGGCTGCAGTATTTCCCGCGACTGGTCGCGGCGGCAGATATTACCTTCGGCAGTTCACGCCATAACCTGAACGAACGACGTGAATGCTTGTTTACTGTTGAGTTTGAAGACGGACCAGTTGCCGTCAACTGGGATAACGCTGAGCCGCTCGCCCTGTCAACCGACGACCTCGTCGACGTTGGCCAGGAAGAAGCCAGGTTCGCAGAATGTCCCGCGGCAGCAGCCAATAGCAAGAATTACACCGGGTGGAGTCGCGACTTCAATCGCTGGGTGCGGCAAAACGAAGTCATCACCCTTTACAGCAGCAGTAAATACGGCCTTAACTCGGATGCTGGTGAAACTGAGGGCGATTTCCGGATCCGCCTTCAATTGTTGGCGAACGAGAAGCGCGACCTGGCCGTTGGCAAGCTTAGAAAACGATATGCAACGAAGACGACGACCCTGGAGAACAGACTGCTTCGTGCTCAACAGGCCATAGAACGGGAGCAACAGCAATCCAGTAAAAAGAAAATGGATACAGCCATTTCATTCGGTACCGCTATTCTGGGGGCAGTACTCGGGCGCAAGAAACTGACGAGCACTACCGCCAGCAAGATGGGCACTGCTATTCGCAGTGCGACCGGCGCACAAAAAGAAGCAGCTGATGTTGCCCGCGCGAAGCAGACAGCAAAGAAGGTCGCCGCTGATCTGGAACAGCTGAACCTCGATTTGGAAAAGGAAGTCGAAACGCTGGATGACGCCTTCGACGCCCAGGCCGAGGAGTTAACCGAAATCCAGGTCAAGGCGAAGACGACCGATGTCCATGTGCCGATCGTCGGCCTGATCTGGATGCCGTATCGCGATACGGATGACGGGCGACTGGAGCCAGCCTGGTAATCAAAGCTATCGTTGTTCGATGCAGATGTGTTTTTCGCCTACATAATCTGTGATGGGCCAAACAGGCTTAACCAGGTCATGACTGCGATGGCGGACACGACATAAATAACAATTCCAACGCCGATTGCCGCAAGTGTTGTTGCCGGCGAGTATCGTGACAGCAAGGCAAACGTCAAAACGTGTGCAATGAGCAACGACGGAAGCACCGCCATGGCCGCTATAGCAGCGGCGATCGGACCGCCAAGAATTCCCGCGACAACGAGAATCAGCAGGGAGATGACCAGCGCCGGCACGTAGGGATACCAGGACTTCGTTGGTTCCATATTGCTCACGAGTCACTCGTTGAATCGGCAGTTGTATGAAAAATCCTGCTGAACGGCGATCTTCTTGTCAACACGTGGTGCTCCTCCTTTGAGCGACCTTAACTCAGGCGCGTTACAGTCGGATTAAGTGCTGTACACCATTCATGGCAAAGATCGGCCAGGTACATCTCGAGATCTGCTTCGCGAACATCGGCCGGAACGATAATATCCGGTGCCGGTCTTCGTTTGCCTTCTTCGCCAACATAGAAAAGCTTCCAGCCCTCCAGGGTTTGCATTGCGACAACGGGCCGGCCAAATACGTCCAGTTTGATTGATTGCATAAGCGGCGAATTAAACCTGGCGGGAAGTTACTGCCCGACACAGGCACCTGCGTAGGCCAGCGTTTCACCGGCATTTTCAAGCTGGCAATCGTTTTCGTAGGTCACTCCGTTCAGGCCGCAGACCGGTTGATAAACGCGAGGGCAGTTTCTGCCCTGTGCCTCGCAAAGGCCCGCGTGCATGATGCGTGCACCGGCGCGCTCCGCAAGACAGGCGTTGCCATAGGTTCGGTCGTCTGCGCCACAGACAGGTACGTACATCTTGGGGCAGGCTCTCATGTTGCACGCACCTTCCGTAACCAGGTCGACGCCGGCAGCCTGGGCCTGGCACGCGTTGTCATAACTGGTGCCGTCCGGTCCGCAAACCGGCATGAAAACCTCCGGACAATTGTTGACATCGCATATGCCGGCTCGCTGAACCGGTATGCGTTCCACCTCGGCCTCACAACGATTTCGATACGTTCTCGCGTTGACGCCACAAACCGGATCGTAATCTGCCGGACAGCCCGACCCGAGGCAGGCGCCGAGATCGGCGACTTCTATCCCCGCGGCGGCAGCGAAACAAACATTGCTGTAGGTATTTCCGTCGGCACCACAAACCGGCGCGAATTCGTCCGGGCAACTCTTGATATCCGTAGCGCAGGCGCCCGGCGTAACTTCCTCAAGTCCTTCAGCTGCGGCGAGGCACTCATTTGCGTAGGTATTGCCATCGGAACCACAAACCGGCGCGAACGTCTCCGGACAGAGCAAATCTGCAACACGGGTGTCGTCCGCCAGTGCCGCCGGTGGGCACTCTCCCATACTCGCCACGCCAATACCGGCTGCACCAGCAACGCAGTCGTTGCTGTAGGTCTTGCCATCTTCGCCACAAACCGGGTCGTATTGCATTGTGCAGGCGACGGGAGCTTCTCCCTGCTCTGCTTTTTCCTGCGCATGAACGAACACGAGAAGAAAGAGAACAAGTGCGATAGAGGCCGATAATTGGTGCCGAAGATTCATAGATTTTTTCATTGCCCTGGAGTGAAGTGATTTTAGACGCTATTGACGCCCGCTTGTTCAATTCCTGGCGACTGCCGATCCCCAATAGTTATAGCAAAGCACCCGCAAACCCGGTATGTACATTCGCTCATCGGTCTGCAGCTTGAATCCCCCGGCTTCGAGCAGGGCTGGAATGTCCCTGTTGACGTTGCAGCCACCGGCAACCTTCCGCCAGGCTGGATTTATCCGGTTCTGCCAACGCAGCACCTCTTCGTCCGGCGCCTTGCCATGCTCGCAGAATAACAACCGGCCGCCCGGTTTCAGCACCCGCCGCATGCCCTCGAGAGCAGCAATCGCATCGGGAATTGTGCACAAGGAATAAGTTACCAGGACAGTATCGGCGCAATTCGAATCCAGCGGAATTTCCTCGCCCGGCAATTCGATAAATTCAATATCGATGCTTGATGCGTCTACCAGCGGTTGTGCCTTGGCCCGCATTCCTTTCGACGGCTCCAGGCCCCAGATTTTTTCCACTTTGCTCGCGTCGTAAAACGGTACATTCAGGCCGCTGCCAAAACCGATTTCCAGGACCCGGCCCTCGGCCAACGGCACAATTTTCTGTCGTTGCTTCTGATTCGGGCTTGAGGAACAGAGTTTGTTGACAATGTGTGGAAGAATGCGCTCATCGTAAAATTTCATCGCTCTACTCCGCCGATGCCCGACCCGGTGTGCTGGCCGGACGGTTGGTCAGTGCAATCAACTCGCTGATCCTGGTCAGGTCGTAACCATCCTCCTGCAGGCTCGGCAGGGCCTCCTCGAGGTAATCGAGTGTCGTCGGATAAGGGTGCGCAATTCCGACAGCATAGCCATGTTGACGGGCCAGTTTCTTAAGTCGTGCAAACTCACGTTCGACCGTTCCCGGCATCGTATCGGGGTCGAGAAAAACATCTCGTTTTAACGCCGGAACGCCACGTTCGTGTGCAATGCTTAATGCGACGCTGCTGGCTGTCGTATAGCTGTCGACGAAGAAAAGGTTTCCCTGTTTCTCTATTTCCTCCATGAGCCAGGCCATGTGTCCCGGATGGCGGGTCAACAAGCTCCCGCGATGGCTGTTGACGCCGATTACATGCGGGATTGACTCGAAGCTACCCGCAAATGAACTGGAAAACTGCTGACGACTCATGTCGAGCAACAGGCTTCCGGGCTCTACGTGGTCCCGGTCCTTTTCAGCCTGTAGCGGCAAGTGAAGCAAAACTTCCTTCCCGTCGGCATAAGCCGTTTCGGCCAGATAGGTTGCCCGGGGCGTGTCTGGCAGGATCGCGTAAGCAATCGGGCCCGGCAGGTTGATCGCCCGCTCTCCGGCGAGCCGCTCGTACCCTAGATCATCAATAATGATCGCAATGCGGGGAGGCGCGTCATCAGCCTGTGCCTGAATTGAAAGACAAGCAATCGCGATCAGGACGACTCGCAAGAGATGCATGGCGCTAATTGGCTGCCCGTGAATGCAAAACGGGACGATTGCGCAAGATCTCCAGCGCCTCCGCCAGTTGCGGGTCACCTTCACGGTCAAGCGCCGAATTCAGGCTTTGGTTCGGATGCTGGCCGGACCCTTCCACCAACACATCCGGCTGAACGCCTGTTTCATTGATCGAATCGCCCGACGGAGTGAAATAATGCGATGTCGTTAACTTGATGGCACGACCCCTGGACAAAGGCATCACGGTCTGCACCAGTCCCTTGCCAAATGTTCGTGTGCCGACGATCGTCGCACGCTGATGATCCTGCAGGGCGCCAGCGACAATTTCGGAAGCCGAAGCAGAGCCACGATTGACCAGGACTGCGATTGCGGCACCGTCAAGGATATCGCCATGTCGCGCTTCCCTGACGAAGCGCGATTCAGGTGTGCGTCCCTCGGCGGACACGATAATGCCTTCGTCGAGGAACAGGTCCGAAATGTCGACCGCGGAGTCCAGTATTCCGCCCGGGTTGTTGCGCAGGTCGAGGATCATTCCGGTCAGCATGTTGCCGGTCTCATGCTGCGCACTTTCCATCATTTCGTCGATCGCGAGCCGAACCTCATCGGCAGTCGTGTCATTGAACTGGCTCAGCCGCAGGTACGCTATGGATCGGTCGAGAATTTCATGGCGCACACTGGCAACCTGAATTTTCTGTCGCGTCAGATGAAATGTCAGGGGGTCATCGTAATTGTCGCGGCGAACACGAATCTCAACCGGCGTCCCTGGGCGACCGCGCAGTTTGTCTATTGTTTCGTTGAGGTCGTTTGCGGTGATGACGATGCCGTCAACATCGATGATCTCGTCGCCAGCCTCGACACCGGCTTTCTGCGCCGGAGTACCGTCTATGGGCGCAATTACCATTACCGCACCATCCGCTACGCTCACTTCAAGGCCAACGCCGGAATAGCGTCCGCTGGTGCTGGCACGAATGTCCTGGTATTCACCGGCATCGAGATAGGCCGAATGACGATCAAGATCGCCGACCATCCCGCGAATAGCGTTTTCCAGCAGCACGGCTTCGTCGACAGGTTCTACATAATCGCGCTTGACGCGCTCCATCACTTCGGCCAGCAGCTGCGCCTGGTCCAGGGCCAGCTCTTCCCCGGAGAGGTTTTTTCGTTCGGCAAGCAGGCCACCGCCAATCGACAACCCGCCACCAAGGACAGTGCCGACGACAAGGACCAGGACTGCTCTTGTTTTAAGGGAGGTCACGGAATTGAGCGGGCCTTTGAAATGGACGATCGACCTTATCATATAGCGCCCGGATTGCTAATGAACCAGCCGCCTTATCGCGGCATCCGCAGCCGATTCAGCCGGTCTTGGGTTGGCGGGAGACCCAGGTCCTGGGGTTCACGGGTTTCGCGCCCTGCCGAACCTCGAAATAGAGACCTGTCTGTTGCTGCCCACCGCTGTCGCCCACCGTTGCGATAACGTCTCCGGGCGCGACCCAGTCCCCGGCACTCTTCAGCGTTGTTTCGTTGTACCCGTAAAGGGTCATGAATCCATCGCCGTGATCCACGATGACCAGCAAGCCCATACCCGCCAACCAGTCCGCAAACACGACCCGGCCATGATATATGGCGCGCACCTCCCGGCCGCGTGGTGCTGACAGGACGACGCCATTCCATTTCAGGCCACCCGCCCTCGGTTGGCCGAAGTCATGAACAAGGCTACCGGCGATCGGCCAGGTGAGCTTGCCGCGCAAGGTACCAAACGGTTCCTCCGAGGTAATCGGATAGTCAGACAGAATGCTGGTCAACTCTGCGATCAGTCGCGCCAGGTCCTGTTCCTGTGCGGCGAGCCGATTGATTTCAGAGCCCTCCTCGTCGATCCGGGCCTTCAGTGCGACAAGCAGTTCTTGCCGCTTTTCCTGTGCCACATTGAGTTCCGACAACTCCGCATAGCGAGCACGCGCCAACCCGTCCAGGCGGCTTTCCTCCTTCGAGACCTGTTCCCTGAGATTGGAAAGTTCTGCGATATGGGCATTCACCGCGGCAATATTTTCGCCACGATACTCACTCATGTAACGGTAGTAGGTCATCAGTCGGCCAAGCGTTGCGGGATCGTGCTGGTTGAGCAGCAATTTGATTCGTTCCTGGCTCCCGCTGGTATAGGCAGCCACTACCTGGGACTCCAGCTGACCCGTTTCCACCCGCAGCTCTGCCTCCCGGCTCACCAGCTCTGCATCCAGTTCGGCCTTTTTCTTTTCGCTGAAATCCCGTTGCCGCTCCAGCTCCCGGAGATGCGTTCGCTTCTCAGCGATCAGGACCTCTGATGACTGGAGTTCTCCGGTGATGCGGTCACGCTCGGCGGCACGCTTGTCCATGCTGGTTTTGAGGGCGCTGATCTTGTCCCGGACGTTCTCCAGCTCACGTTCCTTGATCTGGGTCAGGTCGTCGTCGTCCTGACCTTGGGCGGCAGTCCACGGAGCCGCCGTACAAAGGGCAAGAAGCAGGAAGATCCGGGCGGTACGCGTCATGGGCGACAAGTTTACGCAATGCGCTTCAATACACCAACGTCTTGCCGGCGCTGGTATAATGGCCGATTTGGCCGCACCGCCGCTCGATGAAATGCGGCGCAAGGGTTCACTCGGGAAACCAATGGATACATACCTGGAATTTGCATCGAATCACATGATTCTCGTGACCGCGTTGCTGGTCAGTTTTCTGTTTCTGATCTTCACAGAACTGAAACGCAAGGCGAGCGGAATCACCAATATCGAACCGCAGGAGGCCGTTAGCCTGATCAATGCCGATGCGGTTGTCATCGACCTTCGCAACGCCGACGCTTTTGCCCGCGGACACATCGTCAACGCCAAGAATATTCCGTTCGATGAGCTCGAGGCAAACCAGGAAAAACTCGCCAAAATGGCGTCCAAGGCGATCCTCGCTGTATGCGACGCCGGCGTTACTTCCTCACGAGCAGTAACGTCATTGCGCAAGTCCGGCATCGAGAGCGTTTACGGACTTAAGGGCGGCATCGCCGCGTGGACGCAGGCGAATCTTCCTTTGGTCACAGGCAAGAAAACCAAGCGCCGGAAGTAACTCTCATTAGCACGTCAAAAGTCACAATTTACGGCACGGATTCCTGCGGTTACTGCACGGCAGCACGGACGCTATTGAAGAAGAAGGGCGTAGACTACGACGAGGTGCTTGTCAGCAGAGATGATGACACGCGTCAGGAGATGGAGCGATTGAGCGGCCGTCGCACCGTTCCACAGATTTTTATTAACGATCAGCCAATTGGCGGATTCGACGAACTTTACAGGCTGGACAAGAATGGCGAGCTGGATAAATTGCTCGGCAGATTGGCCAACGACAACACTATTTGAACTTGATACGGACAGGAACCAGTCATGGCAGAAAACGAAAAGAAAGCAGCGGACAAACAGCTCGCCATTCAGAAAATATATGTGAAGGACTTTTCATTCGAGTCCCCGCACACGCCACACGTATTCGCCAAGACAGATTGGTCTCCAAAGACGGACCTCAATCTTCGCAGCTCCCATACGGCAGGCTCAGACAATAACCACGAAATCGTGCTTACTGTCTCGATCGAGGCAAAGGAAGGAGAGCAAACACTATTTCTTGTCGAGCTTCACCAGGCCGGTCTTTTTCACATTAGCGGTTATGCCGATGACGAATTCAAAGCGTTGGTTGGAAGCTTTTGCCCGAACATCCTTTTCCCCTATGCCCGCGAGGCAATCGCTACGATGATTTCCAGGGGCGGCTTCCCCGAGTTCGTTCTGCAACCGATCAATTTTGATGCCCTGTACGCCCAGGGACTGGCGCAGACCAAGGCCAGGGCCGAGGCGGAGTCGAATGGCGGCGACAGCGGCGGCACGGCGCACTAGCAAAGTAAGTCGCTGTGTCTACGGACAAGCCACCGATTGCTGTACTTGGCGCCGGTTCGTGGGGCACGGCGCTGGCTTTGCAGTTTGCACGTAGCGGCAGGACTGTTCGTTTATGGGGCAGGGATAGCACGCAACTTGCCAGGATTGACGCGGACCGATGTAACGCGCGTTATCTGCCCGGTGCCGGTTTTCCGGACAGCATCCACGTTGTGGCCGATTTGGCAGACTGCCTGCACGGCGTTCGGGACATCGTCGTTTCAGTGCCCAGCCACGCGTTCCGCGAAACCCTGTCCCGGATTGCTCCACTCCTGGACGACGATGCGCGAGTGTGTTGGGCGACCAAGGGCTTCGAGCTCGACACCGGCAAGCTGCCTCACCAGGTTGCACAGGAAATTCTCGGAGCCGAAAGGCATGTCGCGGTTTTATCGGGTCCCACTTTTGCAAAAGAGGTTGGTGCCGGACTCCCAACCGCAATGACCATTGCCGCCAATGACTCGTCGTTTGCGGGTGAGCTTGCGACAACGCTGTCCGGAGACAATTTTCGTGCTTACACGTCCGGCGACATGATCGGCGTCGAGGTTGGCGGTGCAGTCAAGAATGTCCTGGCCATTGGCGCCGGGATTTCCGATGGCCTGGGTTTTGGTGCGAATACGAGGATTGCCATGATCAATCGCGGCCTCGTGGAGATGACTCGGCTGGGGGTAGCGCTCGGCGCGCGCACCGACACATTCATGGGTCTTGCGGGTATGGGCGATCTTGTCCTCACTTGCACCGACGATCTTTCGCGCAACCGTCGCATGGGCCTGGCGCTGGCAAGCGGCAAAACCGTTGATGAAGCGCAGGAAGAAATTCAGCAGGTGGTCGAGGGCGTGCTGGCGGCCAAGGCCGTGAAAAAGGTTGCAGATGAATTGCATGTCATCATGCCGATTTGCAACGAGATTTACCGGATTCTCTACGAGGGCGTCTCGCCGAAGGAAGCTGTCGGAACGCTGATGAGACGCGGCCTTAAACCTGAATAAAAAGCGGGACCAGTTTACTGACCTCCGGCGAAACCGTTTTGCCGCCACGCCTCGTAAATCATAATCGCGGCCGCATTCGACAAATTCAGGCTGCGACTCTCGCTTTGCATCGGCAGTCTCAATCTCTGTTCTTTTGGCAGCGACTCGAGGAGCGCCTGTGAGAGACCGCGCGTCTCCGGACCAAACAGGAATGCGTCGCCCGGCTCGAATTTCGGCATTGAATAGTGGATCTTGCCCCGCGTGCTGAGTGCAAATACGCGTGGCCGGCCCAGCGTATCGAGGCATGTCGGAAGATCTTCGTAGACCGCAACTTCGGCAAATTCGCGATAATCGAGACCCGCTCTTTTCAATCGCGGCTCGTCCAGCTCGAAGCCAAGCGGTTTGACCAGGTTCAGCTTCGTGCCGGTGTTGGCACAAAGGCGTATGATGTTGCCCGTATTCGGCGGGATCTCGGGCTCAAAAAGAATGACACTGAACATGGGCGCCTGCATTTTATGGCTATAGGTGTGTAAGATCGCGCGCGACAAAGAGTTTGACAGACGGTTGCATCATTGAACACCCAACAAAATCTTCTACGTAACGACTTCTGCGGAATAGTGCTGGACTCTCCCATCGTGCTCCTGTCCGGGTGCGTCGGATTCGGCGAGGAATATACGCGAATTGAGGGTTTTTCGAATCGCGACGCAGGTGCGATTGTTCTGAAAGGCACGACCCGCGAGCCACGCCTGGGCAATCCACCACACCGCGTTTACGAAACCCCGATGGGCATGCTGAATGCCATCGGTTTGCAGAACCCGGGCGTCGACAGGGTGGTCGATGAGATCCTGCCCGGGCTCGATTTCAGCGAAACCCGATTTTTCGCCAACGCCTGCGGTTCGACAATCGAAGACTACGCGGAAGTTACCAGGCGCTTCGACGATTCTCCTATTGATGCAATCGAGATCAACATCTCATGTCCGAACATCAAGGAAGGGGGTGTTTCATTCGGCAACGATCCGGACATGTCGGCAAGAGTCGTCGAAGCCTGTCGAAACCAGACCAGCAAACCGGTGATCGCCAAACTTTCACCTAACCAGACCGACATCCAGGAAAACGCGCGCAGGTGTATTGATGCGGGTGCTGACGCGCTCGCGGTAATTAATACGATGATGGGCATGGCGATCGATGCTGAAACGCGCAAGCCGGTGATCGGAAATGTGCGGGGCGGCCTGTCCGGACCGGCACTCAAGCCGATTGCCTTGCTGAAAGTGCAGCAGGTTTACGAAATCGCCGGCCCGAGGAATATTCCGATTATTGGACAAGGCGGAATCACGAATGCCACGGATGCAATTGAATTCATAATTGCCGGCGCATCCACCGTTGGGGTCGGAACTGCGCTGTTTTACGACCCGCTGGTTTGTACCAAGATCAACGACGGAATCGCTGGCTACCTGAAGCGACACGCGATGGCGTCGGTATCTGAGCTTGTCGGCACCTTGAGTTATTGAGCCTCAGTCGAAGCGGAATCATCCTGCCCACTTCTGCCGGCGATAAGCACGCGCCCGGTGACACTTGTTGTAGAATCGGGCGATTGGCAGAGCCGCGCGCGGGCAGATTTTTCCTTGCAAAAAAAGGCACAACGGCAGACGAACGTTAGCCGGGATATGTCGAAGACAGCGACCGGCAAGAGCTGGCAGCAACATCGCTGTCTCGATGACGCAACGAGTTGCACATGACGCAATCGGAAAACTCCATCGGGGAACGCCTGGCGGTTGCCCTTAATCGCGACTGTCATTGCATCTCCGTTGACAGGAAGGCGCTGGACGCAACCCTGTCGTCAGACTTAAGGAGCGGAGGCCTCACGGCGGGACTTCTCGATACGCACAACCAGCTGTTCGCCGATTCACCGGTATTCCTCTGGCAGGGACATATCCGGATCATGGAGAAGGTCATTCGGGCGGTCGAACACGTTGCAGGAACTCCCGGCTACCGGGATGCCGTGCTGAGGAAGGCACCTGTGGTTGCACAGAAAGAACGCAAGTCACGCGGCGTTTTTTTTGCTTACGATTTCCACCTGGGAGCGAATGGCCCACGCCTGATCGAGATCAATACGAACGCCGGTGGCGCATTGCTCAATCATTACCTGGCGGCAGCCCAGCAGGCCTGTTGCCCTGAGGTGATCTCTGTCCTGGGTGGTCAGCCCGACTTCGCGGCCGTCGAAACCGAACTGGTCGACATGTTCAGAGCAGAGTGGCATTTGGAGCGGTCAACAGAACCCCTCGGTACCGTAGCGATCGTCGATGCAAGGCCAGCGGAGCAATTCCTTTACCCGGAGTTTCTGCTGTTTCAATCTCTCTTTGAACGGCACGGAATTTCTGCGGTCATTGCCGATCCCCATGATTTCACTATTGCCGGTGGTGCTCTCTGGGTTGGTGATCGAAAGATCGACCTTGTCTATAACCGCCTCACGGATTTCTACTTTGAGTCGCCCGAATCTGCCTGCCTCGCAGAGGCCTGTCGCGACGGCCTGGCCGTGTTCACTCCATCGCCGCATGTCTACGCGCTTTATGCCGACAAACGCAACATGGTCTTGTTATCAGACTCTCTGAGACTGGGGGAGCTTGGTGTGGATGAAGAAACCGCTGCAACACTTTCCAGGCACGTGCCAGCAACCGTGATCGTTACAAAGGATAATGCGGCTGAGCTTTGGGCTGGTCGGAAAAAACTTTTTTTCAAACCCGTCAGTGGATTCGGCAGTCGTGGTGCATACAGGGGCGCGAAACTCACGAAACGTGTATGGCAGGAAATTGTTGGCGGAGGCTATGTCGCGCAGGCGCTGGTGTCACCAAGCGAGCGTCAGTTGGTCATCGATGGTGAAGAGCGTTCATTGAAGCTCGATATCCGCTGCATTACGTACCGTGGCAGGATCCAGCAATTGTCGGCCCGACTGTACCAGGGCCAGACCACAAACCTGCGTACCAGGGGTGGAGGTCTTGCGACCGTCTTCCCCACCCCTATGGGGGACTGTTGCTAAGCTTGCTGTCAGAGGTTCGACGAACCAAGCAGGAATTGCCTGCATACCAGGATACTGAAGTTCGCGCCCGGCCCCCGCGACGCTAGTCCAGATCCAGTGACCTGATTTTCCTGGTGAGCGTGTTTCTTCCCCATCCAAGCAGCCTGGCAGCTTCCTGCCGATGACCTTTCGCCCGGTTTAGCGCGATCCTGATCAGCGTTTTTTCGAACTCGGGCAGTGCCGCTTCAAGCAGCGGTTTCGTCTTTTCGCGAACAAGCTCCTGTTCCGCCCAGCACGCAAGGCTGTGGATCCACTCATCCTGCGCACCCCTGCCGGCACGCGTGCCACCGAGATCATCCGGAATATCGACCGCGGTGATGACACCGCCAGGTGCGGTAACCGTCAGGCGGCGAGCGGCGTTAACAAGCTGACGCACGTTACCTGGCCAGTCGTAGCTCTGGAGCATTTCCAGCGCGTCGCTATTGATCGTTTTAGGACGTGCGCCTAGCTCTTTGCCGGCGTCCGCAAGGTAGTGGCTGATCAAGGCCGGGATGTCTTCGCGGCGGTGTCTCAGGGGAGGGGTGTTGATTCGTATTACGTTCAAGCGATGATAGAGATCTTCGCGAAATCTTTTCTCAGTGACGGCGCGAGCGAGATCCTGGTTGGTTGCTGCAATGACTCTGACGTCGACCTTGATCGAGGCCTGGCCACCGACACGATAAAATTCGTTTTCTGCCAACACGCGTAACAAGCGCGTTTGCAGAGCAGGTGACATATCGCCGATCTCATCGAGGAACAGGGTGCCACCGTCAGCCTGCTCGAATCGTCCGATGCGACGGGAATCCGCACCGGTAAACGCGCCGCGTTCGTGACCGAACAGCTCGGACTCCAGCAATTCCGATGCGATTGCGGCGGTGTTCAGTGCCACGAACGGCCTGTCGGCTCGCGGGCTGTGTTCATGCAGTGCGCGGGCAACCAGTTCCTTGCCGGTGCCCGATTCCCCTGTGATCAAGACAGTCATGCTTGATTTTGCGAGGCGACCGATCGATCGAAACACTTCCTGCATCGCGGGCGCCTGGCCAATAATAGAAGGGATATCTTTCCTGCCGACTTCGCTACCTTCGATTCCGTGGCCATTCTGGCGCGCGGCCTTGCGGACGAGCTCAATGACTTCATCGACATCGAACGGCTTCGGCAGGTATTCGAATGCGCCGCCTTCATAGGCAGCAACGGCATTTTCGAGGTCGGTGTGTGCCGTAACAACGATGACCGGCAGTTCGGGGTGATTGCGGCTCAGGCGATCGAGCAGCGCAAGGCCGTCCATGCCCGGCATTCGGACATCCGTAATCAGGACATCAGGGGCGTCAGCTTCCAGCGCATGCAGCATATGCTCGGCCCGATCGAAACTTTTCGTTTCCATGTCCGCCTGCCCCAGTGCTTTATCAAGCACCCAGCGGACGGACTGGTCGTCATCGACTACCCAGACTTCGAGTGGCTTAGCCACGTGGGTTGTGTCCGGTCTTGAGCGGAATGCGAACCTGGAATACGGTTCTACCGGGCCGGCTTTCGAATTCAATCAGGCCGCCATGCCGACTAATCAGCTCCTGGGCGACTGATAAGCCAAGGCCGTGGCCTTCGGGCTTGCTGGTCACGAGAGGGTAGAAAATGGAGTCCTGCAATTCCAGGGGGATCCCGGGACCGTCATCTTCGACCTCGATGCTCGCGACAACCGGGTGACGGTGGTCTCCGATCGTGAAATTCATGATCGCGCGGCTGCGCAAAGTAATCTGTCCGCGCCCTTCCAGGACGGCTGCTGCGTTTTGTGTAAGGTTCAGGAATGCCTGGACCATCTGGTCCCGATCGAGATCAATGTCCGGCAGGCCAGCGTCGTAATCCCTGCGTACCCTGATATTCTCGCCGAGCGCCGGCTGCACCAATCGCAAAACGTATTCGAGCAACTCGTGAATGTTGAGTTTTTGTTTGTTCGGCGGACCACCGGGGCCCAGAAGTGTGTCAACGAGTAATGCGAGACGGTCGGCTTCACTGATGATGACATCGGTGTACTCCTTCAGTTCGTCGCTTTGGAGCTGACGTGCCAGGAGCTGCGCTGCTCCGCGGAGACCTCCCAGCGGATTCTTGATCTCGTGTGCGAGCTGACGAATCATTTGGCGGCCCGCGCCGTGCTGGATCAGCAGTGCATTTTCCCGGCTTATCCTGTTACGCCTCGTGACGTCCGACATTTCCACCAGCAGCGCATCTGGCTGTGCCTGGCGCTGCATCATCGACACACGACAATCGACCAGCCGTTCCTCAGGGTCGACTTCAGTGGGTGCAAGGCGCATTTCGTTTGCGTAGGTCACGCCGGTTGCGAGCACCCGGTCGAGGATGTCCCGAAGATCCTCGTCATCGCCAATGATTTGCAAAAGCGTCTGTCGCTGAGCACGCGTCTCGCTGATACAGAGCAGGTTTTCGGCGGCCGGGTTCAGTGTTTCGATCAGCAGATTGGCATCGACGATGATGACGGCTGTATTAAGACTGTCGAATACGGAATCACGTCGTGGGGGTTCACCGCCACGCGTCGATTTTTTTTTCCTGGGTGGTTTGGAGCCTAGTTGCGAACGATCGAATTCTGCTGCACGTAGAACCGGTTTGGCTGGCTCCTGCCCATCAGCTTGCCGGTCTCGTCGAGGACCTCCGCCTGCAGGTTGTGCACGCCGCGATAGACTTCCTGAATCTGGAAGCTCGAGCCGCTCACCATTTGCTCGTTGCCGTCGAAGTACACCCGAACCCGGTGCCCCGGCTGCAATGCGGGCCGCACGTTGAGCGTGACGGTAAGTACGCCCCCTATGTTCCACAGGGTTTCTTCCGGTGCGGGACTGCTGATCTCGATGCTGTCGTAGGAGAACGGCTTGGCCGGCTCTGTAGTGTCGGCTTGCTGGGCTGTCGGGGTTGCTGTTGCGGCGGGTGCTGACGCAACCCGACGGGTCGGGCGCGCATTGCGTGGCAACTGGATCTCTGTTGCGCCCTCGCGCGGGCGGTCCGAATAATGGACCACGCCGTCTTCGTCCACCCACGTGTATGCCTGCGCCATGACGGCGCTGGCGACAAAAGCCACGATGAGGGTAATAAGTGTCCGCATAAGCATCGGTTGAGCATATCAGTGCTGCTTTCTGTTTGACCAGTGGCCGGGCGACAAAGTGCCGCCCGGGTCACAGTTTTTAGCCTTTTCAGGGGCCGTTTCCGGCCCCCGACAGAGGTATTTGCTCGTTTCGACCAAATACGCCCTACAGGCTGTAGTACATGTCAAATTCGACCGGGTGCGTGGTCATGCGCAACCGGGTGACGTTTTCTTCTTTGAGTGCAATATAGGCATCGATGAGATCGTCACTGAAGACGTCACCCGCTTTCAGAAAAGCACGATCTTTGTCGAGTTCTTCCAACGCCTCATCAAGGGAGAAGGCAACGAGGTTGAGGTTCTTTTCCTCTTCGGGGGGAAGATCGTAGAGATCCTTGTCCATCGCCTCACCAGGGTGGATCTTGTTCTGGACTCCGTCCAGACCAGCCAGCATCAGTGCGGCGAACGCGAGATAAGGATTTGCCATCGAGTCCGGGAATCTGACTTCTATACGGCGGCCCTTCGGATTCGAGATGTAAGGAATGCGAATCGAAGCCGAACGATTGCGCGCAGAATAGGCGAGAATAGTTGGCGCTTCGAATCCCGGCACCAGGCGCTTGTAACTGTTGGTGGCTGGGTTGGTGAACGCGCAAAGCGCTTTGGCGTGTTTGATGACACCGCCGATGTAATAAAGCGCGGTTTCGGAGAGTCCACCATACCCGTCACCGGAGAACAGGTTCTTGCCGTCCTTGAACAACGACATGTGAACATGCATTCCATTACCGTTGTCGTTGACCAGTGGTTTGGGCATAAAGGTGGCGGTTTTGCCGTAGCTGTGTGCGACGTTATGCACAACGTATTTCAGGATCTGCACTTCGTCGGCCTTGCGAACCAGCGTATTGTACAGCGCACCGATTTCGCACTGTCCGGCCGTTGCCACTTCGTGATGATGAACTTCTGTTTCCACGCCCATCTCGTCAAGCGCAAGACACATGGCGCCGCGTAGATCGTGCAGGGAGTCGACCGGTGGCACAGGGAAGTAGCCGCCCTTGACGGTAGGCCGGTGGCCCGTATTGGAATCATCGTAGCTACGGCTGGTATTCCACGCACCCTCGCTCGAGTCGATGGAATAAAAAGCACCCTGCATCGAATCGTCCCAGCGAACATCATCGAATACGAAAAACTCGTTTTCCGGGCCGAAGTAAGCTTCGTCTGCAATGCCGGTTGATCTGAGATAAGCCTCTGCACGATCGGCCAGCGACCTTGGACATCGATCATAACCCTGCATGGTTGCCGGCTCGACAACGTTGCAACGCAGATTTATCGTCGTGTCCTCGGAGAAAATATCGATGACGGCCGACGCAGGATCGGGCATCAGGATCATGTCGGATTCGTTGATACCCTTCCAGCCGGATATTGATGAACCGTCAAACATCTTTCCTTCTTCGAACAGGTCCTCATCAACAAGCCGCGCCGGGATGGTGACATGTTGTTCCTTGCCCTTTGTGTCAGTGAATCGAAAGTCGATGAACTTGACATCTTTTTCTTTGATCAGGCCGATCACGTCAGCGGGGGTCATGTGCGTTTTCTCCAGTCGGTTGTGCGATAAATATAAAAGGATGGCATCCGGAAGAAGCATGAGCTCAAATCGGGTGACATCCAGGCTTGCCTTGCTGCTGCAGGAACCGTGCCACCTTTGACCGCAACGTAAGCGCTTGTTTTGACTGCGATTCAAGGGCGGGCGGCGGGTCGGTATTGCACCAAATCAGTGCGCCTGCCTGGTCGGGCGCACTATTATAGTGCAGTCTTGCGAGTCCCGCACTAAATTGACGCAGGCGCTCGCGTCTGAGCCCGCAGGGCAGGTTTCAGCAGGGCTTTGCGGCCATCACTGGAGGACAATATGCGGTTATACTGCGCGCCTTTAAGAACTAAGCGAATCCCCACCGGAACAGGGTCGCTGTCGAACTAAATCATTGATGGATAAGGAAGACCCCGCCCAAATGCAGACTTTTCAGGAGCTGATTCTGGCGCTGCAGCAATTCTGGGCAGAGCGCGGCTGCGTCGTGGCTCAGCCCTACGACATGCCCATGGGCGCCGGTACGTTTCACCCGTCGACCTTCCTGCGTGCAGTCGGTCCCGAGCCGTGGAGTTCAGCCTACGTGCAACCCTGCCGTCGGCCGACAGACGGCCGGTATGGCGACAACCCATTTCGCCTGCAGCACTATTATCAGTACCAGGTTGTTATCAAGCCTTCCCCGGACGACATACAGGAAATGTATCTCGACTCGCTCCGCGCGATTGGGATTGACCCGAGGATCCACGACATCCGGTTTGTAGAAGACAACTGGGAGTCACCAACACTGGGTGCGTGGGGGCTCGGCTGGGAAGTCTGGCTCAATGGCATGGAGATTACACAGTTCACCTATTTTCAACAGGTGGGCGGGCTCGAGTGCCGCCCCGTTACCGGTGAGATTACCTACGGCCTCGAACGCCTTGCGATGTATCTTCAGGACGTCGAGAGCATTTTTGATATCACCTGGACAGATGGCCCGTTGGGACGCATTACCTATCGCGACGTCTACCATCAGAATGAAGTGGAACAATCGCGTTACAACTTCGAGGAGGCCGACGTCGACGCACTCTTCGCGGCTTTCGACCAGGCTGAAAAAGAGAGCCTGCGGCACGTCGAATCAGGCCTTGCCCTGCCAGCTTACGAGCAGATGCTGACGGCTTCACATACATTCAATTTGCTCGATGCTCGTCAGGCCATTTCCGTCAGCGAGCGGCAGCGCTTTATCCTGCGGGTCCGCACCATGGCGCGCGGCATTGCCGAGGCCTACTACGCCAGCCGTAAAGCGCTTGGTTTCCCGATGGTCAGCTCGGTCAGGCAGAAGGGGGGTGAAGCATGAACAACTCCCGCGCGGCCGACTGCCTGGTCGAATTAGGCACGGAAGAACTGCCGCCCAAAGCCTTGCGCAGCCTGATGGACGCATTTGTCGAAAACATGGCAGCTGGTTTGGATGCGGCCAGGCTTGAGCACAATACGATTCATCCGTTTGCGAGTCCGCGGCGACTCTGTGTGCTGGTGGAAGGACTCCGATTTGGCCAGCCGGATCGGGAGTTCACGCAGAAGGGACCGCCCGTTTCCATCGGCCTTGGGGAAGATGGTAATCCAACGAGGGCTGGACTGGCTTTTGCCAAGAAGTGCGGGGTTGGCTTTGAATCCCTGACTCGCGAGGCGACGGATGGTGGCGAGTGGCTCGCGTACTCGGCGATCGAACAGGGTCGCCCGACAACCGAGTTGCTTGCCGGGATCGTCCAGGAGGCGCTTGACGGATTACCCATACCGCGTCGTATGCGCTGGGGCGCGCACGAGATCGACTTCGTCCGTCCTGTTCACTGGCTTGTTATGCTGCATGGCGATGATGTCGTACCAGGTACCGTACTTGGTCTTACAGCCGGCCGCCTGACCCGAGGTCATCGTTTCATGTCGCAAGGTGAAATTTCGCTGACCGCACCTGGCGAATACGTTGCAACACTCGAGTCAGACGGATTCGTGATGGCGGATTTTGAGCGTCGCAGGGAACGGATCGTCGCGGCGGTGGCTGCCGCGGCCGGCGCCGCCGGTGGTATCGCGCTCGGCGATGATGCGCTGTATGACGAAGTCACGGCCCTGACCGAGTGGCCAGTACCAGTCACCGGATCGTTTGACGAGGAATTCCTGACGCTACCGAAGGAAGTTATTGTCGCCACATTGACCGGGCACCAGCGGTATTTCCCCGTCCGTCGTGAGGACGGCGATTTGTTGCCGGTTTTTGTGACGCTGGCAAATATCGAGAGCAAGGACCCCGATCGCGTGCGGGATGGGAATGAACGCGTTATCCGTCCGCGCCTCGCTGACGCGGCGTTCTTCTGGTCGTCAGATAAGCAAACGGCGCTTGGTGACCGAACTGACGCGTTAAAAAATGTCGTTTATCAGAAAGGCCTTGGTACGCTGCATGACAAGAGCATGCGTGTCGCTGCGCTGGCGAGGTTGCTGGCAGAGCAGACGGGTGTCGACCCTGCAAACGTGACCCGCGCAGCGGTGTTGGCGAAATGCGATCTCCTGACCGGAATGGTCGGCGAGTTTCCTGAGCTCCAGGGAACGATGGGCCGATATTACGCGGAGGCGAGTGAGGAGACGGCAGAGGTGGCGCTGGCGGTTGGTGAGCAGTACCTGCCGCGTTTCGCCGGCGATGATTTGCCATCTTCGGTTGCCGGGCAACTGCTTGCGGTGGCCGACAAACTTGATACGCTCGCCGGCATTTTCATGTTGGGCAAGAAACCCTCCGGTAATCGTGACCCATTTGGGCTCCGTCGTGCAGCCCTCGGTGTCGTGCGAATCCTGGTCGAGAAAAACCTTGATATCGATTTCGCCGCGGCGGTCACCGCTGCAGCTGTTCAGCAACCGGTCGCCGGTGACGCACGCAGCCAGAACCGGGAAGCGATGTATGACTTCATTATCGAGCGTTGGCGCGGTTACTGCCTGGAGAGCGTTGAGGGAATTACGGGTGATATGTTCGAAGCTGTTCGCGTCCGTCGGCCGACCTCCCTGGTGGACTTTCGCGAGAGACTCCGTGCCGTCGCGGATTTTATGTCCCTCGAGCCAGCGGTGAGCCTGTCCGCCGCCAATAAACGAACGGCAAATATATTGCGCAAGGCAGTTGATGAGGGCGACGCCGCTTTACAGCCGCTCGAATCAGGATTACTCACAGACGACGCAGAGCGGGTTTTGTATTTTGCCATGCAGGCGGCCCGTAAGGACGTTACTCCGCTGATTAAAAGACGCGCTTATTCTGAGACTTTGCGACGGCTGTCGGAACTCCGAACCCCGGTCGACGCATTTTTCGATGATGTCATGGTTATGACGGACGATCCTGTGTTGCGGAACAATCGCCTCGCGCTGCTCGCAGAGTTGCGCGCATTGTTCCTGGATGTTGCGGACATTTCCGGTCTCACTCCGGCGCAGGATTGATGAGTGTCATCGAAGCTCGTCATTCTTGATCGTGACGGCGTCATTAATTATGACTCCGACGAATTCGTAAAATCTCCTGATGAGTGGCTGCCGATTGAAGGCAGCATCGAGGCGATTGCCCGTCTTTCGGCTGCAGGTTTCGATGTAGCCGTTGCTACTAACCAGTCCGGTGTAGGACGCAAACTGATTGACCTGCCGATTCTTGAGGCGATTCATAACAAGATGGTGCGGGTTGTTCGTGAAGCCGGCGGGGACATCACGAGAATTGTTTACTGCCCCCATCATCCTGACGACGGCTGTGATTGCCGGAAACCGGGAATTGGCCTGTTTCAGCGTCTTTCCCGTCAGCTTGGTGTGCCTGTGCAAGGTGTACCGATGATTGGTGATTCCGAGCGAGACATTGCGGCGGCAAGAGCGATAGAGGGTCGGCCCATACTGGTTTTAACGGGCAATGGGCGGTCGGCTGCGAGGGCGCTTGAGGCGTCTGGCGAGCTGCCGGAGGTGTTCGATGACCTTTCGGCGGCGGTGTCCTTTTTGATTGCCGAGGAACAGGGAAGGTGATCGTCTGGTTACGGTCGCTTGCTTTTCAGTTTTATTTTTTTGCGTCCGTGTGTATAGCGGCGATGTTGATCTTTATCTGTTCATGGCTGCCTTACTCCTTTCGGTTCGGTATTGCGCGCCTGTGGGCTCGCAGTATGCTCTTCGCGGGAAAGGCGTTGTGCGGCATGGACTACGTGATAGAGGGAAAAGAGAACCTTCCGGACGAACCCTGCGTCATCATGATCAAGCACACGACGGTGTTTGAGGCTTATGCACAGATCGTCGCGTTCCCACCGCAGGCCTGGGTGGTCAAGAGGGAGCTTTTATGGATTCCGTTTTTTGGCTGGGGTCTTGCGGCGATGAAACCTATTGCAATCAATCGGGGCTCCGGTCACTCGGCCGTCAGGCAGGTGATCGACCGGGGCAAGGCACTGCTCCATGAGGGCGTTTGGGTGACGATCTTCCCGGAGGGGACCCGGGTGCGCCCAGGCGAAACCAAGCGATACGGCGTAAGCGGCGCGGCGCTCGCGAAAGAAGCACGATGCCCGATTGTGCCTGTGGCGCAGAATGCCGGGGACCTGTGGTCGCGCCGCAGCCTGATGAAGCGGCCCGGTCTGGTTCGCTTCTGTATCGGCCCACCGGTATGGCCGGGTGAGCGTTCGCCGAAGGAAACCAATGAGCTTGTTCAGGACTGGATCGAGACCAAGATGCGCGAAATTAGTACGGGTTACTCCGGTAAATGAGCGATGGGTCGGTGGTCAGAGCCATCGTCGGACGCTCGCGCTGTATTGCAGATACTCCTCTCCAAATGCGGCTGTGAGCTTGGCTTCTTCGTAGGGACAAAAGGCCTGGTTCATGATGGCGAAGTAGGCGGCTACTGCCACATAGAAGGGCAAGGTCCCGAAACTCAGCGCAACAGCCAGGAGCATCATCGTCATCCCGAGGTACATTGGGTTCCTGGTGACACGAAAAATGCCGATGGTCACCAGGTGGTGGGTTGCGTCTGTCGGACATATTGCCAGCTTTTCTTTTCTGAACTGCCACCAGGCCTGGATCATCAAAACGAAACCAGTACCTCCGATGATGGCGCCTAAGAGATTGGATTGTACGATTTGGATTTCTCGCGACGGTGACAACATATCAAGTGCCAGGGCGAGGATAAGCAGGCCCATCGCGATACGCGGTGGACGGTAGGCGAGCATTCTAGTGTTCATGAACGTGCCTCGTCGGACTTCGCTTGCCGCGGAGCGGGTTTAAGATCCAGCGACTGCCAGCCAGCAGGATCATTGCGGCAACAAGATGCTTGAATTGTGCTTGCGGGACGCCAAAAAGGTCGGCGAGGATATTCCATGACCACAAGCTGGCCATCATCAATAAAACGGTCAGTGCGGCTGGTTGCAAATTTTGTTTTAGGGTTTTGAGGAACATCAGTTTTCTCCCTTATCCAGATTATCGAGCAGGGTTTGGAGGGTTTTGAGAGTTACTGCCGCATCGGTTCGGCTGATTCCTTGGAACGCCTTCTGTAGCGCTGACGCATCGTCCTTTCGAATCAACGCGAACAGTCGGTTGCCTTTTGCGGTCAGGGAATAAAGAGCCGAGCGCTTGTGATGTGGATTGGTTTTCGTTTTGAGAAGTTTCTGTGCCAGCAATCCATTTGCCGTTGCCTGGACGTGCTGGCGCGATACCTGGTAGCGGCTTGCGATTTCCGGGACGGGCAGGGCTTCGTCCGGATACAAAAACTCCAGCACCGCGCGGTCTGCTGCGGACACGTTAAGTTTCGCGAGTCGCTCGTTCGCGTTGTGCGCCATGGCGCGAAACAGGCGTCGGATTGTCCAGGTGATTGCATAGGTTGCGTTTAGGTGATTGGGGGCCATGCGTATCTCAATAATGACAAGTAGGTTGTCAAAATAGTATTTGACAACCTTGTTGTCAACGTTTTTTATCGTGGGCTTACCGCTGGCGTGATTTGCGAGGCTGTTTTGCTGCGGGCACAGCTCTTCGGACCCGCTGGATCAGGCGTGATCCGGGTAATGGCAAAAGAGTGGATTTGGCTCAGACGTCGAGGTTGGAAACGGTCAGCGCATTTTTCTCGATGAACTCTCGTCGGGGTTCCACGTGATCACCCATCAGCGTCGTAAAGATTTCGTCTGCTTTGACCGCGTCGTCTATCTTGACCTGCAACAGGCGCCTGGTTTCAGGATTGACGGTGGTGTCCCAAAGCTGGTCCGGGTTCATTTCGCCAAGGCCTTTGTAGCGCTGAATGGACTGTCCTCGACGGGCTTCGGCCATCAACCAGTCAACGGCCGTTGAAAACTGGTCTGCGGGGTTGCGCTTGTCGCCGCGCTCGATGAAGGCGCCGTCTCCGAGCAGGTCTTGCAGCTTGGCTGCCAGGTCCATGATGGCCCGATATTCATTGCCATCAAAAAACTCTCGTGGCATGTGGCGGAGGTGACTGACGCCATGATGGACCTTGCGGATAACGATACGAACAGTGTCGCCCTCTCCTCCGGCGCGTTCGAGTTCAGCCGTATAGGTACCGCCGCTGCCGCTGCTTGCCCGATCTCCGCTCGTTTTAGGCAGGGCTGCCGAGAGCTTGTGCGTCCAGGCCTCGAACGCGTCGAAATCTTCGGCGAGCGCCGGCGTAACTTTGGGGCTGGCACTCAGGCAGCGCAGGATAACCTCGTCGTATCGATTGGACAGCCGTCGTACGATGCTTTCGACGCTCATGTACTCTTTGACCAGTGATTCCAGGGCGGTGCCGGAAAGTGCGGGCGCATCTGCGTTGACATGCAGCGCCGCGCCGTCCAGGGCAGCACTCAGCAGGTAGCTGTTGAGCTCTGCGTCATCTTTGACGTAAACCTCCTGTTTCCCTTTCTTGATCTTGTAGAGCGGTGGCTGCGCGATGTAAATGTGGCCACGTTCGATAAGCTCGTGCATTTGTCGATAGAAGAAGGTCAGGAGAAGTGTCCGGATATGAGAGCCGTCGACATCGGCGTCAGTCATGATGATGATCCGGTGATAGCGAAGCTTGTCGATATCAAAGTCGTCTCGACCGATACCTGTGCCGAGCGCAGTGATCAGGGTGCCGACCTCTGCTGAAGACAGCATCTTGTCGAAGCGGGCTTTTTCGACGTTGAGAATTTTTCCCTTGAGGGGAAGTATCGCCTGTGTCCGCCTGTCCCTTCCCTGCTTTGCCGATCCTCCGGCTGAATCACCCTCGACCAGGAACAGTTCCGATAGCGCCGGGTCTTTTTCCTGGCAATCCGCAAGTTTTCCCGGCAATCCCGCGATATCCAGCGCGCCCTTGCGCCGGGTCATCTCACGGGCTTTTCTGGCAGCTTCGCGGGCGCGCGCAGCGTCAACAATTTTTGACACAATCGCCTTGGCTTCCTGCGGGTTTTCCAGCAGAAACTCTTCCAGCCTGGTGGCCATTGCTGACTCGACAACAGCTTTGATTTCAGATGAAACGAGTTTGTCCTTTGTTTGGGACGAGAACTTGGGATCGGGCACCTTTACGGAGAGAACCGCGGTCAGGCCCTCCCGGGCATCGTCCCCGGTTGGCGTGAACTTGTCTCGCTTCGTCGATAGCTCTTTCTCGATATAGGTGTTGAGCGTCCGGGTCAATGCGCTGCGAAACCCGGCCAGGTGGGTACCTCCGTCCCGCTGAGGAATGTTATTGGTGTAGCAGTACATGTTTTCCTGGTAGCCGTCATTCCACTGCAAAGCGGCCTCAACGCCAACGCCGTCTTTTTCGTCGCCGAAGTAGAAGATAGAGCTGTGGCTCGCGGTCTTGTTCTTGTTCAGGTGAGCCACAAATGCCTTGATACCGCCCTCGTACTGGAAAACGTCATGCCTCTCGTCCCGTTCGTCCGTCAGTTCGATTCGCACACCTGAATTCAGGAAAGACAGTTCCCTGAGCCTTCTCGCCAGGATTTCATAGTGATATTCGATATTCGTGAAGGTGCCGGGGCTTGGCTTGAACCGCAGGGTCGTGCCGGTCTTGTCCGTCTTTCCGCTCACAGCAAGTGGCGCCACGGGCTCACCATGCCGATATTCCTGCTGGTAGGTTTCTCCGTCACGATGAACCGTAAGGACCAGGTGCTCTGAAAGCGCGTTAACAACGGAGACGCCGACGCCATGCAGCCCGCCTGAAACCTTGTACGAATTGTCGTCGAATTTGCCGCCAGCATGAAGGACGGTCATGATGACTTCTGCAGCCGATCGACCCTCCTCCGGGTGCATATCCACCGGGATGCCGCGGCCGTCGTCTGAAATCGTCACCGATTCATCGGCGTGGATGGTTACCGTAATGACGCTGCAATGACCGGCGAGCGCTTCATCAATTGAGTTGTCGACCACTTCGAAAACCATGTGGTGCAAACCGGTGCCATCGTCGGTGTCTCCGATGTACATTCCCGGTCTTTTTCGAACAGCCTCAAGGCCCTTTAAGACCTTGATATTACTGGAGGTATATTCTATGTCGGCAGTCATTCGGTATCCTTTAAATCAACCGGCGCATTGTACCATTTAAGGTCAGATAAAGGGCTTTAGAAAGCATCTGCAAGGCAGCTATTTCCGGGCCTTATCGGTGCTTTCAGGGACTGGGAACATGAGCCCTCGCAGGGCCCCGTTGGGACGATCTATTCGACCTGCCGGACCACGCCGTGTTCCACGTGGAACAGCCGTGGCGGCTCGTGAAAAAGGGCGCGCTGCCGCTCGAGCGTCGTCGCTATCACCTGGCAACCGAGATTACCGATACAGTCCATCAGGCGACGCAGAGAATCCCCATCCAGCTCCGCGGCAGGATCATCGAGCAGCAACAACAAAGGCCTTTCCAGGTGAGTCTGCACGACATCGGTCGCCGCAAGGATCAGCGCACAAGCAAGCAGCTTTTGCTGCCCCCGCGAGACCAGCTTCCTTGCCTGCCGCTCGTCATATTTGAGCCTGATATCGCCTCTCTGGGGCCCTGCCTGGGTGCTTCCCATTTGCAGGTCCCTTTCGACGGAGCCGGCCAGGGCGTCCGCCAATGTCTTGTCAGCCGGCCAGCCGCGCTGGTATTCGAAGCTCACTCCGCAACCGAGTAGCGACTGGCCCATCTCCTCCAGCGTCGGCAGCACGATTTCCAGTGTGCGGCGACGCGCATCATCAATATCGACCCCCAGCTCAGCCAGTTCGCGATCCCAGCCCTTAAGCGCGCGCCGGTCCGTTCCTGATCGGAGTGCAGCATTTCGCTGTTTGAGAGCACGACGAAACCGCCGCCACCGCTCAAGGTAGCCATGTTCCACGTGGAACGCGATCCAGTCAGCGTAGCGCCTCCGCTCGTCCGGACCGCCCGCAATCAGCTTGTGTACATCAGGGTCAATAACCTGCAGCGGAAGCGCCTCAGCAAGGGCCGCCGCAGAATTCATTTTATCGCCGTCTGCATGAACCTCCAGCCCGGCCCTGCTGTTCCTGACACCCAGCGCCACGTCACGACCCCCGGCGTCAGACCGTCCGAACAGCACGAATGCGTCAGCATCGTGCCGAATAAGTTCACGGGAGGAAGCTCCACGGAACGACCGTCCCCGGCCCAAATACGCAGCGGCTTCCAGGATGCTCGTCTTACCGGAAGCATTGGGACCGAAGATCAGGTTGTTGCCCGGGCTGAACTGCAGCTCAACAGATTCCAGGCACCGAA
>JAHEFD010000003.1:120719-122590 GCA_024640345.1 Woeseiaceae bacterium
GACCGTCCCCGGCCCAAATACGCAGCGGCTTCCAGGATGCTCGTCTTACCGGAAGCATTGGGACCGAAGATCAGGTTGTTGCCCGGGCTGAACTGCAGCTCAACAGATTCCAGGCACCGAAAGTCCGTACATGTAAGGCTTTTTAGCGGCAAGCCTACAGCCGCATTGGCATGACCACATACTTACAGTCATCTTTGCCCGGTTCCCTGAGCAGGCAACTGGAATTCCCGTCAACCAGCGCAAGAGTCACTTCATCGGACTCGATTGCAGCCAGCGCATCCAGCAAGTAATTCACATTAAACCCTATCTCGATTTCCTCTCCGGAATACTGTATTTCCAGCTCTTCCTCAGCTTCTTCCTGTTCCGGATTATGCGCCTGTAACAGCATTCCCTTATCCCGAATGATCAGGCGGATCCCCCGGTATTTTTCATTGGACAGGATTGCCGTTCGTTGCAACGCACTGCGGAACAGACCCCGATCTGCAGTCAATGCATTTTTCGTATCTTGCGGGATAACCCGGTCATACTCAGGAAATCTTCCATCAATCAGTTTCGACGTAAACCTGATGCCATCGAGCTGAATCCGGATATGATTACTACCCAACTGTATCTCCAGCTCTCCGTCGCCGCTCATTAAACGCTGAAGCTCCAACACGCCTTTTCTCGGCACAATAACCTGCTGATCCGGCAACTTCCCGTTGCCCAGTTCGACCTCGGCCAGCGCCAGTCTGTGCCCGTCAGTCGCCACCGCACGCAACGACTTCCCGCTCGTTTCGAGCAGCAGACCATTGAGGTAATACCGCACGTCTTGTTGCGCCATGGAAAAGTGCGTCTTCTCTAAAAGCCTCGAAAGCGCAGCCTGCCCGACGGCGATACTCTGCCCCGCATTGATATCATCAATGGACGGAAACTCTGCCGCCGGCAAAGTAGTCAGAGAAAACTTGCTTCGCCCCGATTTCACACTCAGCTTGTCGCCGCTTTGGCTTATAGCGATCTGTGCGTCATCCGGCAGCGCCCTGCAGATATCAAGTAACTTCCGACCAGGTACCGTAACCTCACCTGCCGCATCCACCGTCACCTCAGTAACCGCCACCAACTCAACCTCGAGATCAGTCGCTGTAATAGCGAGCTCTCCGTTCTTAGCGACCAGTAAAACATTTGCCAGCACCGGCATCGTCTGCCTGCGCTCAACAACGCCAATAACTGCCTGTAACGGTTTCAATAATGCTTCGCGGCCAGCGGTTAACTTCATCAATTCCACCTGTTAATAAATATTGAATATATATCTCTTATTGTTATTATTAGTGCAACGAAGTCTTGTGGATAACTTTTTAAACTCGTTACAAAACAACAACTTAAGTGTCTTTTTCTACCACGCAAAACTCGGTATGATTTACAGATCCTCTGTGCACAAGCTGTGGATAAATTTTAACGCCTGGCTTATCCACCGCTTATCCACATCATCCTGTCAGGGTTCTTAACAAGTTTAGAAAATCCTCGTCAACCCGTTTTTCTGTTTCCCTCAACGAAGCAATCCGCCGGCAGGCGTGAAGAACCGTCGTATGGTCCCTACCCCCAAAAGCGTCACCTATCTCGGGCAGACTATGATTCGTCAATTCCTTGGCGAGTGCCATGCCTATTTGCCTCGGGCGGGCAATCGATCGACTCCGCCGTTTGGAAAGAAGGTCAGCGACACGTATTTTGAAATAGTCCGCAACTGTCTTCTGAATATTTTCTATTGAAACCAGCCGGTCTTGCAATGCCAGCAAATCCCGCAAAGCCTCTTTGGCGAACTCCAGGCTGATCGGACGACCGGTGAACAATGAGTTCGCTATCACTCGCCGCAAGGCGCCTTCGAGCTCACGAACGTT
>JAHEFD010000172.1 GCA_024640345.1 Woeseiaceae bacterium
TGCCCCAATGGTCGCCCCTCGATGCGCTCGACGATCATGCTCGCCAGGAAATAACCGGTGTTGCTGTAATACCATCCCGTTCCCGGCGCAAAGTCCATCGGCCGCGAATGAGCTATCTGGACAACCTCCTCGGGAGTGAGCCGAAAGCGATAGACGTCGTAGCTTCTGATCTCTTCGTAGTCGGGGATACCCGAGGTGTGGTTCAACAGCTGTCGCATCGTCACGCCCAGCCACTCGCTGGGAAGATCCGGGAGGTACTGATGAATCGGGTCGTCGAGATTGAGTTTGCCTTCCTCGACCAGCAACATCGCCGCAGCAGATACAAATTGCTTGCTGATCGAGCCAATTTCAAAAACTGTCTGAGCCGATACCGGCACATCCAGCTCGACGTTCGCCATGCCGTATTCCTGCAAATAGACAATGTCTCCTCTGGAGGCGACCGCAATCAAAGCACCGGGAATATTATTCTCATCGAGATAGGTCTCGATCGTCTCGTCGAGCCGCGCCAGTGCTTCGCTCGATGGCGTTACCCGTTGCGCAAATGAGTTCGCGGAACAGAATGCAATGGAAGTTGCGACCAGGACTACGACCACGCGTCCGCAAAATCCAGCGTGTCTATTGTGACTGGCATCCATAACAATCTCCTGGGCGACTTGAATGAGCTTTGTATCAGAAGGCCAATGCCGTTGGCCAATCGAGGTTTTTGTGGTCGCTAATGTACCGCAATACCGGGGTTGATGAGAGAGACCTTCTTAGTCGGTCATCGCCGCCAGTTGATTCTCAAGATGTTCGAGGACATGGGGCCATGCCTCTTCATGCCCATCCCTTGACTCCACGTCGGCAAAACCAGCATGAGTCAGTCGCACATGCGTACCAGCCTCCCGCGGCGAAAACTCGATGGTGACAACCGTCTCGGCTCCCTTCGTGCCGGGGGCTCCCGTCACCCAGGTCATTTCGACCAGCTGATCAGGCACGAGACGAAGGAACCTGCCGTAATGTGCATGGCGCTGCCCTTCAAATCGCGCTTCGAAAAAGAAAGGAACGTCTACTTCCGCCTTCATCAAAAGTGTTCCCGGCGCTGCAAACCAGCTATCGAACCTCGAGGTCCATGCGCGGTAGAGCACTTCGGCCGAAGCCGGCAGCGTACGCTCGACCGTAAGGCTAATTGGTCTTTCCGACAAATCTGGCTGTACTGGCATCAGGTCCCCTCCTGTCAGTAGTCTGCAGGTAACGATGCCGTCCTAAAACCGGTCCGCGACGATATTCAGCTTGATGCCGTGCTCGAGCCAGGCTTTCGCTGCTGCAAGGACGAGATTAAATCCACCAGTTGAATCCAGTGCCTCGCTGACCATTTTGTCGGCATCACCGCTGAACCCGGAAACCACGATGCTGACATAGGTCGTATCGTCGGTTCTCGGTGCGAACGTCCACTCAACGGTTGTGAGGTTATCGTTATCTGTGCCCCATTCGATACAGATTCGCGCGTTCTCGATTATCTCCTTAACCCGGACATCAATTGAGAAATCGAACAGCTCCCAGCGCCATTGAACCGATTTTCCGTTCTCCAACCTGCCGGAGCTCTTGTCAAACCAGAACTTCGTAATTCTGTCGGGATCAACGAATGCCTCGAAAACCTCGGCCGCGGGTTTTCGGATCAGTAAATCTGCTTTTGCTACCAGTGGTTTATCGAGTTTCATATTGGTCTCGTAATAATAATAGTAGATCAGGTTTCAATGAGACGCTGCCGACTGCGACCCGACCCACCGGCGCCAGTATCTGGTGCGATCCTTGCCAACGCAAGAGCGATTGGCAAATGCCGTAACTTAAACGTCAGGGCCACCCACCAGGAGAATCATCTGGCAGCATCACCGTCCTTCTCGGTCACGAATCTGTTTACAGTCCATAAACCTGCGAACAGCAACGCCTCGAATGCCAGTGGCAGGAACGCGAAAGGAAGGCGTTGTGTTGGTGTACCTATTGGTGCTAACAACGCGCCCACGAAAGCGGCTATCGAACCCACGAACCACAATCCACTTCCGGACTTGCGTTTTCGCAACCACCTGACTGAGCTTGCTACGCTGATTGTCATACAGATCAGGTAAAACAGCGCGCAGATTGCCGCGAGGAACCATCGTATCTCAGCCACAGGAAGCTTCCATCATTCCACCTGACGATCTTGACGACTGGTGCCGCCGGGGTGATACGCTGCGTGACACGCGACCGGCACCGAATCGTTCGTTCGACCAGCACGGCGACGGGTCAAACGGCCCGGGATTACCGTTATTCGCAGCACCCGGACCCGGCCTGAATGGGCGGGCATTTTACGGTGCCAAAGGAACAGAAGACACAACAGTCTCCCTGCTTTGGTTTGAGCACTTTTCCGCAACCCTTGCAATCATAGAACCACTGGCATGAATTGGTGGACATTTCTTCATCTTCAGAATGTCCGCATTCGGGGCAGGTAATTCTGCTTATAAGTTCGATAGCTCTTTCAGACATCGCTCTCTCAAGAAACTCAATGTTCCAGCGCCTTGCTGACTGTCAGTAGCATTCGCTCCGCAATAGCGCTTTTGTCGATTAGCGAGTGACGTTTTTAATCAACGGCGCCAGCTACTCGCGCGCTTCGTGCGGCGCAGGAATAATAACACCGTACGAAGCGTGACAGGCGACCGGCAGCAAATCGGCCCGGCGCAGCTTGCCGCAATTAATCCCGTGAAGAGATAGATTAGCCGCCCCCCGGCTTCTCAAAGTGAATGACATAAGCCAGACTGTGACCAAAGAATGCCCGCTCGTGAAAACCTGTTGAGAGTGCGAGATCCGTGACGGTTTTCCGGGACTGAAAGTGCGGGTCGAAGATGACTTCGACAATTGCAAGAACCCCGCCCGGTTTAAGGGCGCCTAATAATTCTGCAATCGCCTTATAACGATCCGGAATTTCCCCGAGTACAGTAACCAGGACCGCGCGATCGAAGTGACTGGTCGGGAGCGTGCCGTCACCGAGACCGGCGCTGACGAAATCCACGTTTGTGCAACCGGCCACCTCCGTCTTTTCCCTGGCTCGTGCAAGCATTCCGGGCTGTATATCAAGTGCTACGACACGGCCGGCCGGGCCAACGTTTTGGGCCAAGGGAACTGTCAGCCGCCCCGGCCCACACCCGGCATCCAGAATCGTCATGCCATCTGCGAGCGCGAGCGTTTCGACAATGAACCCGGCGCGGTTTGTCCTGGTGAACGGGTTGTCCAGTTCCACAAGCCAACGCAACCAAACCGGACAAGGGAGATTCTGCCGACGCGATGCAAAGCGCCAGGTGATTGCCACGAGAGCAAACGCAACAAGGGCCAAAAGAAAAATAATCGACAGGGTCACGGGACCTGCATCGGGTTGATGGCAGCTAACATTCTAGGTCGCCGGGATCAGTAGACTTAAGTAACTGTTGCAAGCACTGACCCTGACCACCGGCCCGGCAGGCCGATTGGTTACGCGTCCTGATCCGCAAGGCCAAGGCGACTGTGCCACTCGGCAATAGATTCGTCGGGATAGCCATCAAACACCTTATCTTCTTCTGCTTGCCGAAGCTCAACCCATGACGCCTTCGAAGTTACCATGAGATGCGTATGTTGAGGCGGTATGGGCAAGTCGGTATCAATTGCCGATGCGAATGGATGTATTAGCTCGGGCCAACGCGGATCCCAGGCCCATAGTGCGCTGCCGCAGATGCTGCAAAAATGTCTTCGTGCCGGACTTTCCTCCAGCGCTCCGGATTCCCGGCCCGGAATCCTGGCGCGGTACACCGTTATGTTCTCCTCACCTTCAACCTGTAGTGTCGAATTTTCTGCACCAAGGTTGATCGCATAACCGCCGCCACCCGCCGTCTTTCGGCAGATGGAGCAATAGCAGTAATTGAATGGATACGGATGTGCCGAACGAAGTGAAAAACGTACTCCGCCGCAGTGACATGATCCTTCGAGATTCATCTTCGGTCTCAGCTCCAGGACATCCGGCGGTTTAGCTCTCCAACCAGTTTCGGCGACCAGGTATCGTCGAACTTCGCGAACTTTTCAGAGAGCTTGATTTTGCTCACAGGTCAGCCGAGTTTGCGGATACCAATCGCATGCCTTATCTCC
>JAHEFD010000173.1 GCA_024640345.1 Woeseiaceae bacterium
TCGTCTGCGGCTAGAACTCAGATTTCATTTACATTCCCTGAGCTAATATCCGCCAACTTGCTGCTCCTTGGCTCGAGGCGGTCGAACTTAAATGATTTCTAAAGTCAGAAACTGAAATCCCCCTCTGCGACGATTTCATTTGGCAGCCAGGTTTCATGAACTTGAAGGATTTCGACGCCCATTCCGGACGCCTTCTCGCCCACCACCATTGTGGTTACGCGGCCGTTGTTGCACTGATGCGAGTCCTTCGCATTTCGCTGCCATTCCTCGTAATTCACTACCGCCATCGTATCGGTTAGGTGCGTGACCTGGATGTCGCGGATTTGGATACGGAAATCAGGGTTCGATCCGTACATCGACGACATGTAACCCTCGAATTCCTGCTTCCCGAACCGGCGGCCTGCCGGAAAGATTGCCACGAGGTCATCCGATATCCGGTCGAGCGCGTTCGTTTGAAACGTTTTTGCGTCGCCCGGACAGCGGCCGCCGATCCAGTCGGTGAAGAATTGGTGGATATCGTGGATGGCTATTTGGATTTGTTCGCTTTGAATTGTCATGTTTCTTTCTCCACTTGAAATTTCAGGCTGTCGTTTGTGCGTCGGGACCCGCTGAGCCCTGCGAGTCCGAACCAGACCAACCAAAGGCTCATCACCAGCGTCGAGATCAGCCAGATCGGCCCGCCGATACCGATCCCCATGTGCTCGTCCAAAACCCAGCCAAACGCCGAAAGAAATCCGGACGCTGTCCCTGCCACGGAAGCCCAGATCGGAATTTGGCGTTGGTCGTCGCGCACCACTGACAGAGCAATCAAACCGGTTGCGATTGCCAGCGCGAAGAAACCATTCGCCATGCCGCCTGAAAAAGCCCACCAGGTGTCAAAAGTGGCCTGATCACCAGCGTTTGCCGCTTTGGCCACGACTGCCGCCTCAGTCACAGCGGTTGTGAAGGTTGCGAGGGCGCCCAGAGCCATAACCATCCAGGCGCCTGGATGACCTGGAAGGGCTTCGCCGGCCGCTCGCCCAAACAGGGCGAGAAAGGCCGCACCGGATAATAGGAAAAGCGAGACCGCGGCAGTCCAGTGCACAATGGACCAGCGGTGGCTGCCGTCGGCCACATGATGCAGTTGCACAGTGAGGTCGGGGTCGGGTGGCCCATGAAAAACCAGCGCAGCGGACAATAAAGCCGCGCCGCTACTGAGCCAAATGCGAGCGGTTCTTGTTGTGCTGTTCACGCCGTTATCTCCTTGTTGTTGGGGCACGAGAGAACGGGTAGCACCGCTTGGAATTGCGAACTTCGGTGACCTTACCCAGAGACGTGAAAAAAATCGTAGGTAGAATTACCCAGATGGTTTGCCGACCAACCCGGAACTAACTGCAAAAACCGCGGCAGCTGCGCGCGTGGGGACGTTGATGCGGGTCAGGATGTCACTGACGTGGCGGTCGACAGTGCGCTCACTCAAACCAAGACGTTCAGCGATTTCCCGGTTGGTTAGGCCGCGGGATATCAGGTTCAAAACCTGCAGTTGACGCTTTGTCAAGACGGTGCGGGCGCCAGGCGCGTGCTTGCGCAGGAACGCCTCGGCGTCTCTTCTGTCGGGTTCGGCGCCCAACGCCGCAAAGCCATCCCTTGCGGCGCTCGCCTCGGCCGCAGCGCCCTCGACGTCGCCCATTGCCGCGAAGGACCAAGCGCTTCGGAGCCTCACGCGCGCTATTTGGTAAGGACACGCCAAATCGCGCCAAATATCTGCAGCCTGTGTGTAGCACTTCACGGCTCGTTCGGGCGCTCCGTCTTCTGCTGCCAGGTTCCCCTGCATCGCGGCCAGAGTTGCATTGGCAGCGTCCGAGGGATGGGCCTGCGCCAGCGCCTCCATCTCGTGAAAGTGGCTTCTGGCGTCTTCCGGATTGCCGCATTCAAGCGCGATTTCAAATGCCGCCTCAAGTAGGTGCATCCGTCTGTTTGGCGCGTCGTTGGCCGCCAGTGCACGTCGAATTGCAGCCGCTGCGGAATGACTGTTGCCTTGTCGCAGCCGCATCAGTGACAGTCCCGGCTGCGGATCAAAGCCCAACGCGCTGGCGGTGCGATAGCTGGTGTCAGCAGCGTCGAACTCGCCCTGCAATCGGTACAGATCTCCCTGCTGATAGTAAGCCGGCGCTGCCTGATACGCCGCTGGACCCTCGGCCAACCGCCTGATCGCAGCATCGGCTTCGACCCCAGCCTCCGGCCATCGGCCGGCGAATAGCAATATCTCGGACCTATGGATCAGACAGCGGCCGGTAAATGCGACAAGCTCGGGCTGCTTTTTGCACCAGTAAGACAGCGCTTCAGTCCATTCGCTAGCGCGCCTTACGATCTGATAGCGCTGGCAAGCTTCGATTACGCTACAATAGATCAGACCCGTAACGATCGGTGACAACCGCCCCTCGACTGTAGCCACCATGGTCTCATCCAACGCCGAAAGACCTTCCTCAACATCGCCAAGAGCCAGTTGAGCGCGCCCGACAAGGTGCCGCGCCATCGCGGCGAGATCCTCGTCATGATTGCGCTCGCCTATTGCCAGGGCCTCTTCGGCCAAATCGAGGGCCGAGTTGTTGTCGCCTGCGCCGAAATTCATCTCCACGCGTGGAAGCAATAGGTATCCAACCTCGGCAGAGTCCGAGTCGTTACTCTCAACTAGGTGCCCGGCGCGCGCAAGCCAACCGCCGCCGCGCCCGACCTCGCCTCGGAACATAAGCGTCAGGCCAATCCAAAACGCCGTCCGCGCGGCATTGTGCGTCGCACCTGCTTCGACATACGAAGCGAACGCGCGGTCCATCAGGTCAAAATAGGTGTCCTCGCGCCCGGTCATGTATGCTGCAGTGGCATGATCACGAAGAGTGTCGCCACCGATTATTGCGCCAGCTTCATCCGCGCCCGACATACGGGCGAATACAGCTTCCCACTTCCCGGCTTGCACCAAATCCTCGATGGTGCGGCTTGTTTTGGATGGCAGTCCCATTGGACTAATCTAGCAAGAAAAACCTTGATGCGAAGGTCTGGTTTTGGAGCTGCTTATTTGCAGAAGGAACTAAGGAGATTGATGCCCGCTCCAGGCCTTAATTCGTCACCGCTGAGCCGAGGTGAAAGGCCGTTAAGTCCCGCAAGTGAGACATAGGCTTTCCAGATTTCGCTGCCGCCTACAACGAACGGCCGCTTTGCTTGCCGCAATGCAGCTGATGGTTACAGTTGATTTTGTTGCTGCATCCGCAAGAGACGGAACCGGAGCACTTCCGAATTGGGTGCTGTCAGACCAATTCGAACTCGTCTCTGCAAGGACATTATGACTGCCCCTTATGGCGCGCCGAGACCGCGCCACTCAGCAAGAGCAGCGGTGCGGTTTGCCTTGAAGAGGTGTCTGCTGGAGAGACTGCGTTCCGAGTTGAAGAGGTTGTAGACTGAAGCGTGAACGGCGGCGAATTTCTGCAAACTTCGCATACGCCTGAAACGAAGCATGGCCCGTTCTCGTCGTCGAAACGGCAAGTGCGAATTCTCGGCCCTATTGTTCAGCCAGCGACCTGTTTCTTGCCTGCCAGCCGCACCGATCTCCTTCAGCGCCGCTCCGTACGAACGCAGTCGGTCCGTGACGACAACCTCAGGTCGACCATGCTTACGCATTGCTTTCTTTAAGAATTTCAACGCGGCCTTCTTATCACGTGTCTTCGTGACAAAGCTTTCCAGGACTTCGCCTTCGTGATCGACGGCCCGCCAAAGGTAGTGTCGCTCGCCGTTGATCTTCACGAACATCTCGTCCAAATGCCATCGCCAGCGGCTGGATTGCATACCCTGGATACGGCGTTTTCGGATCTCGGCCGCGAACAGCGGGCCGAACCTGTGCCACCAGTACCGGACCGCTTCATGACTGACATCGATGCCGCGTTCGTGCAACAGATCTTCCACATTGCGAAGGGACAGAGGGAAACGGACGTACATCATCACCGCAAGGCGGATAATCTCTCGGCTCGTTTTGAAATAGCGAAATGGATCAGTCTTGGTCATCCCAAGACGCTACAAACCCACCCTGCCCGTCTCAAGCTGGTTTGCTCTGACAGAACC
>JAHEFD010000174.1 GCA_024640345.1 Woeseiaceae bacterium
AGTAAGAAATACTGCCACCTGAGCGGCAGCTTTCGGATAACAGCCGATAGCTATGAATTTCGGCTCGATCCAAATTTAGGTATTTTAGCGAAACTGGAGAAACTACCGTTCGTGCCTTCGATCTCAGGAGGCAGTAAACCGCACTCCATATTCATTCGCGGCATGTTCCAGCCAATGCAGCAGGTAGTCGGCAAAGCTTCTTCGTACAACGATATCGAAAGTATCTTGCCCCTCAATACGTTCAATGCATCCGATCAGGACATTGGCTTTTGCGAGTCCGCTCTGTGCGCACATACCGGGCGCGAACACTCGCGGATGCAAATCCAGCGTGCAGCCTTTGGCAAGCACATCTGCGACATGCTGGCCGGTCAGGCGCAACGCAATCTGCCCGCCGCCGATGTCGTTAACGGCGGCACTCATTCCGCATAGTGATTCGCTGAGCCTGGTCATAACGGTGTCGGCACTTTCAATTGCGGTGAGAATCAGCCATTCATTGGGACCCATCCAGTAAACATGATGAACGCGCACCGACATTGTGTTGGGTTCGACGGGCAGCGGCTGCTCCAAAGCGTTTTCCACGGCCTCGATAAACTTCTGGTCCTTGGCGTTGCCCCGGAGATTGATGTGGGCCAGTCCTGACCGGACCTCGATTGCAATCTTGGACTTGGTCGACTCACGCTGCGATGCGTCGTCGATAAACGCTTCGAGTCCGTGACGCCTGTGCTGTGCTTCAGTCATTCTGGCGCTCGTTATCAGGATCGTAGAAAACGGGTGAGGTGATTCGCATCGGGACTGCCTGGCCATCAGCCAGCGCAGCATGGACCGTCTCGTCGATGCGCGAATGCCCGCCATTGACGAGCCCGAGTGCAACCGGATGACCCAGGCACGTACTCATGTAGCTCGATGAAACGTGGCCACACATCGGAACCGGCATGGGTGCCGAAGGGTCTTCGACGAGCTGCGTGCCTTCGGGCACCACCGTCTTGTTGTCGACCGGCAGGAGGCCCACCAGTTGTTTGCGGTCGCTGCGCAGGCAGTCGGGCCGCGACAGTGAGCGCTTGCCGAGAAAATCCTTTTGTTCCGATAGCATCCGGTTCATTCCGAGGTCAGCCGGCGTTACCGATCCATCGGTATCCTGGCCGACGATGACGAAACCTTTCTCGGCGCGCAACACGTGCATCGTTTCTGTACCGTACGGCGTAATGTCGAATTCCTGGCCGGCTTCCATCAATTGTTCCCACAAGTGCAGCGCGTAATTGCTGTCAACGTTCACTTCAAATGCCAGCTCTCCGCTGAAACTGACGCGAAATAATTGCACAGGGATTCCGGCGAGCGTGGCGGCGCGAGTCGTCATAAAGGGAAAACGGTCCTTTTCGAGGTCTACGTCGCATCCGACTTTTTGTAAAAGGCGCCGGCAATTTGGCCCGGCAACGGCGAGTGTCGAGTAGTGGTCGGTAAGCGATGTCAGGTAAACATCGAGATCCGGCCATTCCGTCTGTAACCAGGACTCGAGCCAGCTCAGTACTTTTGCCGCGCCGCCCGTTGTTGTCGTCAGGTAAAAACGTTGCTCACCGATGCGCGCCATTACGCCGTCATCCATGACCATGCCGTCTTCGCCGAGCATGATGCCGTACGCGCATCGTCCGATTTTCATCCTGCCGACGTTGTGTGTGTAGATCCGGTCCAGGAATTCGACGGCGTCCGCGCCCTGCACATCAATTTTGCCCAGCGTCGATGCATCGAGAATGCCGACCGATTTTCGTGTTGCAAGGCATTCGCGTGCAACTGCCGCATTGAGGTCTTCGCCGGCATGAGGGAAGTACCATGGTCTTAACCACTGGCCGACCGTTTCGAATCGCGCGCCATGCGCCTCGTGCCACTCGTGGATCGCGGTCTTGCGTACCGGATCGTACAACTTCCCGACGTTCTCGCCAGCACACATGCCGAATGACACGGGCGTGTAGGGTGGCCGAAACGTCGTCGTGCCAACTTCAGGTATTTCAGCACCAAGCGATTCGGCGAGAACGGCCATACCGTTTATGTTTCCGAGCTTTCCCTGGTCAGTGCCAAACCCCAGCGCCGTGTAGCGCTTAACGTGTTCGACATTTCTGTAACCTTCGCGAACTGCAAGTCGAATGTCGGCGACACTGACGTCGTTCTGGAAGTCTAGGAATTGTTTGCTGCATCGGTCAGGATCTTTTTCCGCGGGCACCCGCCAGAGCGGCTCGAGCGGTTGTCCGACCGGTTCGTCAACTGTGGGCAGAGTTTGATTCGCCGCTTTCAGTCCACAACGTGATAAAGCTTCAGCCCCCGCATCCATGCCATCCTGCAGGCAGGCTCGCAACGACCATTTTCCATTCAATGCGCCAGCCGCGATGCTCGCCTGGGCCGGCTCACCGGGCACGAAGCAGTGCAGCGCCTCGTTCCAACGGTTTTTGCCGCCTGATTGCGAGTGCAGGTGTACGGCCGGGCTCCATCCGCCCGACATGACGATGAGATCGCATTCGATGCTGATCGTGTTGTCGACAGTTGCGTCCGGATCGCCGTTCCACCTGGCGATTCTCGCTCCGGTGACGCGTTGTCCGCCGGTAACGTCGGATACGACATGTCCGTGCAGCACGGGTATGCCCGCCTGCTCGGCTGCACGTAGAAGGTTCCCGTCAGCCTGCGAGCGGCTGTCGACAATCGCGCCGACAGTTGCCCCGACGCGATGCAGGTCGAGCGCCGCCTGGTAAGCCGAATCATTGTTGGTAAAGACAACCGCTCTTTTTCCGGGGCAGACGGCATAGCGATTGATGTACGAAGAAACAGCCGATGCGAGCATCACCCCTGGACGGTCATTGTTGCAAAAAGCGAGTGGCCGTTCGAAAGCGCCTTGTGCGAGAACAACCTGGCGCGCGCGTACGCGCCACATCCGTTGCCGGACAATGTCGTCACAGTCCTCTGCAATTGTCAGGAAATTATGGTCGTAATAGCCGAAGACATTGGCTCGGCTGAGCAGCGTTACATTTTCATAAGTTCGAATGTCTGCCAGTGTTTCCTCCAGCCAGACACCAGCAGGCTTGTCATCGATCTTGTCGTAGCAGTACAGCAAACTGCCACCGAACTCCTGCTGGTCGTCGGCAATGATGACGCGCGCGCCCGAGCGGGCAGCGACCTGTGCCGCCATAAGGCCGGCCGGTCCCGCACCGGCGATCAGCACATCGCAATGTGCATTCCGGTGTTCGTAGCGGTCGGAATCAGGAAGATCCGGCGATGTGCCGAATCCCGCCGAGTGGCGAATCAGCCACTCGTAGTGCTTCCACATTCGTTGCGGGCGCATGAACGTCTTGTAATAAAACCCGGCGCCGAATACGCGCGACAGCTGGTTGTTGATTGCGCCGATGTCCAGGCGAAGCCCGGGCCAGCCCCTGGTAGAACGCGCCTCGAGTCCGTCGTAAAGCAAGACCTGCGTTGCCCGCAGATTCGGCGTTGCCTCGGTGCCGGATCCGATCTGCATGATCGCGTTCGGTTCCTCGGCACCGCTGCCGACGATGCCGCGCGGACGGTGTAGTTTGAAACTGCGTCCGACCAGCATGACGCCATTGGCGAGCAGGGCGGATGCCAGCGTGTCGCCTGCAAAGCCTGCATAGGGCTTGCCGTTGAAACGGAAGCTCAAGGGACGCGAACGGTCGATGCGTCCACCTTCGTCAAGACGATTTGATTGCCTTCGGGTCACGATGCGCTAGCCCTCGTCACTCGAATGCAATCGATAACTGGCCTCGATCCTGTATGTCACCGTATCGCGCGTGACGCCAAACCAGCGGCGGCAGCCCTGGCTGTGATTCCAGAGTTCCTGGTGGGAGCCGCGCGGATTCTTGCGCATGAACAGGTAGTCAGCCCACTCTGCATCGCTCAGTGCGTCCGGTTCGGGCGGTCGCGAAATGCCGGCTTCCCCGCCGTAGCTGAATTCCGTTTCCGCCCGTTCGCCACACCATGGGCATTTGATGAGTAACATCGTTATGCCTCCTTCAGTGCGCCACGGCCGCAGCACCGTGCTCGTCGATCAGTGCGCCAGTCTCGAATCTA
>JAHEFD010000075.1 GCA_024640345.1 Woeseiaceae bacterium
GAAAAAATACCGGTAGGGATACCGCCCGGCGGGCCCGTGGAAGCGCCGGAGCCACCAGGCGAAGTACCGCCAGCGCCCCCCGTGGAAGTGCCGCAACCGCCGTCGACAGTCAATGGCTGACGGAGTCCGTAAATCGGGCCCGTAATAATGGACATTTTATTCGCAGCGATGGGAGGGCCTGACGTCGGCGTGCATTTCATGAACGTTCGAACCAACATTCATTAAAGAGAGATAACCCGCGGTCACCGGACGATCAAGGGCAGTGGCTATGGGCGCCTGCCGATCCACCAGGGTTTTTCAACTGGTATTTCGACAAGCTGATTGGCTGGGACAACGAGATTCAGGTCTGTCCCTGTGCAACTACGCGTCGCCGTTATCCCGGGACGGCTTTCGAGTCTATGCTGCTCGAGAAAGAGTTGGCTTTACCGAATTGAGTTCTTATGGCGATGCTAATTCACCGCCCGGGTGGCTCAATCTCGAGTTTCAGTGCGATAAGCTCCTGCAGGTCTTTCAGCGATATCATGCCTGCGAGTTGTCCATTGTCGACGACCATGAAGCGAGATGGCATGTGAGGACGAACCATGGTTGAGAGTAGCTTCATCGTTTCCAGGTCCGCACTTACCGTATTCGTATCCGACGGAGGATCCACCACTTCACCGATTGTTTTGCCGGGCCAGTCCGACCTGGGAATGCGCTTGATCGCGTCGATGCTGACGGAGCCAAGCAGCGTCGAGCCCTCGACAACCGGAAACATCTTGAAATGATGCTGGTATACGTAGTCGTCAACCCAGTCCTGGACTGTGATCGATGGCGCTACGGTTACGGGGTCCTTTTGCATGAAATCTCTGACCGGCTTGTCCTTCACAACGTCCTGAAGGAGTATCTGTCGGTACGAAGCCAACGCGGTGCTCCGCAGGAAGATGCCGATCAACACCCACCACATGCCACCGATGAAGTTGCCCTGCACAAATGAAATTCCACCAAGCAGCATTAAGGCCACGCCGAAGCTGGCGCCGATCCGGCTGGAGATCCGAGTGGCGGCGCGCATGTCTTTTTTCGATTGCCAGAGCGCGGCACGCAGCATTCGTCCTCCATCCAGGGGAAAGGCCGGAAGCAGGTTGAAAATAGCAACCACGATATTGATGTAGGCCAGCTTGTCCAAAACGCCGACGAAGGAAATGGGCCAATTCTGCGCGACGGCGAGTGATTCGATCTGAAACAGGACAAATGCAAGCAGGAAGCTTGCCAGGGGGCCAGCGGCAGCCATCAGGAATTCGGACTTTGGATTTGGTGGTTCCTTTTCCATTTCAGCAACGCCGCCGAATATGAACAGGGTGATTCCGCTGATTGGCAAGCCGAATTGTCGCGCGACGATCGAATGGGAAAACTCATGAAAGACGATGGAGACGAACACGCCTATCGCAGAAGCGACACCCATCCATGCATAGACACGTTTTGGCAGGTCCGGGTATTCCTCCGGAAATACGCCGGCGCCCAGTGACCACGAGATCAGGAGTGCGAGTAACAACCAGCTCAGGTCGAGTTTGACTTCAAAGCCAAACAGGGAAAATAACCGAAACTGTTCCGGCCCCCTGGATTGTCGGGTTTCACCTGCCATTTTCTGAGTCCTCAGTTTGTGTCGCACGTCCTCGCTGATCGGTCGAGTGTTGAATGTGGTTTTATCGCGAAAAGTGATCTTACTGTTAGCAAAAACCATTGTTCGACGAAACAGGATCATATTGATCGTTCGTCCGGCGCCAGCGAATAGGCGCAAGTACTTACTCTCCGTGAAAACGGCCAGCAGTATCATTTGATGTGGAGGAAACCAGGTTGACCCAGTGACGGGTAGCTGGCGCCTGCGGCTGGGTATCAGTAAGTTTTAACATGCCGGGAGCGAGGTAAAAGTGATGCGAAAACATGTTCCGGAAATTATTGTCGCAGCGATGTTGATATTGTTTAGCGCAGCACTTGCAGCGGCTGAGGATATTGCAAGACTCACGGGTAAGGACAGCGGCAGGCCTGCTGCTTTCACGGTTGATGGTCCCTGGACACTGGACTGGAATACGCGCAGCGAATTTCCGATGATGGCGAGCTTCGAGATGCGATTGTATGACGGTAAGTCCGGTGAGTTTATCGGCATGGTTGCAGAGCTAAAGGGAACCGGCAGCGGACTGAAACTCTTCGAAGCGGCCGGGACGTACCAGCTTGTTATCGTTGCAACGAGTTCGGACTGGGATATCAGGATTGCACCAGTAGATAAGAATCAGGCGGCGGCAATGAAACGCAGCGCAAAAGCCGGACCGTCGATGCTTGATTCCTCCCGTGTCGCGGCGCGCCTCGTTCCTGAGGCCAGTTTTGAATCATGGCGACCGGAAGGCAATGACACGTTATTGCTATTCCGAAATGGCGAACTGGGCTGGCGTGTGTCTTTTTCGCCAGCCTGTCCCGGTCTCGGAGCGGCGACTTCGGTATCGTTCGTAATGACCTCCGGAAACGGCATGGGTCAGTACGATTCCATACTGCTGGATGACGGCACGCGCTGTTATTTCGGTAGCGTCGTCCCGGGCGGGGTGTAGTCGGCGCAATCAATGACGGGTTTCGGGACCGGGATAGGTTTCTTTCCTGGTCTCGATTAAAACGATCCGGCAGCCCAGTTTGCGCAGTTCTTCGAAGAGCGGTCGCGTGCCGATGACCGATGGCGCTATCAGCGTATCGTTTGACCCGGTGACGAGTTCCCGAACCCGTTGTTGATCCGACTCGGCCAGCACCTCGAACACCAGCTTCAGGTCTGCCCGGGTGGCGAGTTCCTGTATCTGGATTTGCGTGCGGTGTATCGCTTCGTCATGAACCTGGATTGCGCGTCGCGCCGTGAAGTCCTCGTCCATGCCGCTGATTCGCGAGATTTCGCGAGTGAACGGCAGGCTTGCCGCCCGATGCCAGCGATCGTCGGTAATGAATACCGCGAGGAGTTCCGCTCGCGATTCCGCCAGCAGTTTGAGCGCCGCACTCCATAGCTGATGAACCGGGGCAAGTTCGGTAACTGCTATCACGATGCGAGGTTTTTTATCGGAGCGTTTTGTCATTTCCTGGTTTTTCTGCAAAGTTCTTTCTTAACTCTGCATACCTGATCAGCTGAGTTTCCACGCGGTAATTCACGGAGTCTTTCGGGAACCTGTCTTTCTTGTCTCGCTTGCCTGCCTCGATGCCCGTCAGGATCGACAGCGCTTCGTCGATGTCGCGGACTGCAAATACGCTGTAATCTCCCTGCTTCACCGCTTCGATGACGTCCTCTCGCAGTACCAGGTGCTTGATGTTGTCGCGAGGAATGACGACGCCGTGCGATCCGTCCAGGCCTCTTTCCCTGCAGATATCAAAATGGCCTTCGATTTTCTCGTTAACGCCACCAATAGCCTGTACCCGTCCAAGTTGATTGATCGAGCCGGTGACCGCGAGATTCTGCCGGATAGGTATTCGTGCAAGTGACGACAACAGGGCGCACAGCTCTGCTACAGATGCGCTGTCGCCATCAACACCGCCGTAGGATTGTTCGAAAACGACGTTCCCGTGCAATGACAACGGCACATTGCTTGCGTAACGGGATGACAGGGCTGCCGCCAATATCATCACGCCCTTCGAATGGATAGCGCCACCGAGTTTTACTTCTCGCTCGATATCGACCACTTCCCCCGTTCCGATTCTTGTAGTCGCGGTAATCCGCACGGGGAAACCGAATCGAAACTCGCCAAGGTCGACTACTGAGAGTCCGTTTACCTGGCCTATACAGGCGCCTTCGGTATCGATAAGCAGTATGTCGCGCTGAATTGCGTCTGCGATTCTTGCTTGTGGACGACCGAGTCGACGCGCGATCTCATCAACCGATTTACTTACATCAGATGCATTAACCTGTTCGGCGCCTCTCTGGCGCGCCCAGTAATCGGACTGCGTCAATAGATCTTCGAGGGAACGCATATGCATTGATAAACGCTCGCTATCTTCAGCCCTCCTGGCCCGCTGTTGCATGACTTTTTGCATCGCGTCCCGGTGAAACGGAAGCAACTTGCGTTCACGAATCCGATCGGCGATTAGCAATAAATACGCCTCTATATTTTCATCGCTGCGTTTTAAGTCATCGTCGAGATCGGCTGCGATTTTGAACAGATCGTTGAACTCACTGTCGTATACGCACAACAAATAATAGAGCCAACGCTCTCCGACAAGAATAACCTTGATATCGAGGGGAATCGGATCGGGCTGAAGCGTCGATGTGCTGACAAAACCGTAGGTCTCGCCCGGCGACTCGATTCTCACTTGCCTGGCGAAAAGCGCCTGCTTCAGTGCTTCCCAGACAAAGGGGTGACTCAGCACGCGATGCATATCGAGAATCAGGTAGCCTCCGTTCGCCGCCAACAATGCACCTGGCCTGATCATGCGGAAGTCCGTCGTAAGCACGCCCATTTCCCCGCGGTACTCGACTTTGCCGATAATATTGGTATAGCCGGGGTTTGGCTCGAATATGACGGGTGCAGCAACGTTCTCTTTGTTGCTGACAATCAGGTTGACCTCGTACTGGCTAAATAGCTCCGATGAATCGCGGACAAGGTATGGAAGCGGCGAAGAATCGGGTGAGCGGAAGTCGTCCGCGTTTTCAATAATGTTTCTCTGTACTTCATCGAGGTAAATTACAACCGCCGGCATGTCCCGATACTTCTTTCGCAGGTCAGAGATCAGCACGCCAACTGCATGCTCCATAACATCCCGGTTCAATGCTTTGACTCGTTCGCGGTGCTTCTTTTGCAGCTGTGGCATGTGCTCTATATTGGACTGCAGTTCCTCGCTCAGTACCTTGATGGCCTTTTGAATTTCCGCGCGCTCCGATTCTGGCAGCTTGGAGAATTCTTCTTCGTCGATGACCTTTTCGTCTTTGATCGGGGCCAGCACGTAACCGGTCGGCGTGTGCATGACGCCAATGTTCCTGGCTGAGGCGTGCTCCTCGAGCTCCTTCCATTGTTCTTCGACCTCTTTCTGGGTGGCTGCCTCCACCGCCTTGAGTTGATTTCGATAGTCGTCACTTTCGAACGTAGCCGGGATGGAAAGGCGTAGTTCATCTATCAGGTCACGCATATCCCGACGGAACTGATCCCCTTTCCCGGTCGGAAAGGACAGGGTGTGTGGTTTCTCCGGGTTGGAAAAGTTGGCGGTGTAGCACCAGTCTTTCGCCGGACTCTTTTTCGCTGCCTGCTCTCTCGCCAGTTCCTCGGCAAGGCCATGCCGGTGACTTCCCGCAGGCCCGAGGACGAATACGTTGTGTCCCTCGCTTTCTATCTGTATGCCCATGCGTATCGCATCAATGGCGCGTTGTTGTCCAAGGTGGCGTGTTCCGGGAGGGAGTTGATCGCTCGATACGAACTCGATGCCAGGAGGTTCGTAGAGCTGCCGCAGGTCATCGACGGTTACTTTGAGCTTGTCAAAATCGTCGGGTTTCATGGTACGAATTGCCGTCAGGTTCAGGTCTTCGCATCACCTATGAGATCACATGATACTGGCGAGATAACTAGGTGTTACCCGCAAACTGGCGGCGTTCCTCTCAGTCTGCCTCCCTGTCGACGTGACAACAGTGCGATTGATCGCGCGAGCGAATGACCTGGTCGTGACGGGAACCCTGGCGAAAAACCGTGCAGCCCTTGAGACCCAATGAATACGCCAGGGAATAGATCTCATCGACGTCGCGGACTGTCGCGTCGGCCGGCAGGTTCACCGTCTTGGAAATGGCATTATCGATGTAAGGCTGCAAGCGTGCCTGCATCGCCAAATGCGCTTTTGCGGATACTTTTTCGGCAGTGACGAATACGCCAGGTAATTCAGTATCGCTTCGGTCATTGCTCAGCCACTGATTGTAAGCGTAGTCAAATACGTCAAGCTCATGCAATTTCAGATCTTGCCCACGAATTAATCTTGTGGCCTGCAGCGCATAGATTGGTTCGATTCCGCTGGAAACATTTCCCGCCAACAAGCTGATTGTTCCCGTTGGCGCGATTGCCAGGAGGTGGCTGTTGCGAATACCGCTTGCGGCAATTTTATCTCTTAATTTAGCTGGCAGTCGCTGTATGAAAGGTGCCTGCAAATACGCGCCCCTGTCGAATAGCGGAAATGCGCCTTTTTCAATCGCGAGCTCGACAGAAGTCTCATAGGCCGCATCGCGAATTTGCTCCATCGTGCGGGTCGCGAAATCAAGCGCCTGGTCACTGTCGTAGTTTATGCCAAGCATGGCGAGCGTATCGGCGAGCCCGGTTATGCCCAAACCAATCCGACGGGTTTTTTTCGCGTGTTCTTCCTGTCGACCCAGGGGGAATCCCGAAATATCGATTACGTCATCGAGAAACCGTACTGCGATCTTCGTAACCTCAACCAGGCGCCGGCGATCGAATTCGCTGTTGCTGGCGAACGGCTCCCGTACCAGGGTCGCGAGGTTAATGGAGCCGAGGTCGCACGCTCCATAGGGTGGGAGTGGAATCTCTCCACAGGGGTTTGTTGCGCTGATCTTTTCGCAGTAACCAAGATTATTTTCCCGATTGATCCTGTCGATAAATAGCAGACCTGGTTCAGCGGTTTCATGCGCGGCGGAAACTATCCGCTGCCACAGAGAAATTGCGGACACGTGTTCCACGAATGGAAGTTCACTCTTTGTTGCAAGTGCCGGGTAGGTCAGCGGCCATTCCTCGTTTTCTGCAATCGCCTGCATGAATGCATCTGTCACAAGGACCGACAGGTTGAAGTGGGTCAAAACGTCGGTATCGCGCTTTGCGTCGATGAAAGCAAAGATGTCCGGGTGGTCACACCGCAAGGTTCCCATCATTGCTCCGCGCCGAGTGCTGGTTGAAAGAAGCGCCTGGCAAAGCGAGTCCCAGAGTGTCATGAATGACAGAGGCCCTGACGCCACGGACCCGGTCCGTATTGCCGGCGATCCGGACGGTCGGAGCTCGGAAAAATCACAACCTACTCCGCCTCCCTGTTGCATGGTTATGGCTGTTTCTTTCAGGGCTTCAAGAATGCTCTCGATGGAGTCGGGAATCGTTCCGGAAACGAAGCAGTTAAACAATGTCACCTGGCTATCGACACCGGCGCCAGCCAGTACACGGCCACCTGGCAGGAAGACAAAGCCTGACAAAACCGAAAGGTATGCTTCGGCCCACCGGCGCGAGTTCGTTTCTGCACCGGCGACCGCACGAGCGACTCGCTGCCAGGTATCGGTAATGCTGGCGTCAGGCGCTGGGCAGCCCCGGGAGCATTTGTATTTTGACTTCCAGATCTGCTCGGAGAGCGGAGACATCCTCGCGCGAGGCAGACTTTCGATTGACCCGCGACCGCTCATCACAAGCCAAATGGATAAGTATCGGGAAGCCCGTCGAGTTCTGCGGTGTCAAACGGGTGTACGGCCTCGGTGGTATCAATCCAGATGTACTCGTCGAATTGTTTCGTCAGGTCCGCGCGAAAATAATGGCTTGCGAGTTCCGTTTCCGGGCGATACAGAACACCGATGGCGCGCTCGAGACGCGGTTTCGACAAGGCCGCCAGGAGGGACGAGGACGACAGGTGTCGCAACCCGAGCAGGAAGCCGGGTAACCCGGTATTGTGAAACAGGCTTTCGTAACTGCCTTCCCGGGACGGGACTATTGATTTGACCTCCATAGGTCCGTCCCAGTCTGAAGCGGCTGCAACAGTGCCGTTGTCCGTGCCGAATCCTATGGAGTAGATGCTGCTTCCAAAGTTCTCGCGGCACAGGTTGCCAATATTCGTTTCGCCCCGCGCTGCCATTTCTGTGGCGGCGGCGTCGCCAACGTGAGAATTGTGCGCCCATACGATGGCTTTGTTTTGCGGGTCATAAAAATCCTGCAGCCTTTTGAGGGTCTCGAACATATAGCCGTCGCGAAGATTCCAGGACGCACGTGAACCGTAATACATGACTCGATAGTAGCGCTCGGCATTGGCAACCAGGCGCGCGTTCTGCACGGCATCCAGGAAGCGCTCGCCGTCATGTTGCGCGTATTCCCGGTGCTTTCCTGAAACCTCCTGAAGCACCTGGAGGACATCGCCTTCGCAGGACTGGTAGGCGCCACTTAGAGCTGCGCGGCCATAAGTAGATGGATCCGTTTGCCAGGGTGTCAGGCAACCGTAACGGGCCCGGGCAATTTTGGCGGTCGCGGGATCCACTTCATCCAGGTATTTAAGGATGGATCTGATTGAGCTGTACAGGCTGTAAAGATCGAGGCCGTGAAATGCAACACGAAAATCCGGTGATAAGTCCGCGTTGTGCAGGCGTAGCCAATCCACGAATTCACGTACCTCGTAGTTGCGCCACATCCACATTGGGAAACGCGCGAACGCAGTCCACTCCGATGGCGGGTATTCAAAATGACGGACGAAGTGATCGATACGGGCTGCGTCTGGCCAGTCGCCCTCTATCGCCACGAATTTGAATCCCTTTTTCTCGATTAGCTCGGCTGTAATGCGATTCCGCATTTTGTAGAACTCGGCCGTGCCGTGGGTGGCTTCTCCGATCAGGACGACGCGGGAATCTCCGATGCGCTTGAGTAACGGATCCAGATCGGCAGTTTCTACGGAATTGAATGGCTCACAGGCGTCAGCAATTTCCGATTTTGTCTTTTCATCCGGGTCATCAGGACCTGGAAGAATCTCTCTCGCTTTTGGAGTTACGGATTGCGGAGACCAGCCTTCTGCACCGACGAGTGGAACGAAACGCACATCCGCGAGGTCTTCAGACTCGTATTCGGTTTCCGAAATCCGGGTGACCCGGATGAGCTCCTGGTAGTCCTTTTGTTCGCCAACCGGGATAACCAGGCGACCGCCGATCTTCAGCTGTTGTTTCAACGATTCAGGGACAGCTGGCCCCCCTGCCGCGACGACGATGCCGTCATACGGTGCGTGTTCAGGCCAGCCTCGTGTTCCGTCGCCGTGAATTACCCTAACGTTGTCGAAACCGAGTTTCTTGAGGGCTGTTGCCGAGCTTTTCGCGAGCTCTTCAATGAATTCGATTGTATAGACGTCGCCGGCTATCTCGCCCAGTATCGCAGCTGCGTATCCGGATCCGGTGCCAATCTCCAGTACGTTTTCCCCGCCATGCAAATCCAACGCTTCAATCATGAACGCGACAATGTATGGCTGCGAGATTGTCTGACCTGCTGCGATCGGTAACGGCGAGTCCTCGTAAGCGAACTCCGCCAGGTTATCGGGCAGGAAAAGCTCTCGGGGAACTTTCCGCATGGCATCAAGAACGTTCGGGGAACGGACTCCGCGCGCGATGATCTGATAGGCAACCATGCTCGCACGCAGGCCTGGAAAATCAGTCATAGCTGCACTCCATTTACAGGTTATGAAATAGCCAATTTGTGCTGCGACTGCTATGGGCACATCTACTTATGGGGGTAACAAAAGCGCAAACAGTCCGGGTGCCACTGGACTGCCCGGGGTTCGTCGTCGTCGCTATGGTTTTCACTTACAGAAATTACTGCGCTCAGGTGGTAGCGTTTGCAATGAGGATTAAGGTCCTTTTCAGCTGCTCGGCGTTAACCGGCCAGCCTGATGGAGAGTGGGTATGAACAAGGAAATTAGAGAGAGGCTGAAGGTTTTAGGAGACGCTCGACATAAGCTCGTGCGATCAACGCAAAAGGCGCAGTTGGATCTCGGTCGGCAACGAGATCGACTAATGGCTGAAATCGAGCGGATAAATGTCAGGATCAAGCGTTCCGGGGACCAGCTTAAAAAGAAATCGGAGCGATTGAGGAGGACATCAAAGTCAACGGCGAAAAAAACACGTGCGGAACTCGAATCGCAGGTAAATAGCCTGAAGGCTTCGGTTGCTGCCGGAAAAGTCGAAATGAAAATGGTGCGTAGCGACCTTGCGCTGGTGCGGCGGGACCTGGCCGATGCCCGACATCATTTGTCGCATGCATTGCGGATCGACAAGGCTATCGGCAAGGTCGAAAAGGCCATGGAAAAAAGGAAGACGACCAGGAAGAAGTCCTGGTGATCCTGGCGCTTCAGGTACCGCACATTAACGCGGAAATGCTGCAAACAACTTCCTGACGCCTTCTTTAATTACCGGGCCGGGATCTTTTCGGTCACTCGATGAAACCGTCTTCTCTGCCCAGCCATGCCAGACAGGTTTTCCCGATTTATTGTCGAAGATGTCCACAGCCAGCGTTCCCTTGGTGTAGGTGTGAGCTGAAACTTCCTGGTAATAGTAATAGCTGTATGGAACGTGCCAGCCCCAGGTGCCGCGATAGTGGGCCGGATAGGAATCGATGCTGATGTTTTCCCTGGTACCTACTGTATACGCAACAGCAAAGTCAGCCTTCTCGAGGTCATCCGTAAAAACGTAGCCCTTCATGCTCAGTTCGCTTTGTATCGCTGACTTGATCATGTTCCGAGCGAGTGGGCTGATGGGAATAGCAGTGTCCATCGAGATCAACGGCTCATCGTCAATCCACGAGAACGATTGGTAGGCGGCGAAATTGGTGGTTTCGTCAAAATGCGATCCGGTATCAATTGTCGCACAGCCACTGAGAATGCCCGCGATTGCCAGTAATAACGGAAAACCAGCCAGCCGCAATTTGTAACCAGGCGTGTTCATCACAATTCCTCCATCACCAACATTTCCAAACGTATTGTTGGACGAGAAACGGTGCGCGTCTATTCGTAGAAGATGCGACCGGCTTGTGATGACTACATATTCACGGATTACGCTTCAATTGAAGAAACTGCCTATGCCAGGTTGAAGACGAATACGACCGCAACAGCCAGCGGTGCGATGACACGTATCAGCACGAGCCACAGATTGAACACGGAATTGTTTGTTATGCCGCTTTCGGAAAGAAGCATCTCCTTCGAGAGCCACCACCCGGCAAACAACGCATAGAGCATGCCGCCAAGTGGCATCATGACATTCGTTACAGCGTAGTCGATCAGGTCGAAAGGTGTTTTTCCGGCAAAAATCTCGAACTGGCCAAGCGGATAGACGTTTTCCCAGGTTGAAAATGAGAACACGGTAATCAGTCCGGCCAGGAATGTGCATGTGCCGATCGTGAGCGCCGCCTTGGTACGCGACATTCCGCGAATCTCGTGGATTCTCGCGGTCATCGTTTCCAGCATCGAGATCGAGGAGGTCAGCGCGGCGAACAGGATCATCAGGAAGAACGCGCTGCCGATAATTGTACCCGCAGGCATCTTCGCAAACGCTGTCGACAGCGTGACGAAGATCAGGCCAGGGCCTTCTGCAGGGTCCAGCCCGTTCGCGAAGACGATCGGAAAAATAGCGAGGCCGGCCAGCACGGCAACCAGGGTGTCCCCCAACGCCACGACAATGGCGGACTGGAACAGATTGACGTCTTTAGGCAGATACGCGGAATAGGTCAGCACGGATCCGATGCCGACATTCACGGAAAAGAATGCCTGGCCCACGGCCGCGAGCACAACAACAGGGGTGATCTTGCTGAGGTCCGCTGTAAACAGAAAATCGACCGCCGTCTCAAAATCTCCGGTTATCGCCGAATTAATGACGAGAGCGATCAGGGTTATGAACAAGGCAGGCATGAGAAATTTCACGACCCGTTCGAGGCCGATCTTGACGCCACGGGAAACGATGAAGATGGTTGCACCGGTGAACAGCGCGTGCCAGAAAATCATCTGCGCAGGACTATGCAGGAAGCTGCCGAAGTCGCCGCCGACTTCCGCAGGCGACAGGCCGCTCAGGCCACTGGACGCCGATTTGACCAGGTACGCCGCGGTCCAGCCAGCGATGACGCTGTAAAAACTCAGTACCAGGAATAATGCAAAGAGGCCCATCCAGCCGACGAAACTCCACTTGGCACTGCTTCCCCGCTCCAGCGCAAGCACCTTGAATGTTGCAGGAGCGCTGCGACGGGCGTGCCGTCCCATGATCATTTCCGCGAGCATGATCGGCGTCGCGACCACGAAAATTGCGACGACGTAAACCAGGATAAATGCGCTGCCGCCACTTGAGCCAAGCGTGTACGGGAATTTCCAGATGTTGCCCAGGCCTACAGCGGCACCGATGGAGGCGAGGATAAAGGCCATCCGGCCAGACCAGTTTTCCGTTGTTTGAGCGCTCACAGTCGGGACACCTGCTTTTTGTTGATTTGCCCAACTATATGTTACTTCGCGCTCGCGGGGGAAATTCAGTAGCATGCCGGATCTGCCGCTGCAGGCGACCGATTTCCAGTTTCAGCAGGACATATGCCGGGAACCTGTTGCCGGGAAATGGCTCTTATATCCATTCGGATTCATGAAATAATGCCCGCCGGCCAATCGTGCTGAACGCTAAAACGAGGAACAATCAGTGCAACATACCGTTACAAGACAAGTTCTTTTCATCTCACTGCTGGCAACGGCGGCGCTGGCATTCCCTGCAATCGCAGCAGAGGAAGACCTGTCCAGCAAAGTCGATATTCCCTACGAGATGTTCCGGCTGGACAATGGCCTGACGACACTCGTCTACTCCGATCATTCCTCTCCGACCGTTTTCGTGGGCATGTGGTATGGCGTCGGTTCGAAAGACGAGCCCGAAGGCAAGACGGGATTTGCGCATCTGTTCGAGCACCTCATGTTCCAGGGAACGGCGAGCAGGGACGGCGAGTATTTCGAGCCGTTTACCAAGGCAGGCGCGACCGGCATGAACGGCACCACGAATGAAGACCGCACGAACTACTATGCCACCGTGCCGACCGGTGCACTGGACATGGCACTGTGGATGGAAAGTGATCGCATGAGCAATTTGCTCGGCGCAGTCACACAGGAAGCGCTCGATGAGCAGCGCAGCGTCGTACAAAACGAAAAGCGTAGCGGCGATAACCGACCTTATTCCGGCGTTTATGATCTTGTAAGGGCCGGCATCTATCCGGCGGACCATCCCTATCGGCATTCCGTCATCGGCTCGATGGAAGATCTCGATAACGCGAAGCTTGAAGACGTGCACGAGTGGTTCAACGAATATTACGGGGCCAGCAACGTCGTGCTCGTGCTTGCCGGCGATATCGATTTACAAACCGCAAAAGAGAAAGTGAGTCACTATTTCTCCGAAGCGCCGACGGGCGTACCGCTGACCAAGCCGCAACAATGGATACCGGAGCTCAGGGAAAACCGGACGGAAATCATGTACGACCGGGTCGGGCAGACGCGCATTACACGGGTGTGGGCGCTGCCTAACGGCAACAACCAGGATACAACCCTGATGTACCTCGTCAATGAGTCGCTGGTTGGTAACAAGAATTCTCCCTTGCGCAAAGCACTGGTCGACGATTTACAGCTGGCGACAGCAGTGTTCGGCAGCGCCTACGGTCGCGTGATCAGTGGGGAATATTCACTCACCATCAACCTTCGGCCTGGTGTACAGCCGGAACAGGTAATGGCTGTCGTGGACGAGGTTCTTGCAGATTATCTTCGGGCCGGGCCTGACGAGGACATTCTCGAGAACGCGAAGCTCGCCATCAACATGTCCATGATCAGTTCCATGGAAAGCAAGTCCACTATCGGGCGAATGCTCGCCGAGGGCCAGCTTTATTCGAATGACCCTGCCTACGTCAAGAAGGAAATCGCGTGGCTCAACGAAGCAAGAGCCGAGGATCTTCTAGCGGTGGCAAATCGATGGCTGAAGCGCGGCTACTTCGAGTTGACCGTTTTACCGTTTCCCGATCTGGTCAGCAGCGAAAATAAAGTTGACCGATCCGAGATACCGGCGGTTACGGATGTATCTGGCATTAGCTTCCCGGACATCAGTACCGCTACGCTCGACAACGGCATGAAACTGGTCGTAGCGAATAGCGGATCACTTCCGTTAGTTGATGTATCGATCCGGATTAATACCGGCAACACCGCCGACGACTATAGTGCACAGGGAATTTCGGATGCGTTGTTCGCAATGCTGGACAAAGGCACCCGAAAATTCGATGCCAATGAACTGGCGGCTGAACAGGACAAGATCGCGATGGGTGCGCGCTTTTCCGCCGGCGTCGAAAGCAGTTCGATGAGCTACCAGATTCTCAGCAATTACCTGGGAGAATCGCTGGATCTTGCCGCGGACATGTTGCGAAATCCGACGTTTCCTGAAGATGAACTCGAGAAGTTCAGTCAGCAGGTCTATGCCTATCTCTCGAATGTCGAAAAGAATCCCTCCGGAAATGCAGGTGCATTGTTCAATCGCGCGATATACGGTGCCGATCATCCGCTCGGCGGCGTCTGGACGCCGGACCTGGTCGACAAACTGGATCAGGAGCGACTGCAGGATTTTTATGATCGGGAGATCGCGCCTGACAGTGT
>JAHEFD010000175.1 GCA_024640345.1 Woeseiaceae bacterium
GTTGCCTCAATCATTACCGGCTTACCGGTGAACGACATCCTGGAACCCATGTCGGCAACAATTGTTCCGTTGACAGAACGTGTATCCGGCTCGTAATAGGGATCTGGAATCTCTGCGAACGGGATGATGGCATCAAGGCCAGCGAGAATTTCGAGGTCCGATTGAGCGTCGTTGATCGACACATTGCCGACCCGAAAAGCGAAATCTGCCTCGAGAAAACCGACTTTCGACTCCTCGACCCTGATTGCTGTGCCATCAGCACGTAGCATACCTTCGAGTATGTAACCCCGAATGCCTTCCGGAGGAAACGTGGAAAAACCCGGTCCCGGATCGTGACCTCCGGTTTTATAACCCACGACTCGACCCATCGTCGGCTCCATTATCATTACCATTTCATCCTGCCAGCGGTAAGCCTCGGCAAGAGACATCTCGTGATCAAAGCCCCGCATCAAGCGCAAATTGACGAAATCATCGGCCATTTGCTCGAGCTCTTCCCGAATCTGCCGGTCGTCGGCAACGGCAGCATTAAAAGCGAGGCTGAGGGTCAGGGTGAACAGTAAACCGGGTAATTTATTCAAAATTTTCTCACGAGATGATGTTATTCATGGGGTGCAGCTCGAATCCAGTCGACGTCATTCAGGCTCCGCCCTGAATTTACTGCCATCTTCAAATGTGATTTCCTGCAGGTACATAGTGAACTTGCGACGGCCCTTTTGCCCGGTAGCATGAATTCTGGAGCCCACTCGCAGTCTTTCCAGCGTGACACCTTTCCGCTCCAGTGTTGTTCTCGCGCCAGTTTCAATCAGCCAGTAGGTTTCTTTACCATCAGCATCGGTATTTTTGATCAAGACGGACGCATGCGGATTCTGATAACGAACTTTTTCGATTACGCCATCGACCGATATGATTTCCTGCGTGAAATTGGCGACCGTCGAATGATGGGCGTCGGCAATGACGCTGGCGAAGACAAGGTACACGGACAATACTATTCTTTTCATTGTGCTTCATCCTCGTCCGGCGCATTGAGTTTCTCGAACCAGTCATAGTCGGCATCCGTGCACTCATAGAGCGGCATTTCAGTTTCCCCTGTTCTCTTGAATGTATAGTCAACGACAAAAGGCTTTTCGAAAAGCGTTTCGTCGATATAGGTTTGCCGCAACAAAAGCGTATCGCCCTCAATCCATAGCTCTTCCAATGTAACCGTGCTGACCGACTGCGGGACGCCACGTGAGGTCCTGATATAGCCGGGCGAATGGTTTCGCGTTTCGATAATTAACCGATCGCCATCGTATTTGGCAAATGACGAACCCATCTTGTCGAAATAGGTGCCATCGACATTTTTCGTACTCGGCATAGCAGAAATCGAGGACTCATCACCAAGCGGGATATCCCGACGCAGGTCATAGAACTCATAACTGATTAAAACTCGATCTTCTGCCTGGTCGAACGCGATGCGAACATTCGGATTCGCCCATACGCGGGACGAACTGGCTGGTTCGCAATAAAGACTCGGGTCATCAACCAGCAAGTCATACTCACCCTGGATTCGAAGTGCCTCGTCGGTCATAACGAGCTCTCCCTCGATGGCACGACCGCTGAGCATCCAGATGCCGGAGAGGTCGGGTGCGGCACGGACTTGTGCTGAAAGGCACATTACGACCACAACAACCGCGAATCTTAAAGTCATATTCTGCAATCCTGTTAACGCTCCGATGACGGGAATAATAGTAGACGTCGCTGCAATTCAAGACCAGATATTAAATCACCGTTGCGCAGAGCGATCGGCCTCCCTGGGAAGCGGCAACCTCAAACCGGACCAACAAGTGCGAAAGTATGCCTATCTGGTCGATATCAGGCACAAAAAAGCCGCTGACGAAACTCCAGGTTTCGTCAGCGGCGTCAGGTAATACGTCAAATCAGACTGCGACCAGCTTCGCGTGCGGATCGTCGGCCGTCTTCTTGGTACTTTCCGGGGGAACTTCCCAATCAGCGGGCATGTGACTGAAATCAAAAAACGGCTCGGTATCTCCGTCGTCGATTGCGTCCTGAACCTGCTTGTAAAATTCACCGCCCGCCTTGTCCGAGAAAGTGATTTCCACTTCCTTGGCTTCACTCGCGTTTCTCGGGCGCTCACAATACTCCGGGAAAGTTGCCTCGCCCGCGTGACCCGATGCGTAACCTTTGGCGAACATCTGCTTCAAAATTCCAAATCCGTCATCCTGGACCAGGACGCTGCCTCTCGGATGACCGCCCAGTGATTTCATGTGCGAAATGAAATTGTCGAGATTGTGGCAATCATAAGCAACGTGCTGACAGGAATGGTCCCCGTGCTTTTCAGCAAATACGGTGACTTGCGATTTCTCGGCACGATCGATACCTTCAATCAGCGCAATACCAAATTCGCCGAAGTCAATGCACCAGATTTTCATGCTGCTGTTCGGATCTCCCGGGCGGGCGTCGTCGATTCGCTTGATCAGCGTGCCGCCTTCGACTTCGATATGAAACCATGCCCATTTTTCTATGCTGCCCGCCTCAACAGCGTATGCAACGTGATCGATCTTTTTGAGATGTGACATGTTGGCCTCCAGCCGTGTCCTTCTGGTGTATATGCAGAGCACCAGTTTAGGCAATGGTGCAAGCAGGGTGCTGGCGTTTCACAGGATCTTTTGATATTTTTCCACAGGGTTTTGTTGTTTTTATTGCTTTTTAAGCAGGATTCTATACTTATGGATAGATATGACGCTCGTATCCTGTCCGCGCTACAGACCGACGGCCGTATCACCTGGTCGCAGTTAGCCGGCAAAATCAACCTCTCCGCCAGTGCCTGCCAGCGGCGGGTCGAGGCGCTCATTGATAAAGGCATCATCGAGAACTTCACTGTCAATCTCAACGAAGAGAAACTTGGTCATCACGTAAAAGCATTTGTAGCGGTCAATATTGACCGGCAGAATACGGCCCTCGCCGAGGATTTCCGGCGACGTGTAAAAGAGCATCCGCAGGTTCAAGCGTGCCATATGATTTCCGGCACAATTGATTTCATGCTTGAGGTGGTAGCGAAAGACCTTGATGACTTTGGCAACTTCATTGACGGGGAGCTACTGAGAATGCCGGCCGTAAAAGACGCGTCATCGTCAATAGTACTGAAGCTGGTCAAACCCAAACGTACGATGATCAGCTGAGAGCGAAAATTTGTCCGCTTTATCACATCAAATCTTTGTCATCGTCGGTATCACGTTCCTGGTACTGATCAGCCCGGGCCCGGACATGATTATCGTCATGCGAAATACCCTGGTTGGCGGTCGCCAGGCTGGTCTCAAAACATCCCTGGGCATATTGGGTGGCAACCTGGTGCACATCAGCTATTGCGTCGCCGGCATCGGCTGGCTGATTTCTCAAAGTATCGTTGCGTTTTCCGTTCTTAAGTATGCCGGTGCCGCGTACCTGGTCTATTTGGGTATCAGCAGTTTTCGCTCGGACAGAAAGTCGCTGGCCGTTTCCGACTCCAATGGTCGGCGATCAGGCAGGTCGTGGTTTGTACAGGGATTCATTAACAACATATTGAATCCGAAAGGAACGCTGTTTTACCTGGGCGTATTCACAATTGTCATCACGCCGGAGACTACGATCGGAGCAACACTGATTCTGATCGCCTGCATGAACATCGTGTGTGCATTGTTCTGGCTCTTTTTTGTGACCACGCTGGATCATCCGGTCATCAGGCAATATATCGAGCGATTCCAGCTAGTTACGACCAGGATATTTGGCACGCTGCTGGTGGCGCTTGGCCTTAGAGTGGCGCTAATCGATCGGTAGATACCACGTGCTTCGGCACCGTGGTGTGCCAGCGCGATATGGACGCAGCCTCCTGCGCTTCGGCAGACGAGGTACAGACGTTCGGTCACACTGGACTCAATCCTCCAATGTCCCAAGGTCGAACCGCGAATCCGTGGGCACGGCATCTGGCCAGTTGGTGCGCCATACCTCACGGGACACATCGCCAACGTGCACGCTCGCGCGGGCATAACCGGGTTGAG
>JAHEFD010000076.1 GCA_024640345.1 Woeseiaceae bacterium
TGTCCGGTGGCATAGCGCCTCTTTGCGGAATCTCCGCACGCGATGAAATCCTGGGCGACAACACCGATTTCCAGTCCGGCTCGACGTTTGCAGGTACGCCCGCAGGGTGTGCAGCTGCGATAAAGACGCTGGAGATTTTTGAGAGGGACGATGTCGTAGCTCACGCGAATCGGCTCGGAAATATTGCTGCCGGAATCATGCGCAAGTGGGAAGCGTACGGCATTGTGCGCGAGGCCCGCGGCAATGGCCTGCTGATGGGCGTGAGCTTCGGCAAAACCGAATCTGCAGATGCCGACGAAAAGGACTGGTGGACGGCGCGCGCGGTGCGCGGAAAGATGCTCGAAAATGGCGCGTGGGCTATCTCCGATCGCCAGGACACGATTCGCATGTATCCGGCTCTCAACATGCAGGAGTCTGTGCTTCGCGAAGGACTACAGATCATGGAAGATGCTATCCGGCACGTCGATAAACACGGTCACTCGGAAGGTGATGCAGCCGCTTATCCAAGCGGCGTTGCCGGCTTTTAGCGCACGGGCAGGCTGCTGGAAAAATATGATGTGGAAGAAGTCGGTTTAATCGCAGGCGGCGGTGAATACGTTGTGCAGGATGGTTTCCGCTGGACAAATGCAGTGTTACTGAAGTTTATGAATCACCTGGACATGTGAACGATGATTGTCGCACCGCGAAGCGGGTTGCTGCGGATGGCAGCGAGGCTTCGCCCGGAGCAAACTGATGTTGAAGTTCCCACTGACTCCCAAATCAAATCAAAATAGCGAGAACTTTCGACGCCACGCAACATGCTCATCGAATGCCAGACTTGCTCGAAAAATTCACAGAAAGTCCGATGCGACGACCATTTCCGTATAGCTCATCGAGAGGACGCGGCGACGTCGGGAAGTACACCTGGCCGCGAGATGCGAGCGCGCGGATATATTGCACGTCTTCCAGGTTGCGCCCCCACAGCGAGATCGACCAGTTTCCAATTGAATAGGAAAGATTTGCGTCGAGCAGCCTTCTCTTACCGAACCGGGCACCGTTGATTGCGCGATCGAAGACGTCATCCTGCCCGTTAGCATCGATGCGGAATACGAGATTGCCATCGCCACGAACCGGTGGCTCGAACACCAGAGCTGCGTGCCACATCTCACGTGGCGTCCGACCGGGAACGTTTCCATCGATATAGGGCACCAATGAAACGCCCGCCCTGCTGCCACTCCGTGCTGGTCCAATTGTGCAGAATGACGATGTCCTATTGCCGCCGGTAATTCCGCAAAATCGTCGCGATCCGGGATCATCACTTCCGGCACTGTACTCCGGATTGGTCCAGGAAAAATCCAGTTCTGCGCGCAGAGCGGACAGAACCCTTGCGTCCATTGAAAGTTCAAGCCCCCGGGTATGAAGGCCTGTGGTGTTGAGAGTAATAAGGTTATTTATTCCCGGCGTATCGGGAAACCCGAGAGTCTGCGCATTGCGCCAGTCAATGTAATATGCCGTTGCCTGGATACCGAACGCCCCCGCGTCACTGCGATATCGACCGGAGATTTCATACGTCCAGTTGTATTCCGGATCGAATACCTGCTCGTCCGGTGCCAGGCCAGGGTAAGGGTTGATTCCGCCCGACTGAGATCCCTTGGCAGCTGACACGTAGCCACTCCAGGAACTGATTGGTGCGAAGTGCAGCGTAAATCTTGGTGTCATGTCATTAAAATTGCGAGGAGCGATTGAGTTCCCAAACCCCGGGGAATAGTTCGCGACACGGTTTTCGAGTTCACGACGTTCATGGCTGACCCGCAGTTCGGCTCGAGCCCGAATCGTGTTGGTCAGTTTGTAGTCCACGGAACCAAATAGAGCGATGGTTCGCCGCGACTCGACGTCGAGCGCTTGGGTCATTTGCATGGAGTTTGGATTATCGACAATGGCTGAGTTAACGAGAGAAACCGGTCCGACAAGGAGTGGGTCGCCAGGCAGCAATGCCGTTAAACGCTCGTCGGGGGCAAGATCACCGCGAGCCACCCCCAGTCGAGCTTCACTGGTTTTATCAGTCCACCAGGTCACCGCACCAATCATCCACTGAAATTTTTCGCCAGATGTCGCGTGCCAGCGGATTTCCTGGCTCCGTTCCGTTACCGTCGAGAGATTGCGAAACACCTCGTTTGCAACACTGAAACGGTTTACGAATTGCGGAATGCCTGGCGGCCCGAAACAATTGATATTGAATGTGCACACGCCGAAAAGCCCACCAGTACTGGACATGTCGAAATCGCGAATCGCATCGGCGGTTCCACGATAAAATGTTGTTTGGCTTTCAACTTGACCGCCGCCAAGCGGTAGTGAAAGTACGAGGGCAGATTGCAGTACGTCGCTATCGCTGTCCGGAATGTCTGGCGAGATATCAAATGTGCTCGCGAGCGGCATTGCACCACAGAAGTAACTCCATGCACCTGATGCCGCTTCAATGTTGCCGCAGTTATAGTCGACAAACGTGACTTCGGAAGCCGCAGGCTGCATGGATTTTGTGCGATTGACCCGTACGGAAAGACTGGCGCGAAAATCTTTGTCGTCTGGCGTTGCCAGGCTGATTGAAGCGGCTGATCGTTTCCATCCACCGAGGGACGTACCCGGAAGCGCGCTATTGTGGTGTGTGCCATCGAAACTGGCTGTGCCCAGCGCGAGTCGGCCCAGTACCGAGTCACCCAGCAGCGGACCGGACAAATATCCTTTCGCTGCCTGGTAATTGTCTGAACCTGCTTCGAGGCCAAAACCTGACTGGCCAGCTTCAGTCGGGGTCGCACTAACGTAATGAATTGCTCCTGCGAAAGCGCTGTGTCCAAAAAGCGTATTTTGCGGACCGCGTGCAACTTCAATGCGTTCAAAATCCAATGTTCCAGGATCGACGGCCGCCTCGTTGGCCTGGTAGATGCCATCGACGAACACTCCAACATTGATGTCGCCGGCGGGGCTCGGCTGCTGACCGCGCAAAGTTGGCGCTGCATACAGGCCTCCCCACGCTGATTCGAAATACAGGCCGGGTGACCGCGCAATCATCGCCTGTAATGAGTCAATGCCTTTTGTATCTATGTCTTCACGGGTAAATGCGTCAATTGAAAGAGGAACGTCAACCAATCGTTCCGGAAGGCGTCGGGCAGTAACTACGATCTCTTCAACCAGCTCGTCCGCGCGAAGAGGCGGTGAACCAAACGAAGCGACCGCTATCGCAAGAAACCACCAGGCTTGTTTTGGACTAATAGTCGGCGACGAACGGCTGCCCAGTCTCATTTCTGGTCGCCGGAGCGAACACTTCGATGTGGCACCAGGCCTGACTGGCGCAATTCCGCAAGCATCGCGGACTGTTGCTCAATATGCGACTGAACATGCGCAGTGATTTTTTTGAAGTGCTCGTCATCATGCAGCGATGCCCACAGAGGATCGTCGTACAGCGTATACCACCATTGCAAATAGTCTTCCGCGGCAAATGACTCGCCAAGCGTATCCAGTGCGCGGTCTGTATCTCCCAACAACAAAAGTGCATTTGCCTTGACCCTAAGTGCATATACATTTCCAAACTCGGGCAAATGAATATCGTCGATCCAGTCGATGCAATTTCGCAGCAACTCCTGCGAAACAGCATCATTTCCTTCTGCCATCTGCATTTCTGCCAGGGCAGGTACCGCGCGAAAGTTTCTAAGCGTTATGCGCGCGCTCCTTTCTCCAAGTCCCGTATGATTTTCAATCTGCTTTATTGCACTCCTGTAATCTCCGGTAGCCTTCGCCCAGTCACGGAGCGCCTCGTATACTCCCCAGTTCTCGTAGAGCTCGACCGCGAATGCCGAGTCCTGGAGTGCTTCAAGACCGGCGCCCGCAACATCGCCCTGGTAAAACTGGATAAGGAAACTGCCTGTAATCTCGGGGCGCTCGGCACCAGATTGAATTGCTTTTGCCGCTTCAACATCCCCTATATCGAGGTACATGGCTGTCGCCGTGTGCATCAACCACGGATTGTCCGGATCAATCGCAAGCGCACGCTCAACGAGCTGAATTGCTTCCGCCAGCTCTCCATGGAAGATCCAGCGGTATTTCGCATAGCGCTGCAAAGCAGGAACGTAGTCGGGATCGATCTCGAGCACTTTCAACATCGCGGCTTCGATCACTGCTGGTCCATCCGACAAGTGGCGCATGGCCTGCCAGAAATAGATGCGCGGGGACAGAGGATCGATCTCCATTGCCCGCTTAAGCATGGTGTCGGCCTCATCGCCGCGGCCGGCGCGATCGAGGAATTCGGCATACGCCTCAATGCCCCGACCATTGCTCGGGTCAAAGTCCAATCCGCGACGAAAATCGGCCTCGCGCGTGGCAGACGCGTCGTCTGCCCAGATAGCTCGGGCGAAATAGGCTGCGCCTGACTTTGGGTCGAGCGCCAGTGCCTTGTCGATCAATGTTTGGCTTCCTGCCCTGGCAAGGTTGAAAGCGTTCCGATCGCCTGGGTTCCCAGACAGCAGTGCGCGTGCCGTAGCGCCGCCACTGCGACGATCTTCAGCCATTAGCCGCGCGTCATATAAGGACGCGTAAGCTGCTGCAAAATTCGGGTCGAGTTCGATTGCGGTTTGAAACGATGCTACAGCGGCATCTGCATCCACGACTGTCCAGCGGCCGATCTCTACTCTCCCCCTGAGAAAGGCGAGGTATGCCTCGATGTTGGTGGTAGGTCGCGATAGCGCCGCCAGGTTTTCGGGATCGGCAACCTGGGCACCAAGGGCCGATGCGACGCTGGCCGCAATTTCGTCCTGGACAGCAAAAATATCATCAATTTCGCGATCAAATCGCCTGGCCCATATCTGCGTGCCCGCCTGCGAATCCACGAGCTGAACGGAAATTCGCAAATTTTTGCCAGCACGCTGGACACTGCCCTCGACAAGGTACATCGCACCCAAAACCCGGCCTGTCTCTGCAGCATTCCTTTTGTCGTCGAGTGCCCTGAACGAGGAGTTGCGCGCAATGATCGTGAGGCCTTTTATTGCAGCCAATTCATCCAGGATCATTTCGGGTACACCCAGCGCGATATAGTCGTCTTCGTTGTCGCTCAGGTTCCGGAATGGCAAAACAGCAATTGTGGTAACGAGTGAATAGCGACCCTGCGTGTCGCTTTCCGTTACGCCGATGCGTTCTGCCATGTCGTCCGAACGGTCAGCCAGGATCGATCCGAGGACGATGAGTGCACCAGCAACGGCGATTGAAGTAATCCATGTTGTAGACGAGCGACTACGCCTGCGTGCTGTCGAATTCGGATTGGGGCGCGGTACCTCTTCGATAGAAGCATGTCGTTCATCACTGCCCGGTTCAATTCGATTTACCTGTGCCGGAACGCGGTAGCCACGCCCGCGTAACCCGGCCACGTAGCGCGGCTCCTCGCGATCGTCACCAAGTGCATCGCGTAACAGTTTGACTCGTTGGCTGACAGTCTTGTCGGCTATAACCAGCCCCGGCCATACCTGGGCCATCAACTGCCTGTTCGAGACGTAATTCGGGGCGGACTCAAGAAGCGCCAGCAAGAGGTCAAAAGAGAGTTTCGGCAGCGGCACTTCCACGCCATCACGCAGCACTCGCTGTTGCCCCTCGTCGAGTTCGAGATCAGCGAAGCAAAAGATCTTTGGTGAGTCCCAACTTGCCACTGGCATGTACTCGTGCGGCGTCCATAACACCTATCCTAGCACCCGGAATGTGCTGCAAGAATGCTTTGAGCATCGCCCACCGGCAGCCTTTGACAAAGATTGAACCAGGCTTTGCCAAAGCTTGGCCTTCACTTTCAGCTGACCGGCAACTTCAGGTTCATAGTGTCTTCAAAGCGCCATTAATCCTTTCACCGGAGTGCTGCACCATGATCAAGAATTGTTGTTTACTGGTCTTCGTGGTCACGAGCTTGCTAGTCGGATGCGATAGTGCGAAATCCGTCGTTGATAACCAACCGGGTCCGGTCACGACACCGCCACCGCCACCGCCTTACATAGGACCGCAAGGGCATTACCTTGGTCGGCTTTGGGGCGACAACGCTGGTCCTTTCACCATTTATGATGCGAAGTATGGTTGTGACGGACCCTTTCTCTCTTTGGGTGACAACCCCCCTGTGTCGGACGAATCTGCTTGCCTGACAGACCTGACGCGGGACGGCGGGCCGGCAACAGAAGCGGACTTGAAATCCGGTGACATCATCGAGGTATACACGCATATCGACCTGTCCGCGGGGGCACCGCCCGTAGAGATATGGATCGACATTCGCCGCACGGTGGTCGGACTGATTGAGGCCATAGATTCGACACACGCAAGGATGACCGTAATGGGTCAACAGGTCTTCGTGACCAACCAAACCATGGGGAGCGGGGAGCCGTTCCCCGCGTGGGGCGATGTTGTCGATCTCGGCGACTTCGCGGTAGGCGACCGCGTCGCGGTCAGCGGCCATTTTTCAGCCAACGGGGAGGTGATGGCGACGCTGATCGAGCCAGCGCCCGAATCGGACGCTGTTGTACTTCGGGGCATCCTGACGACCGGTAGTAACGGGCTGTTCAAGGTTGGTCAGTTGGAGGTGGACCTGGGCGGGGCCGCTCTCGAAGATTTTGCCGGCGGAACGCCGCTGGTCGGCGATGCTGTATTGCTCTTCGCGGACGCGGATCCACAAGCGGGTGTGTTGTCGGTGCGCACTGCCCGTTATGCCGGTAAAGACTGGATACAGTACGGCCAGAGCCTGCTGTCCGGCTTTGTGACCGCCGCTCGCGCCACTAACGATTTCGACGTTGGCGGCATCAACTACCATGATCTGGAAGGTAATTGTATCGAATGCAGCCAGCTTGCCGTACCACTGGAGAGTGGACCACCGCTCTTTGTCAGTGCGCCATCGCCGATAACCCTTGGGTACTACTTGACACACTGGGTCAATACATCTCTTGTCGGTCCGATCGATAGTATCGACTATGCAACAGCATCTTTCTCGATACTGGGCATTACAGTGCAAACATCGCCAGGGACGATTATCACTCCGGCGTCTACCGGCTGGGGGTTCGGAGCAACTCTGAACATTGAGGACCTCGTTGCAGGGGAGACAGTGGCCTCGGACGTTGGCGCAGTCGGCAATACCCTCTTGGCGGGCCGCGTCATGCAAACCGACACTGAATCTGGACCGCGGATCCGGGCGACCTTAGGTCGCCAAGGATCACCAGTTGTGACTGCCTCTGACAGTTCCATTCAACTGTTGGGCAGAACGATAGAGATAGATGCCTCAACCGTCATGGAATATTGCGACAAGAATGACAACTGCATGTCCGTTGGTCCTGAATGGCTATTAACTCACAGCCTCGACGAACCACTGTTTTTGATCATTGATCTTGACTCGGCAGTCGACAACCTGCGCGCAAAATACATAGTGTTATACGAGCCTTACTGGGTGTAGACCCGCGAGCACATTTCATTCAGACCTGCGTGTCGGAGTTTTATCCGCGGAGAAGGGCCTGCCAGCGGGCCCCTTTCTAATCCAGGTGACCGGGAATCGCCGAGATAGTCCCGGTTACCTGTCCCTTGGCGCTGTCGGCATCGAAGAAAAGGACATTAGTTTTCGACGGGTCGGCTAGTTGACCTGACTCTGACGATAGGCCCGCGGCGTCATCCCGTGCAATTTCTTGAACGCTTTGACAAATGACAGATCGGACTGGTATCCGATCCTTTCGGCAATCACGGGAACCGGGACGCTGGTGGTTGCCAGGATCTGTCGCGCATGACGCATTCGTAGCCGGGTAAGGTAATCGAAAAAGCTGGTTTCCAGCATCTCCTTGAACAGGGATTCGAGGTTGCTGTTGTAAGGGATGCGACTGCCGCAGCGAAATTACCTGAGGGCGACGGTTATCTCGCCGCGATGACAAACTTCCGCTACGTTGCAAACGACCTTTGGACAACAGCGGAAGCCGTACAGAAAATAAAAGCAGCACACTAGATTGACCAGGAAGTGGCACGCTTCGGATTGATGACAGCCCTTTCTTTATAAAGCTGCTAAGGCAGGTTCAGCGGGTTGAGTAGCGCATTGCTCGGCCCGCTGAGTGCGGAGAGGAATTTGCCGAGCCGACAGTTCCAGTGCCTGCACAAAGATTTCAATCGAATCGACCGTTACGCAATCCTCCACTGCCAGCCGCGACGACAACGGAACGCCCATAATCTGGCGGGACGGTAACGAAACCAGTCCATTTAGGGTTATTCTTCGGCACTGCGTCTTAACTCTCGGGGTGTCAAACGTTGAACCTGGTCGGGCACAAGAATACGCACAAGTCGGTGATCCGCTCAGGATTTGTCCTCGTTGCCGTTGGTCTCGGCTCAACGACGACGACACTCGCGAACGAAACCAATGACCTGGTCCAGCAAACCTGTGTCGCCTGCCACAATGAATTCACGTTACAGGCCGGCCTGAACCTGCAGGGATTCGACGCCACGAACCCACAATCAGACCCGGAAGTCGCGGAGAAAATAATCCGCAAACTCAGGGCCGGGCAGATGCCGCCCAGGGAAATGCCTCGCGACGAAGCCGCCATCATGCGGCTTGTTACCACGCTGGAGAATCAGCTTGATCGCCACGCCGGGAAAGAGGGCCGTGCCGGCTCGCGTCCGTTCCAGCGCGTCAATCGCGCCGAGTACGAGCAACTGGTTTACGATTTGCTCGGCCTGACCATTGACTCCTCCGAATGGCTGCCGGAAGACCGAATCAGCGCCAGTTTCGACAACGTCGCAGACTCGCAGGATATGTCGGCGACATTGATGATCGCGTATTTAACTGCGGCGAGCGACATCGCGCGTCGTGCCCTCGGAAACGAAGACGCACCCGCGCTTGCCACCACGTATTCGAATCCACCGTCACTGTCGCAGCACGAGTGGGAACGCGTTGAAGGGGCACCCTATGGCACGCGAGGCGGCATCAGCGCCTTGCACACGTTCCCGGCCGATGGCGAATACCGGTTTTCGATGCGCTTTATGTCGGGCTGGGGCGAGCGTTATCACGACATCGATGTTTCGATTGACCGCGAACGTGTCGCGCTCGTGCATTACGGCGGCGATATTGATTACCAGGGCCTCAAGGAGTTCCCGGTAGAAACAGGCCGGATATTTATCCGCGCTGGCGAACACCGGGTAACCGCTGCGTTCATTCGCCAGATGGACGGCCCCTACGAGGATCTCCTGAAACCGAATGCACGTTCACTGACCGGAACGGAAACGAGTTACGGCACGACATCGCCACCGAACCTGATGCACCTTACCGTGGAAGGGCCGTACAACCCGACCGGCATTTCCGAAACGCCGACGCGCCAACGCATATTTTCCTGTCGACCGACGGTAGAGGCCGAAGAGCGACCCTGCGCGGAGGAAATTGTCTCCAGGCTTGCCAGCAAGGCATTCGGTCAGACACTCGGGCAACAACAGCTCGATGACCTGATGAACTTCTACACCATGGGCGCATCTGATGGCGGCTTCGAGCTGGGTATTCGCACAGCACTCGAGGCGATGCTTGCAAGCCCGCGTTTCCTTTTTCGTATTGAAAAGGAACCCGCTGGCGTACAACCCGGCGAGACCTACCAGTTGGCCGGCATCGATCTTGCCAATCGACTATCGTTCTTTCTCTGGGGCACCAATCCGGACAGCGAGCTCCTGGCACTGGCGGAATCCGGCAAGCTGACCCGCACCCGCACACTGAAAGCCCAGGTGGAACGCATGCTCGCCGATCCGCGTGCCGAATCGCTTTCGACGCGTTTTGCCGCACTTTGGCTGCGCCTGCAGGACCTCGACAAGGTTGAGCCCGACGAGTACTGGTATCCCCATTACACTCAACAGCTCACCCAGGCGATGCGCCGGGAAACAGAATTGCTGTTTCATCACCTGGTGCAGGAGAACCGGAGCTTCCTGGAACTCTACAGTGCCGACTACAGTTTCATGAACGAACGACTGGCCCGCCATTACGGTATTCCGGGTGTTTACGGTGACGAGTTTCGTCGCGTCGACTATCCGAATGACCAGCGCAGGGGCATCCTCGGACATGGCAGCATCCTGACCCAGACGTCACTCGGTAATCGCACCTCACCGGTTCTCCGAGGCAAGTGGGTCGTGGAAGTGCTGGTCGGGACGCCGCCGCCACCGCCACCGGCCGGCGTACCAGATCTCGAGGAAACAGCCGGGGCCCAGGGTGGTGAAGTATTAACGACACGCCGGCGGATGGAGATGCATCGGGCCAACCCGGTCTGTGCGGCATGCCACAAGGTCATGGATCCCATCGGCCTGGCACTCGATAATTTCGATGTCACCGGCCGCTGGCGTATTCGCGAAAACGATGCGCCACTGGATACCCGTAGCACCTTCTACGATGGCACCGAGATTTCAACACCTGCTGACCTGTCGGCAGCGTTGCTGAAACGACCCATCCCGCTCGTCAGGGAATTTACGAGCAAGCTGATGGCCTACGCGCTCGGACGGCGACTTGAATATTTCGACCAGCCCGTGGTGCGCCGCATCGTTGCCGATGCCGAGCAGGACAATTACCGCATGAAGGCGCTTATCACGGGCGTCATCCTGAGCGATGCCTTTCGCATGAAAGATGCTCCCCTGCAGGATCAACTGGTCAGCAGAGAAAACACGTCAGATTAAAGAGGAAAGATTATGCGCGTCGTTACCCGAAAGAAGCTTGACCGAAGAACCTTTCTTCGCGGCGCCGGCGCAAGTGTTGCACTGCCATTGCTGGATGCAATGCTGCCAGCTTTCGCTTCATCCGATAGCCAGCAGCGAACGCGCCTGATCTGCATTGAAGAAGTACACGGTCTTCCAGGCTGTACCAAGTGGGGCACCGAGCAGTTTCTTTTCGCGCCGTCGACGACCGGCCGCGATTTCGAACTGGTTCCCGACAATACGCTGAAAGTCCTGGAGCCCTGGCGCGACTACCTGACGATCGTCAGCAATACCGACGTACGCATGGCCGAGGCCGCGCAGCCAAGCGAAGTTGGCGCCGATCACTTCAGATCAGCTGCTACGTTCCTGACGCAATCCCACCCGAAACAGACGCAGGCGTCGGACATTCACTGCGGCACATCACTCGACCAGATACATGCGCAGAAATTTGGCCAGGCCAGCCTGCTGCCGTCTTTGCAGCTTGGTATAGAACCCACCGACAAGGGTGGTGGCTGCGGTTATAACTATTCCTGCGCCTATACGGACAGCCTCAGCTGGGCATCGCCAACAGTGCCCCTTCCGATGATTCGCAATCCACGGACCGCATTTGACCTGCTGTTCGGCGCGGGCGGAACGGCAAAGGAACGTGAAGTCAGGCGCAAAATGCACAGCAGTATTCTCGACTGGGTGGTCGGCGATATCGCGTCGCTGAAAGGAGAAATCGGCGCAGCCGACCTGGGCCGTATCGATCGCTATCTCGAGAACGTGCGGGAAATCGAACGGCGAATTCAGCTGGTTGAAGATCGCAATACGGGCAATGAGCAACGTGCTCTGCCGGGTGCGCCGCCGGGCGTACCTGACTCATTCTCGGAGCACATGCGCCTGATGTACGACCTGCAGATCCTCGCATTCCAGTCAGACATGACGCGCGTGATTTCATTCAAGACCGGGCGTGACGCATCCAATCGAACATTGCCCGAGAGCGGCTCGGACAAGGGTTTTCATCCGTCATCACACCACGGCGACAATATCGAGGCCATCCAGGAGTTCAACAAGATCTGCAAGTACCGAATGGAACAGACAGCGTATTTCCTGGAGCAACTTGAAAACACGTTCGATGGCGATGCGAACCTCCTGGAACAGTCCATGGTCATCTGGGGCTCCCCGATGAGCGATCCCAACGTGCATAACCATCGACGCTGCCCTTTGGTCCTGATGGGTGGCGCGAACGGGGCGCATCAAGGCGGTGCACACGTAAAAGCAGCGGACGAAACACCGATGGCAAATGCCATGCTGACAGTACTGAACAAGCTGGGTCATGAACTCGAAAGTTTTGGCGACAGCACCGGCGAACTTTCGCTTTAAGATTCCGATATGAACAAGCATTCACGACTGTTAGTTAGTGCACTGATCATCCTGTTCTCCCTGTTCCGGTACCCAGGCGCATGGGCGGAAAGCCTGGTCGCTGACGCGACTGAACGAGGCGATGCCGGCACGGTTCGGGAATTGCTGCGCGGCGGCGCCGACGTCAATGAGGCACAAGGCGATGGCATGACCGCGCTTCACTGGGCCGCAGAACGGGGCGATCAACAACTGGCGGAAGTGCTGATCTACGCCGGCGCCAATGTGCATGCCGGAACAAGAATCGGTGATTACACGCCGTTGCACATGGCCAGCCGTAACGGGCACGCCGACATCGTCAAAACGCTGCTTGCGGCACGCGCGGACCCGAACGCAACGACCACCAATTCGGGCGTGACTCCGCTGCATCTCGCGTCAGCTTCCAGAAGTCCGGAGACGGTCAGGGCGCTGCTCGATGGCGGTGCCGATGTGAACGCGACAGAAGGTGCATGGAGCCAGACTCCACTGATTTTTGCCGCGGCGGAAAACCGGCTTGAAAACGTGCGCCTGCTACTTGATGCCGGCGCGGATGTGGCTGTCACCACCCGTGCCGTCGATGTCGTCGAGCGCGAACTTGCGGACCAGGCAGCTAACAAGCGCATTACGGCGCTTCTTGCAGACTTCAAAAATAAGGCCGGTGGCGACGCCGGCTGGCTGCCGCAACCGAACGAAGTCCAGGGAGCGATAGATTTGTCCCGCGAGGTACAACGCAACTGGCCCAACGTTCCGGATCCCGCGTGTGACGAACAGGGCGACAGTGCGGGCTCGAGATTCAGCCGCGCCGAGGGTCCGAACAAATGCGGGCAGACGCCCGGCGATGCCGGTGACAGCGAAACTGCTGATGAATCACCGCCGGATCCGTTGTCCTATGGGCAGCTGGTCGGCGACTGGGGTGGATTGACGGCGCTCCTGCACGCGGTGAGGCAAGGTCATGCCGAAACGGCGCTGGCATTACTCGATAGCGGCGCCGATATTAACCAGGTATCCGCCGGCGATCATACGTCGCCGCTGCTCATGGCAATGGTCAACGGCCAGTTCGATCTTGGCCTGGCCCTTCTCGCGCGGGGCGCAGACCCGAACCTGCCCAGTGACGCCGGCACCAGTCCTTTATTTGCCGTCCTCGAACGCCAGTGGGCGCCGTGGGCACACTACGCGCACCCCGTTGATCACCAGGAACAGGATGCGAGCTACCTGCAGGTACTCGAGGCTTTGCTTGATGCCGGCGCCGACCCGAATGTTCGCCTTGAGAAGAACCTTTGGTATTCGGAATTCACGTCGTCGGTGCTGACGCCGGCCGGTCTTCACTACGACGGTGCGACGCCTTTCTGGCGTGCGGCCCAGGCCCTGGATGTCAAAGCGATGCGAATGCTGAAGGCACATGGTGCCGATCCCGCCCTTGCCACGCGAAAAATAGCGCAGCGAGAAAGGACGCGGCGCGATCCCGAGGGAAACAAGATCGAAGAAGTGGATCATTCCGGATTGCCGCCGGTCGCCATCGGCGAGCCATTCATCTATCCGTTGCACGCGGCTGCCGGCGCCGGGTACGGCCAGTACTTCATGGCGCATGCGCACCGTCACGTCCCCGACAACTGGCTGCCCGCGGTGAAATTCCTGATTGAAGAATGTGGCGCAGACGTCAACGCTCGCGATGCCAACGGTTACTCGCCGCTGCACCACGCAGCATCTCGTGGCGACAACCAACTCATCGAATACCTGGTGCAGAAAGGCGCCGACGTTACGTTAGTCAGCCGTAAAGGCGAAACAACGGCAGACATGGCGAACGGCCCGACGCAACGTGTTTCACCTTTCCCTGACACGATCGCCCTGCTCGTCGGTTTAGGTGCAATCAATAACAACCATTGCGTTTCATGTTGACCGACTGAACGATGCGGATCGATTGGCAGGTCAGAAACCGAGTTTCTGCAGCGCGGTGGCAACACGCGTCCGCATCGGGTCGGGCTTTATCGGGAATGAACGAAAGAAATCTGCACTATTGAGCAACGGGCTGCGCTCACGAACATCGGCAGC
>JAHEFD010000077.1 GCA_024640345.1 Woeseiaceae bacterium
TGCAGTTCCTGTCGTCGGCACTTGGACAGTCGAACGGTGTCGCATTGCTCCAGGGTCCCACGGGGTCTGGCAAAACCACGATCGCCAAAGAGCAGCTTTGCTGGTCTTCGCGTGACGCCGCTGTTGCGTTCCTCGACGGTGCACACCTGACGCCGAGAAAACTGGTAACCGAAATGCTTTCACAGTTCGGCGTTAAAGCTGAATCGCAACTCGATCACCAGTTGCTTCAGCAACTCGATGATTACCTCGGCAAACAGGCTCGAAATATCCGCGCGCCCTTGTTGATCGTTGACAACGCCGACCGCGCGACGCCGAGCGCCCTGCGGCAGATAAACTGGCTGGCGGCGCTCGATGTACGCGGCAAATATGCGCTGCGCATTGTATTGACCGGCAAGGAACGGTTGTCATCGCTACCACGGCACGACAGCATGCGGGCTCTTGCCCGGCGCCATCCTGCGACGCACTCGCTCAACCCGATGACCGCACAAGAGACGATGATCTATTTGCGTACGCGGTTTATCGCCGCAGGCGGCAAGCGCAGCGAAAAAATCTTTCCCGTTGAAGTCTGTGACAGGTTGCAGGAACTATCACGCGGCTGGCCCGGCCTGGTGAACGAGTGTGCAAAACGGGCGATGGAGCGTATGGAAGAGTTGCGGTCAACCAAACCGGTTCCGCGAATTATCATTACCTGTAATGGCCAGACGATCGCTGAGCATGAACTGACCGAACGAGAGTATGTTATCGGGCGCGCGGACCTCGCAGATATCGTCGTAGCGGACAAACATGTCAGCAAACTGCATGCAATGCTGAAGGTTTATCCGAATGCCATCATGTTGCTCGACTTGAACAGCACTAACGGGACGACAGTCAACTCCACCGTTGTGCAAAAAAGCATCCTGAGAAACAACGACATCATCATGCTCGGTCAACACCGGCTTAAGATCGAAAACGTGCCGGTCATCAGCGCCGAGTTGGACAAGCAGATCAACGTGACTGATACGATCGCGATGCAATCCATTGGGGACCTGCGCAAATTGCGTGCACGCCGGGCTGTCACAACGCTGAAGCACAACCACCCGGCCTGATCGGGGACAAACAAGCCGTAGCGCAAAAAGAATATTCAGCCTGGCCGATGGCCTCCCCGGTCAGGGGCTCACTCCACGAAATTCGCAGTCAGCGAACCCAGCCCGGTAAACGCAACCATCGCACGGTCTCCGGCGGAGACGCGCAGCGGTACAGTCACCGTGCCCGAGACGACAAACTGACCCGCCTGCAGATGCATGCCGTACTTCGGCAGTTCATTCGCGGCCCACACCAGCCCCTCCACCGGGTCCTTGCCCATGATGGTGGTTGCCTTGCCCGTGCTGGTTTCCGCGCTGTTGACGGTGACCGAGCCCTCAATCTGTGTGAAATCGAGATCGCTGAGCTGGTAGCGCCGTTCGGCGAAGACTACCCCCGCGGCGATACCGTTATCGACAATCGAATGCTCCCGGTTAGATAACTCCACGTTCCGCGAGCCGACAAATTCCATCGCGATACCAACTGTGTCGATGGCATCGATGACCTCGTCCCGGGTCACAGTCGGCCCCGGGAGATCTTTCTTCAGGTAGAAGACGATCTCGGGTTCTGCCGCCGCGGTGCCCGCTGTGAAATAGCGGGTTGATATCGGCTGACCCGGCGTATGCACCCGTGACTGAAGATAATGGCCGACGATGGGGTCCAGCACGTCCTTTGCCTGGGCGAGCCGCGTCCAGCCGAGTTTCCATCCGACGAGCGGATCGCTGTCGCTGGCCGTCTGTTCCAGGCGCAAACGCTGGATCGCATAGGCGCGCTCTCGGGTCAGCTCGGGGAAATTGACGGCGAGTGCGTCGGTCTGTGTCTGGTTTATCTCGTGTTGCATCATGTGCGCGACGATATCGGCGTCGCTGGAATCGGGCGTCAGGGCCCTGGGAGTATTCAGCTGCGCCTGGTATTCATCTTCATCGAAATGGCCCAGCGAACGCACCACCAGTTTGTCGGGCCCGAACGTCCATTCTTCATAGCCATTGAAATCGACCGCGGCCCCGGTGCCGCCGGGCCCGGTGTTGGTGCCGAGATATCGCCAGTGATACTGGACGCCCTCGTCAGTGACCTGTAGATCACGCATCTGCAGCTCCATGTCGGGAAACGCGGTCATAAATCCGCGTGCTACAGCAGCTATCGCCTCACGGCCGACGGCCGGCTCGGCGTCGTTAACCTTGAGAGAGCCGTCCTCCGAAAAAAACATCGAGACAGCGGTCGGATCACCACTGTTCCACGCTGCGGTGTAGCGGGTTGCGTGGTCATTCATTTCCTCGATCGACATCCCGTCGTCGCTGCTACAGGCGCCGACCACGATTGCAAGAAGCAGGATTCCGCTCAATCGACAGTTGTTTCCGAACATGCTGTTTTCTCCCCTAGGGGTTTGAGTTTTCGTGCATGACATCCGACCATTCCGGATGCCTGCCGAAGAGTGCTTTTATATAGGGACACACGGGCACGATCCGATAGCCACCGGCGCGTGCATCGGCAACCAGGCGCTCGACCAGGCGATTGGCGATGCCGCGGCCGCGCAGAGTCTTGTTTACCTGGGTATGGTCGGCAACGATCGTATCGGCATTCGTCCGGGAGTAGGTCAGTTCGCCGGCATTCGCCACATCACCCAGCCGCGCCTCGTACCGGCCCTCGTTGTTCGTTTCGACATGCGTGATCACAAGGTCTGCGCCGTCTTCATTGGGTGTGGGTTCTTGTGGCATGTAGCGCATCGTAGCCGATTTCACAGAAGTTTTGTCGACCAGCCCGGAGCAACGACACTACTTCGGGCGCACACCGCGCAAGCCCATCCAGATCGCGTCCAGCAGATCCAGGGGGACGCCAAGCCGGATTCTCCGTATCAGTGCTCTGCGTATTCTGCGTTTTGATGCCGTGTGCGCGTTCGCATCGAGTTTTCCAAATTCGCCCGCCCGAGTTTCGGCGCGGGACATCAGGTCGACGGGATCGACGAGTTCGTCGAAGAAGCCGGCACGTAATGCAGACTCGACGTCGAAGTAGTCCGACAGGGTAACGGCGCGCTGGTATGCAGCCGGGTTGAGCCGGTGGTGCAACATGGCTGCAGCGACGCGTGGCATGGCCAGGCCGATTGACACTTCGTTTGCCGCGATTTTGAAATCGCCGCGGCTACCGATGACATAGTCGGCCGACAACATCATGAAGACACCCATCGCGAGCGCGTGACCATTGCACGCCGCGATAACCGGGAACGGGTAAGCCAGGATGCGGGCAGTCAGGGAGTAGCCCATGCGCAGCATACGGACTGCATCCATGCCTCCGTGCTTCATGACGTTAAGATCGAACCCGGCTGAGAAGACGGATTCCCGGCCGGTGATGATTACGCTTGCGCGATCGGATTCAGCGCGGTCCAGTGCGCGGTAGATCTCGCGAATGACGCCGGGCGACAATGCATTGCGTTTGCCATCGTCAATTCGAATAGTGGCAACCCGGTCTTTCAGGGAATACTGAATGGATTCTACCGTCATTAATTTCGGCCTCGTTTCCCTTTTACGCCAAACGGCCTATCGTAATTTGATTGCCAGGCCCATAGAGATCAACTGGTGCCGATCTTTGGATCGTCAGTCGTACATGTCCCGATTCTCCCACTGCCACGCTGCCGGCGCCAATTGCCTGTCTTTATCGTCACTCAATTACTACCGATTTTGTAGTGGGTGGCTACAAATCTTGCCCTGCATCCAGGAACTGCGTCGCCGTAGCCTTTGCGTTGTGGGCAGGCCACTGCTATCGAGCCAATGCAAAGGACATATGAGATGAACCATTAACACCGAGCAAATACCGACAAGCAATGGGGCGCAGGCGAATCCGGCTTTGGGCAACTGGCCATCGGAGTTCGGCACCAGGTTGCGTCGCTGGATGGCGGCGACTTGTTGACGGTCATTGCACGCAGCTCAGGCGTGCCGGCTGACCTGCCGGCCAGGTGCCGAACCACCGGGCACGCGCTGCCAGCAGCGGCACACCCGCTTTCTCCTTGCGCCCACAATCTGATAAATCATTTCGTCAAGGCAACTCGGGGCGTGCGATGCCGCAAATAGCATGTCACTCTTGCTACTATATGCAGCGAAACATTAATCAATAAATCAAGCATGAATCGGGGCGATTACGATGAAACTATTACTGACGACGATATTGAGCGTATTCCTGGTAACCAGTGCACAGGCGCAGAATAATCTGCCATTTGATGTTCAAACGATCACCTCGTTCGACCAGCCCTGGGCTCTGGCGTTTCTGCCTGACGGCCGCATGCTCGTCACGGAGCGGAAGGGCAACCTCCGCATCGTCAGCCAGGACGGCACCCAGTCGAGGCCCGTTGGCGGCATGCCGGACGTGGACTTTGGCGGGCAGGGCGGTCTTGGCGATGTTGCGATTCACCCGGACTTTGCCGAGAACGGGGTCATTTACCTGAGTTACGCCGAAGGCGGCACGGGCGGGACTCGTGGCGCCGCCGTTACCATGGCAGTCCTCAACCAGACCGAGCGTGGCGGATACCTGACTGACGCCAAAGTGATCTGGCGCCAGTACCCGAAAGTCGTCGGCTTCGGCCACTACGGTCATCGCCTGTTGTTCGATGATGACGGCTACCTCTATATCTCGTCCGGCGATCGTCAGAAGTTCACACCCGCCCAGGACATGCAGGCTAACCTCGGAAAGATTCTGCGGCTGAACGATGACGGATCAATTCCGCAGGACAACCCCTTTGTTAACTATATTGATCAGAATCCCTTAGTCGACGATGAAGGTGTCTACGATCAGATATGGTCGATGGGCCACCGTAATCCACTCGGCATAGCCATCGATCTTAAGGGCCAGCTCTGGAACATCGAGATGGGGCCGCAAGGCGGTGACGAACTGAATCGTGTCGTGCGTGGCGGTAATTACGGTTACCCGGTCGTTTCGAACGGCGATCATTACGATGGTCGGGAAATTCCCGACCACGACACCCGACCGGAATTCAGAAAGCCCGCTGCGTGGTGGACGCCAGTGATCTCGCCGGGCCACCTGATGCTCTATAGCGGCGATCGTTTCTCCGATTGGCGTGGCGATCTTCTCGTCGCCGGGCTTTCATCCCAGGCCATCGTGCGTATCGAAATCAATGGCGAAAATGCCCGCGAGGCAGAGCGTTACCCGATGGGCGCACGAATTCGCAGTATTGTGCAGGGACCCACGGGAGACCTCTGGGTGCTCGAGGACGAGGATGAGGACAGCTTGGGCCGCCTGCTCCGATTGGCGCCGAAGGACTGATTCGCTGCCGTTGGCCATCGTTCGGAATCGGTACATGGCTTATTGATTCCTGCTTCGCGAGATAATGCGGCCTGGTAAAACGCTGCATCGTTTTGGCGACAAAGCATTTATGCTCCAATCGGGCGGATGTCTATGGTCCGTCCCGCCCGGATAAGTCACTATAGGCGGTGAACACACCGACTGTAGAAGGGTGAAAAGTGAAGTTGCAATACGCCGGCGACTGCCTGTCAATCTCGAAGTTCAAAGATATGGAGCGTCCGCCCATCACGGTGCTAACGCTGAGTGAACGGCCGAGTGGCTTTCGCGCACACCAGGCTTGCCCGAAATTCATGAACAAAGTCGGAGCTTTCGCGTCGGCCAAATGACTCAGAAAGCCAAGACCGATCTGTTCACCATGCTCGTGCCGGCGCTCCTCGCGGCCGTCCTTGCACTGACATACCTGGTTTACCTGCCCGGCTTGTCGGGGCCGCTGCTGTTCGACGACCTGCCACAACTGGACGGTTTGATCGCGCAAAGCGCGGATGACCCAGCGGTCGTGTTTCGTAACCACATTGTCAGCACCAGCGGGCCGACCGGGCGGCCCGTAACAATGGCGACTTTCATCGCGGATGCGGTGGCGCACGGCCCTGATATCCGGGGGTGGAAATATAGCAACCTCATGTATCACCTGATCAGCGGTCTGCTCGTTTGCTGGCTAACGGCAATGTTGCTGAAGGCATTGCCCGGGAAAGTGAATGTTGATCCCTGGATGACCGCCGTCGTTATTGCCGGGTTGTGGCTGTTACATCCGCTACACGTAAGTACGGTTTTGTACACCGTACAACGGATGACGGAACTGTCCACTCTGTTTGTACTGGCCGGGCTGGTCTGCTACGTGAAGGGCCGGATGATGCACGAAAGATCGAGCCTCTCCGGTTGGCTGCTGATTGCCCTGGGTTTCGGTCTGTTTTATCCGCTGGGCGTATTCAGTAAGGAAAATGCAGTGATTTACCCTGTTTACTGCTCGCTGATTGAGTTACTCATCTTTCAGTTCCGTGGTCCGACACAGGTAAAACAACAGGTAAAAGTCTTCCACGGACTACTGCTGGCCGGGTATATCGCGGGCGTTGTCCTGGTCCTGGCGAATTTTTCCAGCGTGGTACTGGATAGCTACGCGGCTCGTGATTTCACGTTGCTTGAACGGATACTCACCCAGTTCCGCGTGCTCGTGATGTATTTGTCGCAAATCATGCTACCGATACAGAGAAACATGGGCTTCTTCCATGACGATGTCTCGGTGTCGATTAGCCTGATCAATCCTGTCACAACACTGATGGCGGCGCTGGCGTTGCTGGCGTTACTCGCAAGCAGCGTCCTTCTGTGGCGAAAACGACCACTGTTTGCCTTTGGTGTCCTGTTTTTCTTTGCGTCGCACGTCGTCGAATCGTCGGTTATCGGGCTCGAGCTGATGTACGAACACCGAAACTACATTGGTTCTTTCGGGATTCTTCTTGCGGCCCTGGATGTTGTATTGCTTCTTAAGGGGCATCGGCGCGCACTGTCTGCCGCCGCCACAATCAGCCTTATCGCATTCTCATTTCTGACATTGCAGAGGTCCATTACGTGGTCTACGCCGGAATCCATGTATAGCTACATGTATACGGCTCATCCGGAGTCTCCGCGCCTCAATCTTGTCGTCGCGAATATTAATGCGTCTGCAGGAGACTTTCCCAATGCCCGCCGATCACTGGCAAAGTCGGGATCGGGTTTCGGCGTCGACTTGCACAGTCTCTATTTTGATTGTCTCGAGCATGGACAAGTGAATGAGACTGCGATGTCAGGGATCGCGTCACTTCGCGGTAGCGTAGTAGATGGTCACGCAACTTCAAGCGCCGAATTGCTTGTCAACGCTGTGGTTGATGGGCGATGCAAAGCATCGAAACCGTTACTTGCCGAAGCCCTCGATCATATGTTGGCGTCTCGCGCGCGTACGCCCACGGATATGATGTCGGTAATGTTCACAAAAGCGAAATTGCTCGAGTCGATGGGAGACATCGATTCGGCAGTTGATCATTACCTGGCCGCTCAGGACTTGTCTGAGGGCGATGCGCTGTCGCTATACCTGGCGGCAGATATGTTGATCAGGTCCGGCAGAACCGCCGAAGGGCGGAACATGCTGACCCGCGCGTACGAAATGGAGAAGAACACCAGGATTCAGCGAGAAGAAATCGCGTTGCCAATCTATGCTGGACTTGGAATGGCGTACGAAGAGGCAGGGCAATACGACGAGGCGCTGATGCTCTATGCCGAGGCTGTTGCGTCGATGCCGTCGCGATCTCTGTTCTACGTGAAAACTGCGGAACTTTTGCTTCGACTGAAGCGGTATGATCAACTTCAGGATACGATTGACGACATACGCCGTCGTAACCTGGCGGACCTGGGTCAACACGACTATTCGTTGCGGCGAATTGAGACGATGCTGGCAGGACTCGACCCCTAGCGACAAAAACCATGGTGATCATCTGGCGTGACGGATAACGAAGATAATGGACAGGGCGCATACCTCCTTGCGGTAGTGCCGTGCCTTAATGAAGAAAAAACGATTGGCTCGGTCGTAGCCAGTATTCCGCGCGAAATCGAAGGAATCGGCAGGGTAGAGATACTCGTGATCGACGATGGTTCGACGGATGCTACTGCGCGTCTCGCCAGGGAAGCGGGTGCAGAGGTCGTCAGCCATGCCTCGAACCTGGGCCTGGGCGTAGCTTTTCGCAACGCAGTCGGTATCGCCATTGCTAAAGGCGCCGATATCATGGTGCATATCGATGGTGACGGGCAATTTGATCCGGCCGATATCCCTACGCTGATCGAACCGGTCGTGAATAATCGCGCCGACATGGTTACGGCATCGCGCTTCCTGCAAAAAGACCTTGTGCCGACGATGCCTCTGGTCAAGCGTTGGGGTAATAGCGGTGTTGCGTTCATAGTCCGACTGCTGTCGGGCAAACGGTTTCACGACGTGTCCTGCGGTTTTCGGGTGTTCTCCAGGGAGACCCTGCTGCGCATGAATCTGTTTGGCAGTTTTACTTACACGCAGGAATCGTTTCTCGACCTGATTTTTAAAGGCCTTACGATCCTCGAGGTGCCGGTGAAGGTTCGCGGTGTGCGCGAGTTCGGAAAATCACGTGTGGCATCCAGTATTCCGCGTTACGCGGTAAGGTCGCTAAAGATCATGTTGCGGGCGTTTGTATCGTACCGGCCTTTCAGGTTGTTTTTCTGGATCGCTGTTTCTTGTCTCACGATTGCATTCGGCTTCCTCGGATTTCTCGGTATGCACTATCTTGAGACCGGAGCTTTCTCACCGCATATCTGGGCAGGTTTCGTCGGTGGTTCGTTTGGCTTCCTCGGGTTCTCCACGCTGATTATCGGCATCCTCAGCGACATGCTGGTGCGCATTCGGCTGAACCAGGAAACGATTCTGTATCACTTGAAGCGTTCCGGTTTCGAGGGACAGAAAAACAATGCGGCGAAGTAACAAAGCAATTCGATCAAGGTGAACCAGACGCGCATTCCTATCGCGAGCGCCTCGGCGACACCCGTTGGCAGAAACCGTCCAAGCTGAACCGCAAGAGCGCCTTCGCGAACCCCTAGTCCACCCGGAGCAATCAGGGCAATCAGGCTCAATACGTGCGAGAGGGCATACATCCCGCAGAGCCCGGGCAAGTCCGACCAGGAAAACAATTGCAGATTGCGAGACACCAGGAAGAACGAAAGTCCTAGCAGCAAGTAATGAAGGATGTACGGGAGTACGGCCACGAGTATGTCCCGTGAGCCCAGTGCAACAGATTCGAGTTCGGGAAATCTCCTGCTAATAAGCGGAGACTTAATCACCACACGGAAACAGGCTGGGAACAGGAAGATTGCACCAGCTGCAAGAATAGCCACGCCGAAGAGAAGTTGACTGTCTGCCGCTGCATAGTAAGTGACTGCCAGTAATGACACTGCACTGCCTGCCAATATTGCCAACAGGGTTTCGACAACCGTCAAAGCAGCACCGGCGACAGGTGGTATTCCAACGGCAGATCCCAACCTGGCCCGTTCGACAAGCAGCAGCACTTTTCCGGGAACGTATCGGTAAAGATACGAGACCCACCAGATTCTCATGTAGCTCCTGAGTTGGTCCGCGGAATAATAGCCTGTGCGCTGAAGCAGAATTGCCCATCCCAGGAACAGGCATTGGTATGCCGCCACGGCGGCCACGAATGCACCTGCCAGGGTCAGTCCGTTCCACTGAATGTGCAGTGACGCCAGGGCCTCGCGGCCCGCGTACACCTGGAAGGCCAGGTAGCCGACGATCGCTATCAAGAGGATGACGCGAACGATCCGGTACATTCGGGACAGCGGTGACGTGGATTTGCTATTCAACGGTAAGCGACGACCCAGTAGATCGCAAACGGTCCGGGCGCCGGAATCTTTGCGATGCGCGTTTGTTGAAAGCCGGCGGCCAGGATCTGCTGATGAATCGACGCGGCGTTACTCTGATGGTAATGCCCCTCGAATCCGGCCAGGCGACGACCAAGACGATACAGCAGGTTCTCGGTAGGCAGGCTGACCAGGAGATTGCCACCGGGCTTTATCAGGTTGCGGAAGAAAGCGAGCGTGTCGTCCAGCGGATCAATGTGCTCGAGTACTTCTGCGGCGATTATCGTGTCGATGCTCTGCGCCGGCAGCTCTTTTTTCGCCTGCTCGCTGTCCAGTACCGTGACCTTGTCGAGACCCCATTCATCGACCAGCATGCGCGCGGGCTCGAGGACGATGTCGACGCCGTACACCTTGTCCGCAATTTGGCTGGCTTCGTCGAACAGGACGCCCGTACCGCAACCGAAATCCATGATGGTTTGTCCAGGACTATCGACTCCGTGCGCCTGGGTTTCCCGGAGATACTTCGCGACAAGCTCCAGTCTCCGCCACGCCATCCAGCGCATTGCAGGGTTGCGATGCAGGTAGCTCGGGATGGCCATTTCATCCCTGTCCTCCGAGGAGACGCTTTCAGCCATTCGTAACAATAGATTCTGCGGGATTCTTCTCATATGCCTACCAGGTGCATGCTATTGATTAATTGTCGAACGCGGTGCAGCCGACATTGTATGCGGTCAGATTGCTCGATCCGCTCGATGGGCCTGCAATCTTGCATAGTGCATTTTCTGTATGCAAGCAGATTCCGGATTTCACAATGAGCCGGAGTAATATGTACTGTAAGGTGCCACGCCTCATCGCGTGTTCGCTGTTGTGCACCGCTGTATGAAATTTTCCGAGGACGCTGTCATGCCGAAACTTCGCTATCTCGCTCTGCTTGCTACCTTTGCCGCGATCACCAGCCTTGCTGCTGACGTTGAGCCGGTACCCGCACCCCCACCGCCTGCCGGGCCGATGGTGATTCTCACCTCGCACGCACTTGACGGACATGGTGGTGTAATGGAAGAGGCGCGTATCGGCGTGAGCGACGGCAAAATCACATCCCTCGCTGCACCGATGGATGGCACTGTGATAGATCTCCGCGGTTATACGGTAATGCCCGGATGGATTGATACGCATGTTCACCTCTCCTCGCATTTCGATCGAACAGGGAGAATCGCTACGGAATCCGAACCGCCAATGGAGGCCGCCATCGGGATAGCCGCCGCCGCTTGGGACACGCTCATGGGTGGATTCACGACGGTACAGACGGTTGGCGATCCGACGGAAAAGCCATTGCGGGATGCTATACGAGACCACGGTTTTCCGGGCCCGAGAGTGTTGACGTCGCTCGAATGGATCACGGCTACGCCGGAGACGACACCCGCGGAACTGCGGGCACTGGTTAGGGAGCGCAAGGCGCAGGGTGCCGACCTGATCAAGATATTTGCATCTGCGAGCCAGCGCGTTGGGGCGACGCCGACGCTGACGGAAGCGCAGTTGGAAATTCTCTGTAGTGAAGTCCGCGCGGTCGGGTTGCGCTCCATGGTGCACGCCTATCGATCGCAGGTGGCGGCAGCCGCCCGTGCCGGCTGTAACCAGATCGAACACGCCACCTATGCGACCAGGGAAGAGTTGCAGACGGCCGTTGATGCGGGCGCTTTTATCAGTCCGCAGGTGGGCCTTGTCGTCCAGAGCTACCTGGAAAACAAGGATCGGTACCTGGGTGTCGGAAACTACACCGAGGAGGGTATGCAGATAATGAAGCGCGATATGCCCCTCGACTTCGAGCTCTGCCGGATTGCAGCGCATATGCCAAACGCCAAACTCGTATTTTCAACGGACGCAACGGCGGGGGCGCACGGGAGGAACGCGGAGGAGTTCATTGGTCGAGTGGAGTACTGTGGCCAGACGCCTATGGCCGCACTCGTATCAGCCGGGCAGGTGGCAGCGGAGGCGCTCGGCATGATGGACCGGATTGGTCGTCTCGCCCCGGGCTACGAGGCTGATATTATCGCTCTCGATGGCGATCCCCTTGAAGACATTACTGCGGTTAAACGAGTCGTGTTCGTCATGCGTGGCGGGCGGGTATACAAATGGTCAGGCAGCTTGTTGCCCTGAGCGCGTGCGACAGGGCTGTAAGGCGTCGAGTCTGATTGCGCAAACTACATACAAATCAATGCTTTGTGATCCAGTCGTGAAACCTGTCCCGCGGTGAATGCTATAGTTTTACCCGACCCAGGGACACTGGCATTCGTCTCCGGAGGGCCCGCGTATGAGAATCAAGACAGGTGACCTCGTTGCATTGGCTGCCGCCAGCCTTTTCTGGCTGATTGCCAGCACAGCTGCCGCGAAAGAAAGGCAGTGGTATCGATACGAAAACGCCTACTTCGAGGCATACAGCGATGCGTCGGAGAAAAAAGTCTACCGGCTCCTGGATGAGCTGGAAAACTTCAGGGCCGCCGTCGCCCAGGTCCTAACCTTCGAAATTCCGGCCGGCGCAGCGAAGACCCAGGTCATCATCCTGAATTCGTCCCGCGATTTTCGCAAGGTGACGGAAGATCGGCGAACGGCAGCCTTCATGATCGGGATTCGCGGCATTCCCTATATCCTTATGCCGGCAGGGGGTGGAGGCGACTGGTCAAAAACCTCGATCCGTCACGAATATACCCACGTTCTCATGGCCTACAGCGGACATCGATTTCCACCGTGGTACGAGGAAGGCTTTGCCGAATTCATGTCGGGAACAAAGTTCAGGGAAAAGGGTACGAAATTTACCTTCGGCGATACGGTCGGTCGGCAACAATCCGGTGCAGCCTTTGTTCCATGGAATGAGCTAATGTCCGGCGACTTTGAATTTCATTCTGTACAGGCGAGCTCCACGTTGTCGAATGCCTACCTGCAGTCGTGGTTCCTCGTACACTATTTAACGATTGGCGAAAACTTCAAACACAACGACAATCTCGGGGAGTACCTCGGGCGTTTCTCGGTGGGCGAGCCGTCGGCATCGGCACTTGACGCGGTTTTCGGCATGACGCCCGGCGCAATCGGTGACATGGCGGTACAGAAATACAGCAGGAGGACCCCCTACTACCTCCTCGATTTCACTCCCGGCATTCAGGACCTCGAATTCGCCCGTTCGGAAACGGACGCCGAGAGAGTCGCAGCGGTGATCGCCGAAATTCACGAATTGTTTACGGGTGATCGCGAGTAGTATCGGAAGAAAGGCGTCTCAATGCGGCTGATGTGCTTCCGGGATCGAGTTGTCTGACAATAAGCCGGAAAGCTCTTTTCTTATCTCGCCGATTGATCAATCTTCCTGTAATAGTCGGTTTTTCGAATCAGCGTCAACAGGCAGATTGTTGAAAGCCCTGCCGCGCCAAAAATCATACACATCACCATGATTTGATAACGTGCTGCGATTAGGGGCGAAACGCCGGACAGGATTTGTCCGGTCATCATGCCAGGCAAGGAAATCAGTCCAACGGCAAGAAACGAATTTATCACCGGTATCATCGACGTTCGAAACGCGATATCCCTTGCTTGCTGAAATGCCACGCCATTTTGAAGTTCCGCGTGTAATCGCTCGAGCGCCAGGCTGATGTTGGTCATACTGGCAGAGAAGATCATGCCTGCGAGCGGAATCATGTAGCTTGGCAGATACCAGGGTTCGAGTTGCAGGACGGCCTGGGTGATCAGCAGCAACGTCGTGCCCCCACCAAACAGAACCGAGACCAGGGACACAAGAAACAGCGATTTTTTCGGCGGGTGCACTGTGTTGAGTGCAATCCAGCTTGCGACAAGCAACATCATGGTTAATACGCCGCTGATCAATAACCCGGATTCGGTCTGGAAGATGTAAACAAGAACGTAACCAATCAGCGTCAACTGCAACAACATGCGGGCGATGGCCTGGAGCGCACGGCCATGGCCCTGGTTCCAGCGCCACATAAGAATTACGACAATTGCTACCGGGATGAAGGAAAGCGCCAGCTGCGGCACCGATATCGTTGCAATATCCAATTCAGGTCAACCTCATGGTGGCGTATGGCGAGGACCGTGTGGCTGGATCCGGTCTTTGCTCTGTCAGGCGGTTGTCGAGGCCCGGGCAATCTCACCGACACGATCAAGCCTTTCAATCTCCCAGCACAGTGCCATCACGTCCTCGATCTGTGACGCGGGCAAAGCGGTTTGCGCCTGGTCGGCAAATTTGTGTTCAAGTTGTTCAGTCGTGAGCGGTCGCTGCACACTGCCGATGGCATGCTCGACATGTTTGCTGAGTATCGTTCCATCGTTCAGCCTGATCACGACGA
>JAHEFD010000078.1 GCA_024640345.1 Woeseiaceae bacterium
TTGCCTGGTTCTTGTAGAACGCATCCCAGTCATCCCAGTACTCATCGTTCAGGATGCCGTCATAGTGTGAGTAGAACGCCACTTCCCAATTGTCTAAAAGAGTGTGCTCGTATGCCAGGTAACGAATTCGCTCGGCGGGGGAAAGGGAGTCAGGACCGGATTGCGCAGCTATTACGATCTCGGCCATGTCGGCATTTTCGACCAGGATGCGATTAGCCTCCGAATTTCGAGAGAACAGCATTTCATCGATGCTGCGCTGGCTCAAGATTTGCGTTTGCCTGATTTCGTAGCCGACATATAACAGCGAAATAACAATTGCCAGGGCGGAAATTACTTCTGCTGCGGTTGCCCAATATCGAAATTTTTCTTTTTCCATTTAACCTCCCGACGCGCTGTAACCCGGACCGCGCTGAATATCGCTGGTGTCGTTCTACGCCACAATTTGTATATTTTCAGCCTGCTTTCTTTTTCAGTTGCTCCGCCAGCCAGCGATTCATCCGCGTCTCGAGAACCTCCATCGGAACCGCACCACCAGCCAGCAAAGCATCATGAAAAGCCTTGACGTCGAAGTTACTGCCCAGCGCCTGCTCGGACTTTCTCCGCAACTCCAGCATCTTCAATTGCCCGATCTTGTATGCCAGCGCCTGGCCAGGCCACGAGATGTAGCGGTCGATCTCGTTGATAATATCTGCCTCTTTCTTGGCGGCATTGTCCTTGAAGAAATCGATTGCCTGTTGTCTCGTCCAGCCCTTGTAGTGCATTCCCGTGTCGACTACGAGGCGCACTGCACGCCACATGTCGTAAGTGAGTGCCCCGAATTTCGAATAGGGGTCTTTATAAAAGCCCATTTCGTAACCGAGACTTTCGCTATACAAGCCCCAGCCTTCCGTGAAAGCAGTGAAGCCGGAGAACTTCCTGAAGTTCGGCATGGCCTCCATCTCCATCTGAAGTGCAATCTGCAGATGATGCCCGGGTACCGCTTCGTGAATAGACAGTACCTCCATCTCGTATTTAGGCCTGACTTCGGGCCGATACAAATTGACGTAGTAGTACCCCGGACGACTGCCGTCCGCTGCAGGGCTGTTGTAATACGCGGTGGTCGTGTCAGGTGCGATATTGTCGGGAATCGGGCGCAGGCCGTAGGGCATTCTCGGCAACTTGCCAAACAGCTTCACGAGTTCCGGGTCGATGCGTTTGCATACGGCAAGGTAGCCCTCGAATAGTTCTTCGGGCGTATCGTAGTAAAACTGCGAATCGGTGCGCAGGAAGTGCAGGAAATCCGCAAACGAGCCCTCGAATTCAAGTTCGTCGATCACCAGCTGCATCTCGTCACGAATACGCTTCACCTCATTCAGGCCAAGGCGATGAATTTCATCCGGTGTCATCGACGTAGTCGTGAAGGTCCGGGCGCGATATTCATAAAACGCTTCACCATTCGGCAAGGACGACGCACCGATGCTGTCACGGCTCGCCGGCAGGTAGGTTTGGTTGAAATATCGACTGAACTCGCGATAGGCAGGAACGATTGATTCATCGATCACGTTCTTCGCGAGCTGCTGAATGCGCGCCTGGTCTTCAGCGCCGATCGAATCGGGCATGTTGGCGAATGCCTTGAAGAATGGGCTCGTCTCCGGATTTTCCACGAGCTGGGAGGCGATCTGGTCGGGAATACGCTCCATCAGGATCTTTGGCGGCATGTACCCGGTTTTTCGCCCTTCCTCCATCAGCGCGGTCGTTTGTTCAATCACGGATTCGATTTTCGTCATTCGAGCGAGCCAGTCTTCATAGTCCTTGACGCTCGCGAGGCGCAGCGTTTCCGCAGTCGACTCCAGCGACTGGACACCGCCGCGCTGGCTCATTGGCATCAGGTGATCGTTGAACTGGTGGCCGTCGATTGAATTTTCCAACTGGCGTCGAAAGAGATCGTAGTTGAGTGCATCCGTTGCGGAGAGATTTGATGAGTCGATTGCCTGGAGTCGACGGAGGAAAGTCTTCTGCTGGTCGAATCGTCGCGCGATCGCTGCGAGACTCATATCCGTCCACTGGTCGTTGAAACGCCGGTCGCCAAGCCGTGAAGCACGAACCGGATTCTCGGTCAGCTGCCATTCCCAGGTTTCATCAAGTAAATCCTGAAAGTCCTCGGCGGGCCCGGCATCGGCCGATAAGTAACTGAAAGAAAGAAAAAATACGAGGGCGAGTTGCAAAAGGCGCATGGAATATCTCCTCAATCGATTGTCGCATTGTTGCCAGAACAATGCCTGCTGGCAACCGGTGGTCGACTTGGCTATCATTGCGCCCAATAATCAAAAGGGTTGGCAGAAGAGACCTCTTCTAAAGAGGCGCCGAAGGCGCAACACGCTCGGAAACGCTCAGGCACACGGACTGTCAAACGCTGATTATCTCTGGAGAGAGGCTAAGCAGGCCCACCGAAGGGGTATGCCATCGACCAAAAGCAGGTCGGTCGGCGATCTCTCAGGTTTCAGGACAGAGGGGCGATCGGTTGAGCTTTGAAAAAGGCTCAACCGATCGCCTTTTTTTGTGGCTGGCAAAACCGGAACCCGGAGCAGGTAATGGGAAAAAGAACACCGCTGTACCAGAGCCATGTCGATGCAGGCGCGAAGATTGTCGATTTTGGCGGTTGGGATATGCCACTTCACTATGGCTCGCAGCTCGAAGAGCACCATGTCGTGCGGCAACATGCGGGCGCATTCGATGTGTCGCATATGACCGTTGTCGATGTCACTGGCGACGAAGCAGCTGATTTTCTGCAAAAACTTCTCGCAAATGACGTCGGCAAACTCAAGGACGAGGGCAAGGCGCTTTACAGCTGCATGCTGAATAATGACGGCGGCGTTATCGACGACCTGATTACCTACTACCTTGACCCCGATCGATTTCGTGTTGTGGTCAATGCGGCCACCCGCGACAAAGACCTGGCCTGGATCAACGGTGAAGTTGCCTCATTCGACGCAGAGATCGACGAGTGTTCAGACCTTGCGATGATCGCGGTTCAGGGTCCCAAGGCCCGGGAAATTGCCGCGACCCTGATTGACGATGAATGGCGTGAAGCTGCGCTTGCGCTCAAGCCGTTCTACGGCCTGGAGGCGGGCGATCTGTTCATTGCCCGGACAGGTTATACCGGCGAGGATGGCTGGGAAATCATGCTGCCAGCAGCAATGGCAGCGTCCTTCTGGCAGCGCTGCATCGATGCCGGGATCAGTCCCTGTGGGCTTGGAGCGAGAGACACGTTGAGGCTCGAGGCCGGAATGAGCCTCTATGGTTCCGATATGGATGAAAGCATTTCGCCTCTTGAGGCCGGGCTTGGCTGGACGATTGCATGGGACCCGGAAAGTCGTGACTTCACAGGCCGGGGTCCGTTGACAGAAATGCGCGCAAATAAATCACGGCGGAAATTCGCAGGGCTGTTACTGGAAGGCAAAGGCGTATTGCGTGATCACATGCGTGTCGTTGTCGACGGGTTGCCTGATGGAGAGATTACCAGTGGCGGTTTTTCGCCAACACTGCAACGTTCAATTGCAATGGCCAGGCTGCCTGCTGGCAACTATGATCGTGCAAAAGTGGATGTACGCGGCCGTTTGCTCGATGTGCGAGTGGTCAAGATGCCGTTCGTTCGCAACGGCAAGTCACAAATTTAGCGGTAAGTAAGATTCAGCAAGGGAGAGAAAGCGATGAGTGAATTACCAGGCGATCTTGAATATACGGCGGAGCACGAGTGGCTGCGCAAGGAAGATGATGGCTCGGTGACAATCGGCATCACCGATCATGCACAAAGTGCTCTTGGTGATCTTGTTTACGTCGAATTACCGGAAGTCGGGCAGGAAGTTGAGGCAGGCGGAGAAATGGCGGTTGTCGAGTCAGTCAAAGCGGCATCCGACGTCTATGCGCCGATCTCCGGGGAAATTCTTGCCGTGAACGAGGAGCTTGCCGACGATCCGGAGAAAATCAATGCGGATCCATACGGCGATGGCTGGATTGTCCGCATGCAACCATCCGGCGATGACGGCGACACGATGGATTCATTTGCCTACCAGGCGCTCCTCGACGAACTCGAAGAGTAGACATTTCTTAAAACAACAGTAGCTCACAATGCCTTTTATTCCCCATACCGACGACGAAGTCGAGGCTATGCTTGGCGCCATTGGCGTCAACAGTATCGACGATCTTTTCAATGAAATTCCGCGCGACCTTCTGATCAAGGATCTCGATGGTGTTCCTGACGCGTTAAGCGAAATGGAAGTTTCGCGAATGATGCGAGAGAGGGCAGCCCGGGATCGGGGCGCACGATGTTTCATCGGCGCCGGCGCCTACGAGCATCATATTCCGGCTGCCGTCTGGGATATTGCTACGCGCGGTGAATTTTACAGCGCTTATACGCCCTACCAGGCTGAAGCAAGCCAGGGGACGCTGCAAACCATCTACGAATACCAATCGATGGTATGTAGTCTGACAGGGCTCGACGTGAGTAACGCGTCTCTTTATGACTGTGCATCCGGCCTGGCTGAGGCGGCGTTGATGGCCGTCCGGGCTAATCGCAAGTCGAAGTCTCGCCGCATTCTGCTGTCGGCCGGCGTTAGCCCGACGTATGAGAAAGTTGCTACCGCGATTGCCGGAACCCAGGGGCTGACATTCGAGCGCCTTCCGCTCGATCTCGACACCGGTGCGTCGAAACCTGGTTCTCTGAATGAGCAGGGAGAGCCGCCAATTGCTGTTGTAATACAGCAGCCGTCGTTTCTCGGCGTGTACGAAAACGTCGACGCGATCACCGACTGGGCCCACGCTAACGGGGCACTGGTGATTGCAGTGGTCAATCCGACCTCGCTTGCCGTGCTAAAGGCGCCCGGCAGCTGGGGTGCTGCGGGCGCCGACATAGCCATTGGCGAGGGACAGGCACTGGGAGTGCCATTGTCCTCCGGCGGTCCCTATTTCGGCATCATGACCTGCAAGTCGGAAATCGTTCGGCAAATGCCGGGACGAATCGTCGGACGCACAACCGATCTCGATGGTAACCCGGGTTTCACGCTCACGTTGCAGGCGCGGGAACAGCACATTCGCCGGTCTAAGGCGACGTCAAATATCTGCACAAACCAGGGATTGATGGTTACGGCCGCGACAATTTACATGTCTCTGCTGGGTGCTGAGGGATTGCGTCGCGTGGCGCTTACCTCGCAACAACAAACCGCGAAGCTGCTGGATTTGTTGACCTCAATCAAGGGCGTTGAAAGAGCGTTTTCGGCGCCGCATTTTCATGAGGCAGTGATTCAGCTGGATCGCCCGGTCGGGCCGGTGCTCGCGCACCTGGCAGCTAATGATGTCCTGGGTGGGTTTGACCTGTCGAAGACCTATCCGGAACTCGGTAATGCACTCCTGGTTTGCGCGACGGAAACCAAGACGGACGAAGATCTCGATGTCTACAGGTCGGCACTTCAGGACGCGATGAGCGCGGCTGCGTAGCAAGGGATTCGCCAATCAATGCACGAAATTATCTACAACGGAACGCGTTACCGGACATATGGGGAATTGCCGCCGCTTGGCAGCCGAGCACCCGATGTGTCGTTGGTAAACACGCGTTTGCAGGATGTATCGCTGGCCAATTTCATGGGCATGCGCAAGGTGCTCAACATCTTTCCCAGCATAGACACGCCGGTCTGCGCAAAGTCCGTGATTGTCTTTAACAAGCTTGCAAAGCCTGAGTCCGACGTTGCCATGTTGATGGTTTCCTACGATTTGCCGTTCGCACACGCCAGGTTTCAGCAGGAGCACGATCTGCTGAATGTCGTCGGCCTTTCTGCGATCCGGCATGCAGGTTTTGGTGAAAATTACGGGGTTCAAATCATGGAAGGACCGCTTGCCGGGATGTTCGCCCGAGCAGTCGTTGTCCTTGATGAAAACAACACCGTGGTTTATCGCGAGCAAATTGCAGAAATCGACAACGAGCCGGATTATGCAGCGGCATACAAGGCGCTCGGAATCGACATCAACCCGCTTGAACTGGATATTTGAAACAGGTAACTCGAGAATGACTGAACAGCTGATTTTTGAACGATCGCGTCCTGGCCGCCGCTCATATGCGCAGGCGCCGCTTGACGACATCACTGGTGCAATCCCGTCCGAGTACCAGCGGGAAGATGTTCCGGTGTTGCCGGAGGTCTCGGAGCTACAGGTCGTAAGACACTTCACGCGCTTGTCACAACAGAATTTTTCGATAGATACTCACTTCTATCCGCTCGGCTCCTGCACGATGAAATACAATCCGCGTGCCTGTAATTCACTGGCGCTGTTGCCGGGCTTCGCCAGCCGGCACCCGCTTGGTCCTGCATCACATGGGCAGGGCTTCATGGAGTGCATGTACGAGCTCCAGGAAATGCTCAAGTCCGTTACCGGCATGAAAGCGGTGTCGCTGACACCGATGGCAGGAGCTCAGGGTGAACTGGCGGGCGTTGCGATGATTCGTGCTTATCACCTGGCCAATGGTCACGAAGAACGCGATGAAATTATCGTTCCCGATGCGGCACACGGTACGAATCCTGCGACAGCGATCATGTGCGGCTGTACCGTTCGTGAGATTCCGACAGATTCGGCCGGCGACGTTGACCTGGAGGCGTTGAAAGCCGTGCTCGGGCCGAAGACTGCGGGCATCATGCTGACGAATCCGTCGACACTGGGTGTTTTTGAGCGGCACATCACGGAGATAGCCGAACTGGTACACGACGCCGGCGGGCTGCTCTACTACGATGGCGCCAATCTCAACGCCATACTCGGCAAGGTACGGCCAGGTGATATGGGTTTTGATGTCATTCACCTGAATCTGCACAAAACCTTTTCGACGCCACACGGCGGTGGTGGACCCGGATCGGGCGCTGTCGGCGTTGGTGAGAGGCTGAAGCCATTTTTGCCGATTCCCGTTGTGGGCAAAAGCGAACAGAATGGCGCCCCGTTTTATGATTGGCTGACCGAAGACGATCTGCCCCAGAGCATCGGGCGTTTGTCGGGATTCATGGGCAACGCCGGCGTTCTGTTGCGAGCCTACGTCTACATGAGGATGGTCGGAAAGGATGGCATGAAGCGAATCGGAGAATTCGCGACACTGAACGCAAACTACCTCGAGGCCCGGCTGAAAGAGGCTGGTTTCGAGCTTGCGTTTCCTGAGCGGCGAGCGAGCCACGAATTTATTGTAACGCTGAAAAATGAAGCGAAGACGTTGCACGTCAACGCGATGGACTTCGCAAAAGCGCTGCTGGACAAGGGCTTCCACGCGCCGACAACGTATTTCCCGTTGCTGGTCCCTGAATGTCTGCTGATCGAACCGACGGAAACGGAGACCAGGGAATCTGTCGATCGCTTCGTAGAAGCGCTGGTACAGATTCGCGAAGAGGCGAAAATAGATGCAGAAAAAGTCAGGGGTGCGCCTTACACGACGCCTGTTCGGCGACTGGATGATGTAAAAGCCGCCCGACAGCTTGACCTGGCCTGGAAGCCCGGTCCGTCCGCCAACTCCTGAACAAAAGGGGCTGGATCCAGTTAACGGTCAAATGACTGACTGATATCTGCGAACGGGCGTCAGCTGTAACCGACCCCATTTATTGAATTGCGAGCTGACGCACCATAAGTCTGTGTGAATTCCGGCATAATCCAACGTTCCCCCCATTTGTCATGACGGGGTGGGGAACCGCGGCCCCGTGCGGTAGTCGGAGTCTCGGATGGTGCAATTATGTGCCGACAATAAACCCACGGAAATAATCAATGCAAAAGAGAATATGGCTGTCGTTGCTTGCGGGGCTACTGATTGGAAGCCAGGGCCAGGCGGAAGAGCCCGAATGGGCAGGGACCCTGGAGCGCATATCAAGTGGTGTCGTGTCGATACGAGTCGACAGCACGCGCGCCTTTGACACCGAGTGGAATTCATCCAGCCAGGCAACGGGGTTTGTTGTGGATGCGGAGCAGGGACTGATCCTGACTAACCGGCACGTTGTTACAGCCGGGCCGGTCGTTGCCGAGGCCATCTTCCTCAACAACGAAGAAGTCCGGCTAACACCAATCTACCGGGACCCGGTGCACGACTTCGGTTTTTACCGCTATGACCCGAAGGACCTTGTCTATATCGAACCCACTGAGTTGCCGCTGGTCCCGGGCGCTGCCGGCATCGGGAGCGAGATTCGTGTCATCGGCAATGATGCGGGCGAGAAACTGTCCATTCTTGCCGGTACCATCGCACGCCTTGATCGCCAGGCACCTGACTACGGTCGCGGCAAGTACAACGATTTCAATACATTCTATTTTCAGGCGGCATCCGGCACATCCGGTGGTTCGTCGGGCTCACCCGTGATCAATATTGAAGGAGAGGTGGTTGCCCTGAATGCGGGTGGTGCCAGCAGTGCGGCGAGCAGCTTCTTCCTCCCGCTTGACCGGATTGAGCGGGCGCTTAACCTGATCAGGAAAGGCGAGAAAGTTACTCGCGGCACGCTGCAGACTGTTTTCGAGCGCAAGGCGTATGACGAATTGCGCCGCCTTGGCCTGACCAAGCAAACGGAAGACCGGGCGCGGTCCGACTTCCCGGATCAGACCGGGATGCTTGTCGTTTCCCAGGTGATTCCGGGCGCGCCGGCCTACGGCAAACTGGAGCCCGGCGACATTCTCGTGCGCGTCGACGATGTTCTCATCACCGAATTCGTTCCCCTTGCAGCGATATTCGACAATAAGGTTGGCAAGTCGGTATCAATTGAAATCGAACGCGGCGGAACGACACTGCTACAGAACATCGAAGTCCAGGATCTTCACGCGGTGTCGCCCGATGAGTACCTGGAGTTCGGCGACGCAATCGTCCATAACCTGTCGTACCAGCAGGCGCGACATTACAACCGGGCTGTCGAAGGCGTCTATGTTGCCAATCCGGGTTATATGCTCGCAAAGTCCGCGATTCCGCGGGGCGCCGTTGTTTCTGAAGTCGGCGGCCACCCCATCACCAATATAGAAGACCTCGAAGCAAGGCTCGCAACACTGGCGAACGGTGACCGCACAACGTTCCGCTTCAATACTATTGACGACCCGCAAAACAGCATCGTTCGGTCAGTCGAAATGGATCGCAGGTGGTTCCCCGCACAGCATTGCAGGCGCAACGATGAAACCGGCGTCTGGCCTTGTGAAGATCTCGAATCCGGACCGGAGCCATCGCCGCCGGAATCCGGCAGCACGAGGTTTACGAAAAACGGCGACCCACGAGTGAACGCGATTGCGCCGTCACTGGTGATGGTCACTTTCGATTTGCCCTACACCGTTTCGGGTGTCGCGGACCGGCATTACTATGGAACTGGTCTTATCGTTGACAAGGAGCGAGGACTGGTTGTTGTTGACCGCAACACAGTCCCGGTTGCAATGGGTGACGTCAGCATTACATTTGCCGGGTCCCTGCAGGTCCCGGGACAGGTCGAGTATGTGCATCCTCTCCATAATCTCGCTGTCGTCGCCTACGATCCCACATTGATCGGTGACACGCCGGTCAAAGATGCGAAATTCTCGAATGAGGTACTCGAACCGGGCGATGAAGTCTGGGTGATTGGTTTGAAGGGTGACCACCAGATCGTGCACCAGGCAACGACGGTGGCGTCTGTCGATCCCATGCTGTTGCCGTTGTCGCGCACGATGCGTTTCCGCGACTCGAATCTCGAAGGTATTTCCCTGGTCAATGCGCCCGGTGATATTGACGGGGTTATCGTCAATAAACGTGGCGCCGTTGTGGCCAAATGGGTGAGTTTTGCCTACCAGGCTGGCGGTGAGTCCGGCCAGGTTAATCGCGGCTTGTCATCCGAAATGGTGAGCGAATTTGTTGATGTCGTGCGCTCTGGCAGTCCGGTCTATTCGCTGGAAGCGGAGCTTGGATATACGCCATTGTTCGCGGCGCGCAAACTCGGCCTGGACGAAGAGTGGCTCGAAAAGCTTGAATCGCACAACCCCAGCGGTCGGCGCGCACTGAGTGTCGCGCGACTTGTCGCCGGGGCACCAGCCGCGCGCTTCCTGAGGAACGGTGACATGATTCTCGCGGTCGATGGCAATCTCGTTACCACATTCCGGGAACTTGAGCGGGCTGTACAGAAGAAAGACGTTGTATTGACCGTTTGGCGTGACGGAGAGGCCGTAGAAATCGAAACGGAAACAGTTGCGCTTGATGGTGAAGATGTAGTGCGTGCCGTTTCATGGGCGGGTGCGCTTCTGCATGATCCCCATCGTGCCATGGCGGCACAACGGGGCATCGAGACCACCGGTGTGTACATTGCATTCTTCAGTTATGGTTCCCCGGCCACCCGTTATGGTCTTTGGGCCGGGCGTCGAATTGTAGCGGTTGACGATGCCGAAACACCCGATCTGCAGGCATTTGTTGATGTCATCAGCGGAATGGAGGACAGGGCGTCCGTACGACTCAAGACGGTTTCCTGGAATGGGTCGGTCGAGGTCATCACATTGAAGCTGGACAACCAGTATTGGCCAGCCTATGAAATACGCCGTACTGAACAAGGATGGCAGCGAGCCCCTATTGGCTAGGAATCAGCTATTTACCGTCATCGCGATGCTGTTATTGACCAGCGGCATTGCTGGCGCGCAGTCCTTGTATAAATACCAGGATGAGAACGGCGAATGGGTCTTTACCGACCGGGCGCCACCGGAGGAGCAGTCGGCGGAGATCCTGGATCTCCCGATTGGCAGGAACGCGCCGACAGTAACGGTGACAACGTCTCTTGCCGGGCGAAGCATCAGGTTCAAGGCGCGCAACGACTTTGTGGTGCCCGTCGAAGTCATTCTGGCGCTCGATCGCTTGCACAATCTCGAGTTACCACCGCCAGACCAGCAGATGCGCTGGGTCGTTGACCCCAAAAGTGAACTCGTGCTGCTCGAACTCGATGCGGTTGATGACAACATTGCACCGGAAGCTCTGTATCGATTTGTCTGGATTCCCGGCATCCCGGAGTCGGGGTATGACGCTGATTTCCTGTATCGGGCTCCGTTCGCCGTTGCCAGGAATTACCCGATAACCCAGGCATTCCCTGTCGGGATTACACACCTGACACCTGACAGTTACTATGCGGTGGACCTGGCCATGCCGATTGGCACTGACATCTATGCGGCGCGCGCGGGTACGGTTTTCGAAGTGGCAAGCACTAATTTTCGAGGCGGAACGGATTCCGAGCAGGATATGGCATCAGCGAACCTGATACGAATTATGCACGATGATGGTTCACAGGCAGCCTATGCGCATCTGAACTGGAACTCGATTCGTGTGCGCCCGGGAGACCGGGTTGAACGGGGACAGTACATAGCTGATTCGGGCAACACAGGATATTCCTCCGGCCCGCATCTTCATTTTGTCGTCCTGGTAAACCTTGGAATGCGGCTGGTGTCCGTTCCGGTTTTGTTCGAAGGGCCCAGCGGAACGCCGGTTGAACCGGTGACAGGCAATGCGATGATTGCCCACTAAGCGACTCCCCAGCTGAACTTTCAATAAAAGTTCCCCTCGCAGTCTTTCGCGCCATAAATTTCCAAAGCAATATTTTTCTCTCATGTCTATATAACCAAAAATTGGGTTATCAATTGCAACGAATTCGTTGCAACAGACATCAAAACTTCAAACTGACAAGATATTGGACGTGCATTGCTGAACCATGTCAGTTGCGTATTGAAAACGTTTCGCAACGTTTTTCTTTTTAAATGCATATAAATAAGAAGTGGTTTTGACTGCGCAGATTTCCTGTCAGTCATAATCGGATGAGAAGGTTGGCATCTCACTGCATTCTTAATCGAAGTTTGAGTCCAAATCGAAAGAGAGGAAATCATGAAAAAATCGAAACTAATGAGTGGTCTGATTACTACCGCAGCGGTAGTTGCGTTCAGCCTGCCAACCATCGCATCGGCAGATTCCGGCCCGACGTTCAAAGGCGCATCTGAGAAAGTGCAGTACGCGCCGACCGACATTGAAAAGCAGGAGGGACTGGAAAAGCTCTATCGTAACCTGCAGGCAGCGTCCAAGCGGGTGTGCGGCGTGGAATCACCAAGAGTGACGGGATCGGTTAAATTTTATGCAGACGGCCGTCGTTGCTACCGGGATAGCCTGAATTCTGCCGTCGCAAAGGTGAATAACGAGGCGCTGACAAATTTGCACATAGGCTAGGGTTTGGCAGAAGTCCTGCTCGAGGCGGTGAACTTGTAACCCCCTGTCTTCACTGCCTCGGTAACCAGGCATCGTCGAGCGGGTATCATCGAGTCAGTTGGTTTCGACTCGGCGATACCCGCTTTTTTTATCAGGCGAATAGTTGTTTGTATACCTGGACGAAGTATTCCATTTCTTCGGGTTTCGACATGCTGACTCTTGTCCAGGACGTGTGGTATGGCGGGAAGTCCCTGCCGGTCAAAATCCCGTACTCGCGCATCTTCTCCTGGACGTACTTGTTTTCCATTCCTGTCTCAATGAATGTGAAGTTGGCATTCGACTTGATGTATCGCAGGCCCAGTTCTTCGCACATTTTTTCAACGATCGCTCGCGACTCCTTGTTTTTTCGGATAGCGAAGTTAGGGAACTCTGAGTCGCTGTAGCTCGCAAAAGCGGCTTCAATGGCGAGTACGTTGGTACCGCCTGTTTTGAGTCGCCGCATGCGACTGGCAAGGTCCGGGTGCGAGTAGCCAAATCCAACCCGCATTCCGGCGAGGCCATGAATTTTTGAGGCCGTCCGGGAAACAATGATGTTGTTGTGACCCTCGGCAATCAGCGGAATCATGGATTGGTAATCCGGGCTGTCGACGTATTCGTGATAAGCCTCGTCTACAAAGACCAGGCGGTCTTTTGACATCTCAAGCACGAATTCGCGCATCTGATCTTTTTCGAGAACAGACGGAATTGGATTGTTGGGATTGACCAGGTAGACCATGCTGGTGTCAGTGCGGACGGCGGCCCGCATGGCATCGAGGTCGGGACTCAGGCTCTCATTTACCGGCACACGGATTATTTCGGCGCCATTCGCTTCGGCATACCGTAACAGGTCCTGGTAGGTCGGATCGGCGCATACAACAGATGAACCGCTGTTCAGGCTTGCGAGCAGGCCGGAGACATTCAGGATTTCGCTCGACCCGGTACCGACGACAATATTTTCGGAGGTCACGCCATTAATATCGGCGAGGAGTTTCATCAGCGGTCGAGGGTCACCGCTATACCGATTCGCCAGGTGCATAGTGGCATTGATTGCCTTCAGGGCGACTCTCGCAGGTCCGTACGGATTTTCATTGGCGCTCAACCGAACCATGTAGTCCGGGCGAGCTATATCTGCCGCAAGTGCGCTCTGCATCAGCTTCATTGACGGCGTCAGCGGAGTTCTTGGAATTGCTGGAATCAAACCTGCCGCTGCCAAAGCGGTTCCGCCAAGCAGAACCTGGCGTCGTGTCAAACTACCCATGTGTTATTCCCCCGGGAAAATATTGATGATGTTTATTCTTGCTGCGTTATCTTGTCCTGTCTTTGGCCGTCACCTGCATCTTCGGTTTCAACGCAGAGGCATCTTAACCTTTTTGTCCTCGCCCTGACGAGGTCGACATTCTGGCCAATTTCGTAGTCGGATCCAAACGAAACCGGTAATTCACTGTCACTGGCCCATTGCTCTTCGAACTCGAGGTCGTGAGTCTCGCCATTCTCGTCGCGAAAGCGGATGGAAACCGTGTAGTCGCCTGTGGCGACCATACAGCCCTCCTTGGTAATTTCGCCACCAATCCGTGCAATAGTGTTCTTCTGGGAATACTCGATAACCGCACGTGCCTTGCAGTATTGCTTGTGCGGTTTTGCTTCGAGCTTGACGGTGAATTCCTTGCTGGCATGTTGGCCCGGGCTAACCCGCTGGTCCTGAGCCGCCGATGATGTGCCAGTGAGTAAGGCCATTGACGCTGTCACAATCGCGGCGCAGCAAGGGGCCGACAGGCAGGAAGACCGACTGATGCATTTCATGGTCGTAGTATACCTTCGTTCGGTCGCTAAAAGCTGAACACCAGGCCGGCGCTCACCG
>JAHEFD010000014.1 GCA_024640345.1 Woeseiaceae bacterium
TCCGCGAATTTAACGCCCGGTCGCGCGTCCCGGTCATCGAAGAGCACATCGAAACCACGCGCCGTAAGCTCGGCGTAGAGTTCCTCGGCAGCATCACGCAGCTTGTCCGAGCGGTGCATATTGATTGGTATCAGAACGACGTCGAATGGCGCCAGCGGCTCAGGCCAGATGATGCCACGATCGTCATGATTCTGTTCAATGGCCGCACCAACAATTCTCGTGACGCCGATGCCATAACAGCCCATTGACATTGTCACCTCATTGCCGTCCTGATCCTGAATGCTCGCATTCATTGCCTCTGAATATGCAGTGCCAAGCTGGAATATATGTCCGACCTCAATTCCCCTGGCGATGCTGAGTTTGCCCTTGCCACTTGGGCTGGGATCGCCTTCGACAACATTCCTCAGATCGACAGTATCCGGCACTTCGATATCTCGACCAAAGTTAACGCCCGTCAGGTGCATGTCTGTTTCGTTCGCTCCACAGATAAAATCCGACATAACTGCCGTCGCGTGGTCGAAATACATCGGGATCTTCAGTCCAATCGGACCCGCATATCCAGGTTCGCAGCCGGTGGCCTGGCTCACCGTCGCCGGGTCGGCCATTGTCAGCGGATCTGCTACGCCGGGAAGCTTTGCCGCTTTGATTGCATTGAGTTCGTGGTCGCCGCGAAGGACCAGCGCGACGGGCTGGTCATCGCCCTCGACGATTAGCGTCTTCAGTGTTTGCTCCGGACGTACCGACAACATTTCTGCGAGAGCCTGGATCGTCCGCGTGGCCGGTGTGCTGATCTTTTCCAGCGCTTTAGCGGGCGCTGCCGGTTTGCCTTTTGGCCTGAGCGTCGCGGCGGTTTCTACATTAGACGCAAAGTCATCCTCGTCGCTCCAGGCGACGGCATCTTCACCCGAATCAGCCAATACATGAAATTCCTGCGAGCGGTTGCCACCGATTTCGCCGCTGTCTGCGTCAACGACGCGAAATTCAAGGCCAAGCCGGCTAAATATAGCCGAGTAGGCATCATGCATGACCTGGTAACCCTCTTCGAGAGAGGCGTGGTCGACGTGGAACGAATAGGCATCTTTCATCGAGAATTCGCGCGCACGCATGACGCCAAACCGTGGTCTGATTTCGTCTCGAAATTTCGTCTGAATCTGGTAGAAATTAATCGGCAGCTGCTTATAGCTTCGGAGTTCGCGGCGAGCAATGTCAGTGATGACCTCCTCGTGAGTAGGGCCGAAGCAATATTCCCGTTCGTGCCTGTCGCGGATCCGAAGCAGCAAATGACCATACTTGTCCCAGCGGCCCGATTCCTGCCATAGCTCTGCCGGCTGTACCGCAGGCATCAGCAGCTCGAGTGCACCGGCCCGGTCCATCTCCTCACGGATGATCGCTTCGACTTTTCGCAAAACACGCAAGCCGAGTGGCATCCAGGTGAAAAGTCCTGAGGCTAGTCGCCGGATGAGGCCCGCTCTCAGCATGAGCTGATGGCTGATTATTTCGGCTTCCGAGGGCGTATCTCGTAAAGTTGTTAGTCCAAACCTGGTGAAACGCATGTATAGTCTGTTCCCGTTTGCTGTGGCGGGCGTATTCTACACGAGTGTATGAGCCTGCGACCCATTCCGGTGATATCAATTACCAATCCAAACGCATGGTTGTGAATTTTAGGGACGAGGCAGGTTGAAGGGCAGGCGTAATCCATTTGTTGCCAGGGAAGGTATACCGTTCCTGGTTGCGACAATAATTGCCGGTGTGGCGTGCTGGCAAATGGCTGGCCCGGCCTACGCGATTATCCCTGCTGTATTGTTCGCCTGTATGGTGCTGGTGTTTCGGGATCCCCGCCGGGTGATTCCGGCAGTCCCGCTAGGTGTCGTCAGCCCGGTTGACGGCACAGTTGTCGAGGTCAGCCTGACAGACAAAGGCGCGCTGCACAGCGAGGCGCACAAGATATTCGTCAGGATCGACAGATTTGGTACCTACACGGCGCGATGCCCCGTCGAGGGAAAAATCATGGATTTTAGCGGCGCGATTGCCGATAAGGCCTCGGCGGCGGCGAGCACCGGACTGTGGGTGCAGACTGACGAAAAAGACGATGTCGTTCTGCAGTTTCATGGAGTGCAATTCGGGCTGGCCCCACTGGCGTTCATAGGTTATGGCGAACGCGTCGGACAGGGCCAAAGATGCGCCTATTTGCGTCTCGCCCGGGTAGCCGAAGTACAATTACCGATTAATAGTCGACCACTCGTTGAAAAGGGCCAAAAAGTATTCGCAGGCGTTGATGTGTTGGCGAAATTGCCCCATCCCTGATCCTCTGCGAAGCCCGCAGCAAGCGTTAGTCAGAGCGTTACCCAGACCTGAGAATGGTAAAAAAATGTCAGTTGAAGCCAGACGGCGCGAATATCTTAAAGCGCTCGAAATCGATGTCTACACGATGCGGGAATCGAACGCAGAAGCGGAACCGGCTGATAATAGTGCTGGCGAACAGGACGATGGATCGCCGCTCGACTGGGACGCACTCCGCCGGGTGGTTTCGAATTGCACCAGGTGCCAATTGCACCAGGGGCGTACACAGACCGTGTTCGGTGTTGGCAGCCAGTCTGCGGACTGGATGATTATTGGCGAGGCACCCGGGGCCGAAGAAGATCGGCGGGGCGAGCCGTTTGTCGGTCGGGCCGGAAAGTTGCTTGATGAAATGTTACGTGCCGTGAATCTCTCTCGAGACACAGTATTTATTGCCAATATTTTAAAGTGTCGCCCGCCGAATAATCGTGATCCTTCCGCGGAAGAGATGGCATCCTGCCGAAGTTATCTCGCACGCCAGATAGAGCTGATTTCGCCAAAAATCATTTTGGCCGTGGGACGTATAGCCGCCCAGCACTTGTTGGAGACGGATGCTCCATTAGGCTCACTTCGTGGCAAGAAACACCAATTGGTCGATGGACAGGTACCCGTCATTGTGACGTATCATCCTGCTTATCTGCTTCGCAGCCCGACGCAGAAGCGCAAAGCATGGCAAGACCTGTGTTTTGCCCGGCAGGTAATGGATCAACAGGTTTTATGATTACGCCAATCAGGGAAATTCCAGCTCACGTCCGATCCATGCTGCACGACGATGTTCCTGAAGTGTCGGATATCGAGCGCCGCAGCTATGAGTTCCCGTGGAGTCACGGTGTATTCCGTGACTGTCTGCTCGCCGGATACCAGTGCGCTGTTGTGGAACGAGAGGGTGCGGTGGTTGGTTATGCAGTGTTGTCCGTCGCTGCCGGTGAGGCTCATATCCTGAATTTGTGTATTGACCCGATGTACCGGGAGTTGGGGTACGGGGAACGTCTCCTCGACGAAATTCTGAGTTTGGCGGACGATGCAGAGGTACGTGAAATTTTTCTCGAAGTGCGCCCATCTAATGAGAAGGCGATTGCCCTGTATCGAAAAAAGGGCTTTCGCAATATTGCCTATCGGCCAGCCTATTATCAGGCAACCGGTGGCCGGGAAGATGCCGCGGTTTTTTCAAAAACACTGAAAAAGACCTCAGGCTAGCGAGGCGTTTCTCCCTGGCATGCGGCCTCGGTCAGCCACTGCGCTGGCAGGGACAACGACCAAGGGAACGAATCACCAGGTCAGTATCCTGCTAAAAGTAATCTCTCAACCAACCGGGGCATCAGCTGGCACGAAGTTGCCGGCGACCTATCCGGGGTAGCCGGGCGTCCTCTCAACCGTTAAACTCCCGGCGAATTGCAATCCGCAACAGCCCCACCAGTAAGAACTCCATGTCCACGATTCAAAAAGAAGTGAGTAGGAGGCGCACGTTCGCCATTATTTCTCACCCGGATGCCGGCAAAACAACGCTCACTGAAAAGCTTCTCCTTTTCGGTGGCGCGATCAATATGGCGGGTGCGGTAAAGGGGCGCAAAGCGAGCCGGCATGCCACCTCGGACTGGATGGCCCTGGAGCAGCAACGCGGAATCTCTGTCACTTCGTCAGTGATGCAGTTCCCCTATCGCGACCGTGTCGTCAATTTGCTGGATACCCCCGGCCATGAGGACTTTTCGGAGGATACCTACCGAACCCTGACGGCTGTCGACTCGGCTCTAATGGTTATTGACTGTGCGAAGGGCGTCGAGCAAAGGACGATCAAACTGATGGAGGTGTGTCGCCTGCGCGATACGCCAATCATGACTTTTATCAACAAGCTTGACAGGGACGGTCAGGAACCAATCAATCTGCTCGATGAAATCGAGTCGGTCCTGGGAATCGAATGCTCTCCGATCACGTGGCCGATCGGCATGGGCCGCTCATTAAAGGGCGTATATCACCTGGTCCAGGACCGAATATATCTTTACTCGGCCGTTGGTCGCGAAAAGGCCTCCAGCATCGAGATGGTGGAGGGCCTGTTATCAGATCGGGCTACCGAAGTGCTGGGCGACGATGCTGAGAGCTTTCGCGAAGAGATCGAGCTGGTGAGAGGCGCGTGTCCGGAGCTGAGTGTCGCCGACTACCTTGCAGCGAAGCAAACACCCGTATTGTTCGGCTCGGCAATCTCCAATTTTGGAGTGCGGGAGTTACTGGATGCATTCGTCGAACTCGCTCCGCCTCCGGGTTCGCGCGAAAGCGACTCGAGAACCGTCAGGGCCGACGAAAAGGACATGACCGGCTTCATATTCAAAATCCAGGCAAACATGGATCCCGGTCATCGTGACCGTATCGCTTTCATGAGAATCTGTTCGGGCGAATATCAACGGGGCATCCGCCTGAAACACATTCGATCCGGCAAAGAGATGAAAATTGCGGATGCAATTACGTTCATGGCTGCGGACAGACTGCACGCGGAATCAGCCTATGCCGGCGATATTATCGGCCTGCACAATCACGGCACTATCAACATTGGAGACAGTTTCACGCAGGGAGAGGATATCCGGTTTTCGGGTATTCCGAGCTTCGCTCCGGAGATATTCAAGCGCGCGATCCTCAAGGACCCACTGAAGCTCAAGGCTCTGCAGAAAGGTCTTGCGCAATTGTGTGAGGAAGGTGCGACGCAATTGTTCAAGCCGCTGCGAAACAATGATTTGATTCTTGGTGCGGTCGGTTCACTACAATTCGACGTCGTCGCACATCGCCTGCGGGACGAATACAAAGTGGAATGCCAGTTTGAGCCAATCAGCGTGGCAACGGCCCGGTGGGTCGAAATCGGCGATGACAAGACGGCACAGGAATTCCGGCGCAAGGCGCATGACAACCTGGCACTGGACCACAGCGACAGTCTCGTCTATATCGCGCCAACCAGGGTGAATCTCGCGTTGACGGAGGAGCGTTGGCCGGAGGTGAGGTTCAGAGAGACTCGCGAATACTGATTACGACGCAGGCGAATGCGTTTCACGCCCGCCGCGGGTCTTTTTCTGCCGGGAAAATTCAGTGACTGCATTTTCCAGGTTTTTCATTGACGCCAACTCCGTTGGTCCGTAGCGCGCGTCAAGGTAAAGCGAAGTTACGTCACCCGCTTTTTCGGTCAGCTCAGTTCGCTCGTTAGTCAGGCGAGCAAAATAAGAATAAGGCGTTTCACCCATTTCCGGTTCGACTCCGGCAGCCCTGGTGAACTTCCGGTACAGGAGAGCAGCATCATCTTTCGGCGGGGGCCGGTAACGCATGATCAGCAACAAACTGATGATCGCGATCAGCGCGATGACGATAACGATCAACGTCAACATCATTTTTCGCCAGTTAGGATCGTCCATTCCAAGCCATTCCATGAATTGACTCTGGTTGTCCGGGCCATAGGCGAGTATCCACTCGTTCCATTTTGTATTGAGTGCATCCCACGTCATTGTGATCTGGTACAGAAGTTCGGATGGTGCGTTTAATCCCCAGCTGGCGCCGATGCCGTCAAACATCGCGCCGGATCGGCCTGCTTCGATGCGTTCAGGCGCCACTGCAGCGGTAGGATCGATGCGGTACCAGCCGCGTCTCGGCAACCAGACTTCATTCCAGGCATGGGCATCAGCCTGTCGTACGATCATGTACTCACCCATCGGGTTGATTTCGCCGCCCTGGTATCCGAGCACGACTCGGGAAGGTATGCCCGCTGCGCGCATCATTACAGCAAATGCAGACGCATAGTGTTCGCAAAAACCCTGCCGTGATTCGAACAGGAAACGGTCGACGGGGTTGCTGCCGAGCGGCGGCGGCTGCAATGTGTAGAAGAATTCCTCCTGGTTGAATTTTCGCAGGACCCGGTTGATGAACACCTCGCTGGATCCCGCGGCTTCCCTCATCTCGCGGGCCAGTGCGACGGCGCGCGGATTCGAATTATCAGGGAGCCGGGTGTAGTAATCGCTGCTGAATCTCGACAATTCGCTGTCAAGGAGAAAGTCGGGGTATGACACAGCATTGTAGGTGACACGCTGGTCGACCGGTTGCATTCGTGCCAGCTGCTGTTGCTGCGCCATGTAAGTCTGGCCAAGATCCCAATCGGAGGGAATGTCCAGGGCAAATATCCAGTGCTGGCGCGTCGGCTCCATGGTCACCTGGTACTCGACTGGCTCACCCTGGAAAGTGATGTCTTTTCGCGCATTCGAGTCGAGCGAGGGTTCGTTGCCGGTCCAGGTACGACCATTAAAGCGATGCAGGACAAGGCCACGCCAGTAGCGTTTGTGCGGCGGTGGAACCTCGCTCGAGAATTTCACACGAAAGGCGACGGCATCCGACAGGGAAAGCGAGCTGATGTCGCCGGGGCTCATGCGGTCGCTCAGCCCGGATGTTGCACTGCTGGTATCAATCGGGACCGACCAGAATGGAGTGGCGATGCGCGGAAAGAAAACCCACATGGCGATCATCAGGGGAATCGAGTACGCCATCAGCCGACCACCGGTGCGAATGCTTTGGCCAAGACTGACTTTTCTCGTGTCGGACATTCGCAGCCATGCGGTCATCGTGAACAGGACACCAACCAGAAGATAAGGCAGCGACCAGAGGTATTGTTCTCGCAACAGCGAGGACATGATCAGGAATATCGAGATGAACAGCAAAACAAACTGGTCACGCCTTTGCTTGGTCTCCAGCAGTTTCAGGGCTGCCATGACGGCCAGCAATGCGGATCCCGGTCCAACTCCGCTAACGGATTCATATGATGCGAGCACGCCGATAAAGCACCCCAGCGCGAGCAGGATTCGGATCCAGGCCGGTGGCAGTCGCCACCGCTTTCGTTCGACCTGCAGTCGCCATGCCGAGCAGGCAAGAAAAATTGCAGTTACCCAGATTGGCAGGAACTGAAGGTGTGGCAGTACCGAAAATGCCAGGGCGGCAAGCGTCCACGGCAGACTGTTCAAAAGCGACCCGTCGGTGCCGGAGCGTTTACTCACGACGATGCTCCCTCAGCGGGTGTGTCAGGGGACTTCGCTTCAAAGAATGCCAGCGCTTCGAGGCATCTGTGCCTGTGGCTTTCTCCGTGCGCAGGACTGAATTCCTGGCCGGGAATACGAAGGCCATAGTCGCGCTGTGTGCGATCGGCATCAATGATCCAACGGGTCAGTATCGAAAGGCGTTCTTCGATGTCGGTGGTCGACGCCTGGTCGAAGTCGAACCACTGGCTGCTGGTGTCGGCTCCGGAGAACTGCTTTGACAGCAGGTCTCCCGACCTTGCATAGGCCTTCCAGGCGACATGTCGGGGTGAATCGCCAACGTTGAAGCGGCGTAAGCCCGCGAAATCCTCTTCTCCACGGGCGTCGTGTTGCCGATGGCCATGTGCGGACTGCGTTGGCGGAGGCTCCGGCGCTTGCCTGGCGGGCTTCGGATACACGAGCCCTGAGAGGTCCATATGCAGCCAGGCCCAGGAGCGGAACAGTTCGAACGGAAACAGTGTTCTGACGCCGAATCGCTCGAGTTGAATCCGGCCTCGTCTGGTCGTCGGTATTTCGAGGTGAAATATACGACTTTCGCCCGGTTCGAGGTCATCGATCTGGCTGCGGACATTCCCGACATAGATACGCAAATGCGGTCGTCGATTTTTCGAGTGATTGGTTATAGCGATTTTGAATTCAGCAGCCTGGCCGGCGAATACCGGGTCGACACCGGCAAATGCGATTTCCAGACCGACCAGGTTGCGCTGGCACTGGTGCATCGAAACAAATCCCACGCCGACGAGAAGAAAGGTAAGGACGAAAGAAAGGTTGTTGTTGTAGTTCATGGAGCCCAACAACATCGTAAAGGTCATCAGGCCATAGACGAGGCCGACACCGGTGGGGAGAATGTAAATTCGGCGGGACTTAAGGCGCGTTACCGCCTTGTCCTTGCCCTGGCGTTTCCTGGCCCAGCGCCGGACTCGAACTTCCGCCGCTTCGCGCAGCCCCGGGAGCTTCAGGAAATCAAGGTATGTTGACGTTGTCGAGGACATACCGACTCAGTTCTGCCGGCGTCCGATACGCCGAATTGCTGGCGGGTTTCAGCCGGTGTCCGGCGACCGGGCCGAATACGGCCTGTACGTCGTCGGGAAAGACGCCTGAGTGGTTCTCTACGTAGGCATGCGCCCTGGCCGCGGCCACCAGCGCCAGCGCCCCCCTGGGCGACAGGCCGGTTTCAATATCCGGTGATTCCCGCGTAAAGCGCACCAGCGCCTGCACGTAGTCGATCAGCGGATCCGTCATGTGTACTTCCGTCACGGCCTGCTGCAATGCAGTCAGTGTTTCGGGATTCATTGTCGGCCGGATTTGAGTCAGCATTTGTCGCCTGTCGGTTCCAATCAACAATGCACGTTCGTTTTCCTCGTTCGGGTATCCCAGTTCGAGCCGCATCAGGAATCGATCAAGTTGAGATTCGGGCAGGGGAAACGTACCGATCTGGTCGGAGGGGTTCTGCGTGGCGACAACGAAATAGGGTGTCGGTAGCTGGTGTGTATGCCCGTCGACAGAGACCTGGCGTTCTTCCATTGCTTCCAGCAATGCACTTTGCGCCTTGGGCGTCGCGCGATTCACTTCGTCGGCCAGGACGAGTTCAGCGAAGATGGGTCCGGGTTGAAACTCGAACTGACCGCTTTCCTGTCGGAAAATGGAAACCCCGACAATATCTGCCGGCAGTAAATCGCTGGTGAACTGAATTCTTTGGAAACTTAAGCCGAGAACTCGCGCGATCGATTGCGCAAGGATCGTCTTGCCAAGTCCGGGCAGGTCTTCGATGAGCAAGTGTCCGCGTGCGAGGAGGCATGCAAGAGCGAGAGAAATCTCGCCGTCTTTCCCGAGGATGATGCTGCCAAGAGATTTTCGCGCCGCGTTCAGTGCGTCGCGTGGTTTTGCGCTTAATGGCAGTTTCTCGAGGGTATTACCTTGCTGCATGATCACTCCATTGGCTGGCCGGTCGACGTTCTGCGCCCGTCAGCGAAGCTTTTGACTCGCGCTTCTATCGTGTCTTCCCAGAGTGCCGCCTTGAGCCCGTGTGCCAGGGCGACGCGTGAATTATGACCAATAGTCGCCAAAAGCGAGTTGCAATGCACCCCAACGGAGTCAGGATTGTGAACTAATGCCCAAAATACAGGCTATTAAAGGGATTCGAGCTGGGCCAGCTGTTCTTTGAGCTGAGCCATCTGTTGCTCGAAATCAGTAACCCGCTGTCTTTCCTGTATGACTACCGCTTCGGGTGCATTGTTCACAAATTTCTCGTTTTTGAGCTTCCCGCGACAGGTTTCAAGGTCACGGGTAACTTTAGCCAGTTGCTTGCCAAGGCGCTCAATCTCAGCCTGCTTGTCGATCAGTCCGGCCATCGGCACTAACAGGCGCATCTTGCCATGCAGCGCAGTAGCCGACTGGGGTGCGGTTTCTGCTTCGCCCAGTGGTCGTACCGACTCTACGCGCCCGACACGCTGGAGGAGCAGGGCATTTTGCTCTGCAAAGTGAATGTCCCTGTCGGTGTACTCAGCCAACAGTACCGGTACGACCTTGCCAGGTGAAATATCCATTTCGCCGCGAATCTGCCGGATTCCGAGAATGAACTGCTTAACCCATTCGAGTTCTTCCTCCGCATCGGCGTCGGTCAATGTCGAATCGCTTTCCGGGAATGGGCGCAACATGATCGTGTCCCCGGGCAAATTCATGCGGGGGGCGACCTGGCCCCATATCTCTTCAGTAACGAATGGCATCAACGGGTGAAGCAGGCGAAGAATCGATTCGAGCACCTCAATCAGGGTTTGTCGCGTGCCGCGTTTCTGCGCATCTGTGGATTCATCGGACTGCAGGACCGGTTTGGATAATTCCAGGTACCAGTCGCAAAACTCATGCCACGTAAAGTCGTAAACAGCGGCCGCCGCGAGATCGAGGCGATATGTCCTGAAGCAATCTTTCATGGTTGCCGCGGTAACCTGCAAGCGGGACCGTATCCAGCGATCAGGTATGCTGAGCTCGACGTCGCCATCGTCAAGTAATTCTGTATTCATCATTACGTAGCGAGATGCGTTCCAGAGCTTGTTACAAAAATTCTTGTAGCCCTCGATCCTGCCAAGATCAAAGCGAATATCACGACCGGTGGTGGCAAGAGATGCAAACGTAAATCGCAGCGCATCAGCACCGTATTCATCGATTCCGTTTGGAAATTGCTTTCTGGTTGCCGATTCGATCTTGGGCGACAGGTGCGTCTGCATAAGGCCTGTCGTGCGTTTGCTGATCAGCGTGTCGAGATCAACGCCATCAATCAGGTCCAGTGGATCCAGTACGTTGCCCTTTGATTTCGACATTTTCTGGCCTTCCGGGTCCCTGATCAGGCCGTGAATGTAGACCTCGCGAAACGGGACTTCGTCCATGAACTTAAGTCCCATCATGATCATCCTGGCAACCCAGAAGAAAATGATGTCGAAGCCGGTCACGAGCACATTGCCCGGGTAAAAGGTCTTCAGCGAGTCGGTGTTCCCGGGCCAGCCCTGGGTGCTGAATGGCCACAAAGCTGATGAGAACCAGGTATCCAGTACATCCTCGTCCTGGCGCAGTGCGACGTCGGCGCCAAGACCATTTTTTTCGCGTGCTTCCTGTTCGTTTCGACCCACGTAAATATTGCCGTCAGCGTCATACCATGCGGGGATACGGTGACCCCACCAGAGTTGGCGACTGATGCACCAGTCCTGGATGTTGTGCATCCATTCGTAATAGGTCTTGGACCAGTTTTCCGGGACAAACCGGATTCGCCCGTCTTCGACCGCTTTGATCGCGGGTTCAGCAAGCGGTTTGATATCTACGTACCACTGGTCCGTGAGGAATGGCTCAACTACCGCACCACTGCGATCTCCACGCGGTAATTTCTGCTCGTAGGCCTCGACCTTGTCCAGCAGTCCGAGGGCGTCAATATCTGCGACGATTTTTTTGCGGGCGTCGAAACGATCCAGGCCGCGGTAGGCTTCCGGCGCTGAATCGTTGATTGCGGCATTCTCGGTCAGGATATTGTATTCAGCGAGATTGTGTCGTTTGCCTATTTCGTAATCGTTGAAGTCATGTGCCGGCGTAATCTTCACGCAGCCAGTACCGAATTCGGGATCGACATAGTCATCGGCGATAATAGGGATGCGGCGACCGACCAACGGCAGAACAATTTCCTGACCTACCAGGTGCTTGTACCTGTCGTCATCCGGATGCACTGCTACGGCGCTGTCACCCAGCATCGTTTCCGGGCGCGTCGTGGCCACGACCAGGTATCCATCGCCTGAGGCAAGTGGATATCGAAAATGCCACAGGTTTCCGGGTTCCTCGCTTTGCAGGACTTCAAGGTCGGACAGGGCCGTATGCAATACAGGGTCCCAATTGACAAGCCGCTTGCCGCGATAGATCAGGCCATCGTCATACAGCCGAACGAAAGCTTCCATGACGGACTTTGAAAGCTCATCGTCCATGGTGAAGCAATCACGATCCCAGTCCAGGGACGCGCCCATTCGTCGAAACTGGTTGGCGATCTGGCCACCTGACTCTGCTTTCCAGTTCCAGACGCGCTCGACAAATTTCTCGCGACCCAAATCGGTTCGGGACTTGCCTTCGCCATTCAATTGCCTCTCGACGACCATTTGCGTTGCGATGCCGGCGTGATCCATTCCCGGTTGCCACAGGGTGTTATGGCCGCTCATGCGGTGATAGCGGATCAGTGCGTCCATGATCGTGTCCTGGAACGCATGACCCATATGCAGCGTACCCGTCACGTTCGGTGGCGGTATTACGATGCAATATGGTTCGCCGTCGCCACTGGGTGCGAACCATCCGTTTTTTTCCCAACGGTCGTATTGACGTTGCTCTATATCTTTTGGTCGGTAGGACTTATCCATGGTTTACATCGAACGTGGCTTTATTGGGAAGGAATTGAATGGAGCTGAGTAAGAGTGACTGACAGGTGAACGGGTATGCAAATATTCACTACAACTTGTGAGTATCGAGCGTATGTCCCTGGTCACGGTAATCCACAAATCGTTTTCGACTCTGAACCTTGCTTTCTTCATCAGAGGTTACAACTTCTGCCACTCTCGGAAAAGAGGAAGCCCTGCTCGGAATCGTATCACCCAGGTTAATCAGCAAGTCGCATTGGGTATGCGGTTCTTCGTCACAGCCTATAGTGACCGGTGATGCCGGTTCTCCGGGCGAAATTCCAATAACTTCATGAGGGACAAAGCTGCCATCGCGAAACGTCCACAGCAGGTCATCCAGGATCTGCAGGTTGTCCCGATCCGAGACGTGAATATGCACACGATTTTCCAGTCGATACGCCTTTTCAGCAAGGCGACAGGCAAATTGTTGTCGTGCAATTTCTCCGGTAGCGGGCAGGATGTAAAAGTCCACTTTGGCCATCGTCAGGGAATGGCTCGTGCGCGTCTTAGTACGAATTCGGACAGCATTGGCACGGGGCGGCCGGTGCTGCCCTTATCTTTTCCTGATTTCCACGCTGTGCCGGCGATATCAAGATGCGCCCAATTCAGGTCCTCGGTGAACTTGCTGAGGAAGCAGCCGGCAGTTATCGCTCCGCCGTCACGTCCGCCAACATTGGCAAAATCCGCAAAGTTGCTTTTCAGCTGCTGCTCATATTCATCAGCGAGCGGCATGTGCCAGGCACGGTCATCAGCCGCAATACCTGCATCTGTTATCTGGCCTGCCAATTCATCGCTTCGGCTCATAACGGCCGTTCGGTGGTGCCCCAATGCAATGACGCATGCACCCGTTAATGTAGCAACGTCGATGATGACTTCCGGCTTGAAGCGCCGCGAATAAGTCAATGCGTCGCACAGGATCAGGCGACCCTCGGCATCGGTATTGAGAATTTCAATGGTTTTTCCTGACATGCTGGTAACGATGTCTCCGGGGCGTGTCGCGGTGCCACTGGGCAGGTTCTCGCAGGTCGGAACGACAACCGTCAGGTTGACGGGCAATTTCAGTTGAGCGATGACAGACATTGTGGCGATGACCGATGCGGCACCGCACATATCGAATTTCATTTCGTCCATGCCTGGACCGGGCTTCAATGATATGCCACCGGCGTCGAACGTGATGCCCTTGCCGACCAGCACGACGGGATTGTCGCGACCGGCGCCTTTGTATTGCATGACAATCAGTTTGGCCGGCAGCGTTGTGCCGCTGGTGACCGACAGAAATGAGCCCATTCCAAGCCGTTTGATCTCGGCCTCGCCAAGTACCTTGGTAGTGACACTTTTATGCTGGCGCGCAATTTTTTGCGCGGTACGGCCAAGGTAGGCTGGGGTGCAGACGTTTGGCGGCAAGTTTCCGAGGTCTTTTGCGAGGGACATGCCATCTGCAATTGCATTGCCATGCTGAGCCCCCTTGAGCGCCTTGTTTGCTTCGGCCCGGGAAGCCGCTGCAATACAGATTTTCCTGAGTGCTGCTGCCCGCGGTTTTTTGCCGCTCTTCGTTTCTGAAAAGCTATAAAGGATGTTGCCGAAAGTCTCAGCCGTGTAACGGGCAAGGTAGTAGGTGTCGGCGCCCGTGACTGGCTCCAGGTTCAGGTAACAGGTGACATCGCGGATTTTGCTGTCTTTGATTTGTTTTACTGCAGCGGACACCGCGCGGCGAAACTCACTGACGCCGAACTTGCTGATCTTGCCCAGGCCAACGACAACGACGCGCTGCGCGCGGACTCCCGAAACCGGTGACAGCGTCAGGCAGCTGCCCAGCTTGCCGGTTATATCGCCCTGCCGAACCAGGCGGCTGATCACGCCTTTGGTCGCATCGTCTACGTTTTCGGCTCCCAATCCTTTTTTGCCGTTTTCATAAACGCCGACAATGACAGAGGCCCCCGCGATTCGGGAGGCGGCGCTCGTGGTCGATGACATTTCCATACGCGAAGAACTCCTGGTTCGGGATGCCACTCCACAATCGCCTGCACTGTCGGCTTTTCCGCCGCAGGAGGAATGACAGTGGAGACTCCGGCCCCGATTGTTGTTGTTTGTCTCTTTGGGCCTGTGACCCAGGGACTGTCCCGGACAATTTAAAACCGGTAGTCTACCCGATCCCGCTGAACATGGGGCGTTTCCAACGGTCCAAAAGCCAGTGAAATCACCGATATAGCAATGTTTCGCATACTCGATCGATATATTTTTCGTGAAATCGCCCAATCCTGGCTGGCGGTCACGATGGTGTTGCTGGCGATTCTGCTGACCAACCAGTTCGCCCGTGTCCTGGGAGACGTGGCAAAGGACAAGTTGCCTAAAGATGCTGTATTCCAGATCATTGGCCTGACCGGCCTGCAATACCTGACCATCCTGGTGCCAATCGGCCTTTTCCTGTCGATCATGCTCGCACTTGGGCGCCTCTATCGCGACAGCGAGATGCCGGCGATGATGGCCTGCAGGGTGGGTCCGGCGGATATCTATCGCCCGCTTTCCTGGTTACTTCTGCCGCTCGTATTGGCAGTTGGCTGGCTGTCGATGGAAGTCGCACCGATGGCGCTGACTGAAATTGAACGAATCAGTGCCGAAGCGCGGCGCCAGGCAGATTTGTCCAGCATCGAGCCAGGCAGGTTCACCAGTGATGATAGCCAGGGCTCCGTGGTGTACGCGGAAAGCGTTGCCCCGGGTGGTGTCATTGAGAAAGTCTTTTTGCAGCGGCAGATCGAAAACGGCGTTGAAGTTGTTATCGCCGAACGCGGGGAGCAAGTTGAGTCGGAAGATCCCGACAAGCGATTCTTTGTCCTGCACGATGGCCGGCGTTACGAGGGCGTTCCGGGAACCGCTAATTTTCGCGTCGTGGAATTTGCGGAACACGGCATTCCTTACCGCCTGCCGGAAATGGAAGCGCAGGAACTTGAGCCATACGCCATGCGCACGGCGGATCTCATTTCGTCATCGGCCAGGCTGGAACAGGCGGAACTGCACTGGCGAATTGGCATTCCGCTGGCCACGCTCGTACTTGCCATTCTTGCGGTTCCACTGAGTAAAAGCCAACCGCGAGAAGGGAGATACGGGCGGCTCGCCATTGGTCTGCTCGTCTTCATCATTTATTTCAATTTGCTCAGTGCCGGCAAAACATGGCTGGAGCAGGAAACGGTGCCGGTCTGGGTTGGTCTTTGGTGGGTGCATATTGCGATGCTGATTTTTGCGCTGAGCTTGCTGGGCATACAAAACGGATGGCACAGACGCCTGTTTTCTTCCGGGCCGAAACATTGACGATTCTATCCGCTTACCTGATGCGCGCGATCCTGATGAGCACGTTGCTCGTTATGCTGGTTTTGCTCGCATTGGCTGGCCTGTTTGAATTTATCGGGCAGCTCGATTCGACCCAGGGTTCCTTCGGTGTGCCCGAGGCATTGTTGTTCGCATTATTACGCTTGCCACAGCTTTCATTCGAGATGCTGCCGATCGCCTCCCTCATAGGTGCCTTGCTCGGACTTGGCGCATTGGCAAATAACAGTGAACTGGTTGTCATGCGTACGGCAGGGCTGTCTGTCGGCCACCTCGCCGGAATGGTCGCGATGTCGGGTTTCGTTTTGATGGTGGTAATGGGGCTGGTCGGTGAGTACATAGGCCCACCGCTGGATTATTTTGCACGAACCATGCGTGACGAGGCGCGATACGAGCAGGAAAACAGGGATATCGGCAACGCCGCATGGATCAAGGACGGCCCGGTCATTCTGCATCTTGAAAAGATCAATGCAGAATTCGAATTCGGGACTCTCTATATTTTTCGCTTCAATGAGGATGATTCACTTAGCTCCATCGCGCGAGCAGAGAATTCCGGCATCGACGATTCGGACAAGTGGGTGCTCGAAAACGTCAAGGAGACACGCTTCCAGAACGACTCGGTGCAAGCCGTGGAATCGTCTGTGGCGGTCGAGTCATTTGATCTGGATTCAGACATGCTTGGTGTCACGCTCGTCAAGCCTGTGAGCCTCTCTGCGCGAGGCCTCATGACCTATATTTCATATCTCAAGAAAAATGAACTGGACTCGCAGCGGTACGAAACCGAATTGTGGTCAAGAATCGCAAGGACGGTAACGGTGATCATAATGCCGGTCCTTGCTTTGGCATTTGTGTTCGGGTCGTTACGATCCGCCGGATCAGGTGGCCGGCTGATGATCGGCGTATTGATAGGACTGGCCTATTTCCTCGCAAGCGAGATGATTGCCAACTCGGGCCAGGTGTTCAGGCTTAACCCGGCAATTGTTACCTGGCTGCCGTCAGCCGCATTAGTCGCAATTACAGCGTTTGCCCTGACCAGGGTCCGCTAATCGGAACCCGGTTTCGGGTGGTAACACAGTTTCGTTCCGGATAATCGATCGTGCCACGCGAGGCCGTCTTTGTCCCAGAGCTGCCACCAGAACCCCAGGCCGAATGGAATGAGCGACAACAAGGCCGCGAGAAATCGCAGGCTCGCCCTGGCGAAGTTTGGTTTCTTTCCATCCGCGGTCTGAAGTGAAAGCCTCCACGACTGCATGCCAAGCGTTCTTCCGTAACCCGACCAGAATCCGACGTAAAACAGGTATGCCATGGCGACAAGCGCGGTTTGATAAGGCACCTCGCCAGGCTCGACCGGCTCGCCGCCGCGCATGGCAACAAACGGCATGGTCACTACGAACATGAGTGCCAGTACCAGCAGGCTGTCATAGAGTATTGAGCCCAGTCGACGTCCGAGAGTCGCACTACGCATTGGCTGCAAGTTCCTTGTCGCGAAGATTGTATGCCCGGCCCAGCCAGAGCGCGATGCCCGCCCAAATCGCTGCAAACGGCACCATCAGTAACGATGTCCCCGCCAGTCCGGCAATTGAAACCATGAATCTGACTGCCCAGGTGCCAATCACGTCACCGGTACGGTAGAGAACCGTGTCAATAAAGTTCTTGGCTTTGTATTTTTCTTCGGGCGTCACGACAGAATAAAGCATGTCGTTTGCGGGCTTGCTGAAGCCGAACCCCAAAGCACGCCGGGCGACGGTCAATATGGCTACTGCAGCGAGGGTCGGGTCGAGCGCAAGCCACGCGAATCCGACAATGGACACGATCGGCATCAATGACAGCGTGATGCCCACTCCGTAGCGCCTTACAGTTTCCTTGACAAGCAGCATCTGGCCAACGAGTGCGAACACGTTGGTCCAGAAATTGATGTCGGAAAAGAACTGTGTTCGTTCGTCGTTATTCGCGATCGCAACCTTTACGAGATCCGCGGAAAACATGTACAGGGCGGTACCGAGCAGGCTTGCAATTACCGATGCCAGGGCGATGGCAAGAAAGTATTTGGAGCTAAGTACATGGGTTACGCCGCTGAACGGACTGCCACCAAGCGGCCTGCTGCTGTCGATTGTCAATGCGCTCTGGCTGGAGTCATCCTGCCTGATATCGCGGCGAAGACGCGTGATGCAATAGGTGCCGACCAGTAGCAAGGTGGCCGAAATCGGCATCAGGTTTTGAAACCCGATGTCGACTACCAGCATGCTGGTCGCCTTGGCACCTAATAGCGCACCAATGCTGCCACCGGAAGAAATGATACCGAACAGCCGTCGTCCCTGGGCCTGGGAGTAGAGGTCCGCCATGAAACTCCAGAACACCGAGACCACATACAGGTTAAATACGCTGATCCAGACAAAGAAGACCCGGCTCATCCAGACGTAACCTAGTTCGTTCGAAATTGCGTATGAGAATGTTGCCCAGAAAATCAGGATATTGGAGATAAAGAAGTAATAGACCCACGGAAGGAAACGTTTGCGAGGATATTTCGACGCAATCCAGCCGAAGATCGGTGTGGCGACCAGCATCGTCAGGAACGTTCCGCCGAATAACCATGGAATCGTTTCCGGTCCGCTTTCAACTGCCATGGCCTCGCGTACCGGCCGGAGCATGTAGTAGGACCCGAGAATGCAGAAGAAATACACGAACGACCAGATCACCGCGGGAAATTCACCCGGCATTACCCCTAGCAGGCGAGTCACGACGTGGACCGGACCTTTCCCGGAGCCTGATGGCGTCTCGCTTGATTTCGTATCCAGTGCTGGCTCCCGGGACTGAGCGCGACACGCTCAGTGTTTAATGTAATATCCAATGTCCGGCATCATACAGAGTAAGAATAAGAAAGGAGAAGTGTCGTGGAATTTCTGGTAATCGTTACGTCAATTGCGCTACTGCAGATGTTCATTTTTGCAATTCAGGTGGGATCCGCCCGGGTGAAATATCACGTAGATGCACCTTCTATTTCGGGAGCCCCGGAATTTGAGCGTGCATTCCGTGTGCACCAGAATACGCTCGAACAGTTGGTCATTCTGATTCCGTCAATGTGGATGTTCGCGCAGTTCTGGCCAGCAGATATTGCTGCCGGACTCGGGCTGGTATTTATCATCGGCCGTCAGGTATACCGTAACGCTTACATCAAGGATCCGGGTGGACGTTCGATGGGATTCAGTATTGGTGCATTGGCGACAGTCATTCTGCTGCTGGGCTCTTTGATTGGCGCTGCAATGGCGCTTCTCTGAAAGTCACCACAGGAGACAGGTGCAGTGCCGAGCGTTGTGACATTTATTGATCTGAAGCAGCAGAACCACACGCTCGGGCTCTTCTGTGTGGAATGCAACCGGTGGGGCGAGGCGGATATAAGTAGTCTCATTTCCAGCGGGCGCGGCGAATATTCGTTGACCGATGCAAAATTCAGATGCCGGGATTGTGGCGAGTTGGCCGAGAAACAACTTCGCCCACCCGTGCCTGTAATCGGCGGCGCAGTTGCCTATATCCGTTCCTGACGGTCGGTGGCGGGATCGTATCGATGGTCGGGCACTGCACTGGCGGAAAACGGAAGGAAACGCGGTTCATGAGCAGCTTCGGCCCGGGTGGGGCGTCCCGCTAACGTGAATCAGTCCCTGGCGCTGCAATCCGGTAATGATGGTCCCGATGTTCAGGTCTTGTGCAACGGCACGGATTCTGTTGAACGCTTAATCAGCAGGATTGCAGCGGCAAGACGCTCCGTTGTCATAAACATGTTTATCTGGCGCGATGATCCGGCCGGCAACAGTGTTGGCCGCGCCGTTCTCGATGCGGCCGACAGGGGGGTCGAGATTGTCATCACGAAGGATAAACTGGGCGCTTTGTTCGAGCTCGGGGAAGAGGGCAGGCAAAGTTTTTTTCACAAGACTTACGGTCTTCGTACGGCGCTGAAACAACGCGTAATCAACGCATACTCTTCAAGTCCCGATCTGTTCTCCTGGGTCGAGCAACGCCCGAATGACATCGCGAATAAACTTAGACAGCACAGGAATGTCGCACTGTTCGATACCGTGGTGCGGGGCGACCATTCGAAGTTCACAATCATCGACGACGAAGTGCTTTTCTTTGGTGGTATGAACTTTGAAGAGCGCACCGTTACGCGCGACGTTAATGGACTGGTGTGGCGGGATTACATGTTCGAGTGCGTTGACAAGGACATTGTTGAAAACCTTAAAGGGCGCCTGGAAGGACGGCCACCAGGTAATTCTTCATTCGAATTTATCCTTAATGACAATGCCAGGATCAAGCGATTTGAAATCAGGCCCCTTGTGATTGGACTCCTTAATGGGGCCATGAAAAGCTGCCGTATTGAAATGGCGTATTTTTGCGATCCGGATGTCAGGGACGGTGTTATTAATGCGGCGCTCCGGGGCGTTGATGTTGAAATCGTTATTCCCGCCTGGGCAAATATCCAAAACGAGCGCAATCTCAGGACGATGCAGGAGATTTTTGTACGAGCGGAAGGCGGAGCATCAATTTACCTGTCGCCGGATATGCTGCATTCCAAATTGATAGATATTGACCAGCGGTCGATCATTATCGGTTCCGCCAATTTCAACGAACGGGCACTTAACAGGTTTTCGGAGCTCAACGTTCTGTTAACCGGGGATTCGTCGTACGCGGACCAGATTCGAAAAACATTTGTCGAGCGGCGCGAGTCAAGCAGGAAAGTGTGCGACTCGAGCGAGCTTGGTTACCGCAAGGTCAAGGAGTGGTGTGAATTCGTTTTTGGTTAGTCGGGTGCCGGGGTATCCGGTGCTACGGACCAGCGGCAGTGCTCATTTTGCTGGCGGTGCTCCCGAGCCATATCAGGCCTTCTTCCACCTTGTCCGTCCAGGGATGTCCAAAACTCAGCCTGATGAAATTGCGATACCGGTTGCACGGCGAAAAGTTATGTCCGGGCGCGATGCTGATGCCGGCCAGAATTTCCACTCGCTAATCTGAATGTGTAGCGGCCTCGACACTCTGTCGCAGAAGCGTATTCGCATTTTGCAGGTGGTTTCTCGATGCAGAGCTCCACACGACATCTGCGGAAGCGGCTTCTTTTTGTTGCTCCAGCGCATTGCGCGTCTCCGATGCTGCCGGTCCGCCGAAGATTGTTCGAATGGAGACGAAATTCTCGGCTGACAGTGTGGTGTCAAGTTCATCCGCTGTCATTGCTAGCGGGTGACCAATCTTCGAAACAGCGCTGTGCTGCAAAATATCGTGGGTAATTACGCCGTCTCTTTCAGCTGCCGCCCGGACACAGCTGGCAACGATGGCGTGTGCTGTACTGAACGGTAAATTGTCGCGACGTACGATCGTGTCAGCCAACTCAGTTACTGTTATGAAATTAGCCTCGGACCGTTCACGCAAAAGTCCAACATTGAACTCAGCTGCCTGAAGTGCGTGTCCGAGCAGGGAAACCGCCCTGATGGAGTCCCGAATTGCCGCGAAATTCAGTGGCTGCAGGTCATCCTCGACATCGTTGATATCACCGAACGGTGTATTGTGCACGCTGGTCAACACTCCAAGAGTCTGCCCCAAAGCTTTGCTCGCTATGGCTCGAACATGCTCGATGGCAACAGGGTTCCGCTTTTGCGGCATTATTGAAGACGACTGAACATAGCCGTCCGGCAGGCGAATCACATCAAACTCCATCATCGCCATCAGCAGGAACTCCTGCGCAAACTTCCCGATATTGATCAGCAGTGCCGCCGTTGTACCCAGTAATTCCGTAAAGTAATCAACTGATGCGATGGACGCATAGGAATTTCGCGTGGGTCCGTCGAATCCGAGCAGTTCGGCAACCCGATACCGGTCGATAGGAAAGCCCGTGGTTGTAATGGCGCATGCTCCGAGCGGACATAGGTTCATGTTCTCGTAGGCTCTTTGCAGTCGGCGGATATCGCGGCTCGTATTCTCGGTCATTGCCAGGAGGAAGTGCGCCAGCGTTGTTGGCTGGGCCGGCTGAGTGTGCGTGTATGCAGGCATCAGTGATTCATGGTGTTGCGCCACCAGTTTCAGGAAGACATCGCGTAATACATTGCATGAATCGATCAGGTCCAACGTCTGTTGCCGCAGATACAGGCGATAAATCGTGACATCGATATCATTGCGACTTCTTGCCGTATGCAGCTTTCCCGCGACATCAGCATCGCCACAGGCTGCTGCTATCTCGCGCTGCAAATAGAAAAACAAATCTTCGACGCTTCCGTCGTACTCGGCATCTCGTATCTTCACGAGATCCAGTTTTTCTATGGCACCAAGAATTGTCGACAGCTCGGTCTCTGAAATTATTGTCTGTTCGGCCAGCATAAGGACATGTGCACGATCGACATCGAGATAATGTTCAAGAAAGAAGCGCTGGGCATCTGTAAAACAGTCTTTTAGCACATTGTCTTTGTAGCCTTGCGCCGGAAATTTTTCATTCATTGCTGGGACTCTTTATTTTGCTGCGGCAGGCAGGCTTAGCAAATTGGCGAACAAACGGTAGCCGCCAGAAGTGCCGTTCGGCAATTGCCTGAACCAGGAGTAAGAAGTGTAGATATAGTGTCCTTTACCGATTCTGGCATAAAGCATGCCGCCGTCACTTTCTGTTTCGCCTTCGTCATGGCTTTCCGTCAGGGGGATGTAATGATCTCTGTCAAAGCTGGTGAAGTTGTAATTGTTACGCTCCTGGATCCACCCGTCGAAATCCTCCGGAGTGATGCGATTCGGAAAATTGAAAACAGGATGTTCGGGTTCGAGCACGGTGACGGGTGCCGTTTCATCCACGACGCGGACGTTGCCGTCCATGCTGGCAGGGAAGGGCGCCAGGCCTTTTTCGATAAAATCCGGCTGCTGGTATTGCACGATCAGCGTTCCGCCACGCTCCGCGAATTGAAGCAGCCGGCTGTTATTAGCAACAAATGAAGGCCGGGTTTGCGAGGCGCGAATGCCGATTACAATCACGTCGAAACGAGAAAGATTGCCCGTCGTAAGTTCTGCGTCATCGAGAACAATGATGTCGACCCCGAGTCGTTGCAGCGTTTCCGGTATTTTGTCGCCGCTGCCCATCACGTAGCCGATTCGGACCGGTGCAATATCGACGTCGATGATTTTGAACCTGGTGGTCGAGTCCGAATAGACGCGATGGGTCTGTATATGCGGGTAGGAAATCTCGCGCATTGATTTATCGTAGGTCGTATCGCCGATTGTGACCGTGCCCTGCAGCAGGTATTCGCCTGCAGTAACGGTGTCAGGCAAGCTTGCTTTGAAAGCCAGCGTACTGCTTGCCGGGTGGGCGGCAAGCGTGAGTTCAGTTGACGCCGGCTCGAGCGTCCAGTCATTGGGGTGTTCAAGCCGGACAATTCCCGAGATTTCATGATCGGTATTGTTGCGGACTGTCAGTAACACATCGAATTCCCTGGTTTCCGAGGATGCGGGTACAACGGCAAGCTCAGCGGCCGGATCAACGGATATCGCGGGTACAACATCGATTCGCCGACGAATTTCGCCCCGTATCCGATCGACATAGCGATATTGAACCTCTTGTCGCACGGTGACCCTTGCGCCTCCGATTGTCAGCATTACCTCCGCCATCATGAGGGGCGGGTCGAATGGCAGGTTCCAGGCAATACCGGCGTCAGACCAGTCGTAGGTAAAGCCATCGCGCGGATTTTTTAGCCAGTAAGGTTCTGTGAATTCGGCACCGGCCGGGACCAGGATGTCGAATACAGACTGGCTGTCGGGCTGATCCTGGCGACGGGAATTGAGTTCATTCGAGAGCATTTTTGCGTCGGCTCGGGACAATTCCCACTTATCCGGAAGAGTCAGCCGGATGTCTGCCGGGTCGACATCAATGGCGTCGGCTCCATACAGGCGGACAGCAACCTGCAGCGTGCCTCCGGGCACAACCGTTTCACTGTCGGCGAGTGCGTCGACCGAGAAACCTGCGGCGAGCACCAGCGCCGATTCAAATTCTCTGATTTTTTCATCGAGCAGCCGCCGGGCGTCCGGGGCTCGCGCTTCATCGCGGGCCTTTCGGGCGAGCGAAAGCCCGTCGACCAGCGCCGGAACCAGCGCTTCAGGCTCGACCGGATCAAAATTCGCCAGGATCCCGGCGCTTGTCTTCTCGAGTTTCTTGAGCAGGCTCTTAAAAGCCGCAGACGGTTTCGTTTCATAAAGCGCGATGCCGCTTATTGTCGTATCCAGCCCGTCAAAGATGCTTTCCTCCCTGGCTGGTGCGTCGACCGCCACCTCGACTTGCCGCAGTCCTGACAATTGTCGTCCTCGCAACTCCAGCGAACCCATTTGCTGCGTCTTCTGCTGGCTTCGCCCCTCCATGCCGATTTCGAAGTAGCTCCGCCCGGTAACCGGGTCGAACTCACCGGTGTTCACGAGCAGCAAGGAGGGTGCGGAATCACCCGGGTTAACTCCCTCTGAGACATATAGTTTTTGCACCTTCCACGGAGTAAGTCCCGCGGCGAGATGTTCCGGGTAGAGAACTGGATCGGCTGCCGCCGCGATGGCCTGCGGAGTCAGGTAGCCGGCGAACTGATGGTGGCCATGACCATCCGCAGGTGTACCACTCCATCGAGAAACCACCACGGAGGGTCGAAACCGCCGAATTGCTCGTACCATGTCGCCGAGCACGGCCTTTTCATCCCAAACCCGGGAAGCCTCGGTCCGGTGCTTGGAAAATCCGAAGTCATTCGCCCGGGTAAATAATTGTTCGGCCCCATCGAGGCGTCTTGCCTGAAGTAATTCTTCGGTCCGTATGATGCCAAGCAAGTCACCCTGCTCGGCCCCGATGATATTCTGCCCGCCGGAGCCGCGAGTCAGTGAGAGGTAAGCGGTGCGGGCATTTTCTCGTCGCGCATGGTAGGCGATCAGGCCCGAGTCTTCATCGTCCGGATGAGCGCCGGTATGCAAGACGCTCGCCGTGGTCTGCAGGCGCTGCAGCTGGCGAGACAGTGCATTGGTTCCAAGGTCATATACGGGCCGTACCTGCGCATTTGCAGCTGCTGCTGCGAAGCTTGTGAATACTATTGCAGATGCCCATAACTTGTACTTGCTGCGCATTACTTCGCTCCCGGGTGCACAACGCTGATTACGTATCCTGCCGCAACTGTCACCAGGCAGCCAACCACATTAAACCAGAGGAAGGCTATGTCGGTATAAGTGTTTGCGATCCACACAGACACCATGCCGAACAGTAATCCGTAAAAAGCGCCGTTCGATCGCGCGCCCGGAACTGCAAAAGCGAGGACGAATACCCCGAGCAATGAGCCGTAAAAGAACGAGCCGAACGTGTTCACAACTTCTATCAACGAGCCGAGGTTCGTGGCAAAGGTGGCGACGATACAGGCGAACAAACCCCACGCGAGCGTCGCGAATCGACCGAATGTGACGAGTCCCTGTTCGGTACTGTTCGACCGGAAATGGCGCCTGTAAAAATCCATTGTCGAGGCGGTTGCCAGGGAATTAAGTTCGGCAGCGACGCTTGACATTGCGGCAGCCAGGATCGCCGCAATAATCAGTCCTACAACACCGATCGGCATGTTCTGAATGACGAAAACCGGAAACACATAATTTACATCGCTGAAATTTCGATCGGCATTCGTCTCGCGGACAAACTCGGTTGCTTCGCGACGTTTGTCCAGATAAGCGATGTCAGAATCCACATATGCGGCGCGCTGTGCGCTGTTGCCGTCGGCAGGGGCCTCGATGAGATTTATTGCCGCGATACGCCGGTTCTCATGGAGATCCGTCATTTCATTTGTCAGACGCTGGTGTTCTGCGGGTTGCAATACGGCAGCCCGGGCAGCATCCACCTCGTTGAAAATCATCGGTGGAGTCTGGAACTGATAAAAGACGAAGATCAGTACGCCGATCAGCAATATAAGGAACTGTATGGGAATCTTCAGGAAGGCGGACATCAACAGCGACGTACGGCCTTCATCGACGGATCGTGCGGACAAATAACGTTGAACCTGGCTTTGGTCGCATCCGAAATAGGAAAGAAAGAGAAATAGTGCGGCAATCATTCCCGACCAGATTGTATAACGTTCGTTCAGATCGAAAGTGAAGTCGATCGTCTGCAGTTTTCCCGCCGCGCCGGCAAGGTGGAGAGAATCGGACAAAGATACGCCTGGCGGGAGGCTGGAAAGGATTTCATAAACACAGAAGCTGAGCCCCGCGAAGATAATCACCATTTGTTTGACATCTGTCCAGGTGACGGCCTGTACGCCTCCGAGCATTGTGTATGCCGTGGTCGACAGACCGATTACAAAGATTGTGATGACTTCATCCCAACCAAGCACGATGGACAGGATCACGGACGGTGCAGCAATAATAACGCCGACGCCCAGTCCGCGAGACACCAGGAAAAAGAAACTTGTCAACGTACGTGTTCTGGCGTCAAAACGTCGCTCAAGATATTCGTAAGCCGTGAACACGCGAGCACGATAGAAAAACGGGACTGCAGTTGCACACAGGATGATCATGGCCAGCGGCAGTCCAAAGTAGAACTGGATGAAGCGCATGCCATCCGTATATGCCTGCCCGGTTGTCCCAATCAAAGTGATCGCGGACATTTGAGTTGCCATCACTGAAAGCCCTACAGCCCACCATGGCAGACTGCGTCCCGCCAGAAAGAAACCCTCCGCGCCACCCGGCCCCCGACTGAGCTTGATGCCATTCCAGATGACATACACCAGGTACAGGGAGACGATCAGCCAGTCGAGAGGATGCACGTTTCAGCCTGAATAATGACGGGAGAACAGAAACAACAGCAGAATGCTTATCGCGGTGAAGATAGTCACCCCGGTGTAGATCAGGCGCCATTTCTTGCTTGGCAAATTGCTGTCGATCCCCGGATGCCTGGTGCCTTGCGGCTGATCAGCCACGACAACTCCTCACAATTAGCGTTTTTGGATTGACCGAAGCTTGCACAGTAATTAACAGAGCTGCAACTGAAGACGGCTCGAAGTGAGGCAAGTCATTGCGTCGAGGTCAGTTAGTGAATGCAGGGATCGTCCTGGATTGCAATTTGGTACTATATATTTCCACTTCATAACAAATTTTGCCGTAGTCTGTTTATAAGAACTTTAGGGGGCAACTGATGGATAAGCGATCGTTTCTCAAAAATGTTGGTTTGATGGGCCTGGCAGCACCACTGAGTTTCGCTCACCTGGAGCAGGTTGTTGCGGCTGTTCAACATCTCGATCCGGCTGACCTCGCGGGTGATGAAGCGTTCTGGCGCAAGATTCGGGGCGATTACGACCTCAAGCCCGATTATATAAATCTCGAAAACGGGTATTACTGCTTCCTGCCGAGGCAGACGATGGAGCACCTGATTCAACACATGCGCGATGTGAACTATGAAGGGTCGCATTACATGCGCACTGTCCAGTGGGAAAATAAAAAGAGAGTCGCTAATAAAGTTGCAGAAATCGTCGGATGTACGGCGGAGGAGGTGGCTATTACGCGTAACACCACCGAGTCGCTGGACCTGATTATCGGTGGCCTCGACTGGAAGGCGGGCGACGAGGCTGTGATGGCGGAGCAGGACTATGGGGCGATGCTGAATCACTTCAAGTTTATCGAGCGACGCTTTGGTGTAGTTAATCGCCTGGTGTCCGTACCCAATCATCCAAAAAATGACGAGGAAATCGTCGAGCTTTATGCATCAGCGATAACGGACAAAACTCGCCTGTTGATGGTATGCCATATGGTCAATATCACCGGGCAGATATTGCCGGTACGGAAGATTGCGGATATGGCGCACGCACGAGGGGTCGAGGTGATGGTTGATGGTGCGCATGCATTCTCTCACATCAATTTCCAAATGAAGGATCTTGACTGCGATTATTATGGGACGAGTTTGCACAAGTGGCTGAGTGCACCACTGGGCTCGGGAATGCTCTATGTAAAAAAAGAAAAGATAGACAACGTATGGCCACTATTTGCAGAGCGTGATCTTGAGCCAAATGACATGCGCCGCCTGAACCACATAGGTACGCACCCGGTACATACGGACCTGGCGATACTTAACGCGATTGAGTATCAAAATACGATCGGCCTCGATCGTAAAGAGGCACGTCTCAGGTTTCTGCAGCATTACTGGACGAGTCGCCTGCGCGATTTGCCGCGCGTCATAGTGAATACACCTGCTGATATGAGTAGGCACGCCGGTATCGGCAATGTAGGCATCGAGGGAATAGAGCCTTCCGATCTCGCTGAAACGTTGATGAATGACTATCGGATATTTACTGTTGCCATCAATCGGCCGGGTGTCAGGGGGTTACGTATTACGCCAAATATTTATACGACCACCGAAGAACTCGATACCTTTGTCGAAGCGATTAAGGAACTGAGCGGCTGACAGAGCCTCGTCACATTTGTATGACGAGAGCGAAGACATTAAAGGAAGGGCGGGGTGAGGCTGGCGCCAGCCCCGCTGAATAAGTTACGCCTTCTTTTTTGGTTTCGGTTTTGTAGTGACGTGAACGCGGCCGCGCTTGCCGAAACGCCTTTCGTTCAATTGGCCGACAATTTCCTCTACCGCGAGAGTAACCGCTTTGAGTTTGCCCTGCCGGCAGCCATTTATCGTGTGACTGCCTTGCACGATTTCATAGTCGTACCAATCGCCTTCTTCCCCGTCAGGTGGGGAGTCGGCTTTCTCTATTGAAACGATTTCGTAGGGATTTCCCGTTAATGAGGATTCATTATTCATTCAATTTCTCTTGTAGTTATCATCCACCCTAAGTGGAGTTGTTTGACATTGTCACTGTGTATAGGCCCGCGTTCATGACGGAAGAGGCTTCATCAGCGAACCTTACCGATGGTGTTTCCGGAGAGTTTCTAATCCGTAGCGACGGACGGAATCACGAGCCTGGAGACTCAATATGGACAGCTCAATCATACAGGAATTTCAATTTTCCTGATTTTGACCCAATTTCAGGGTCAAAAGACGGTGAAACCCGCTGTCGCAGCGGCGTTCACCGTTGCTTTCGTGACTCGTCGGAGGCCAACGTGGACCCTGCTTTGAATCGCTGTGTTTTGGAAAAATGCTTGGTCGACCGGCTGAATCGACAATTCCAGGCGGTCGCTGGGCTGCTGAGCTACTGAGAGGCCGCTTTTAACTTAATAGCGGACGTCGGTCGAAAAAGCCGCTTGATGAAACTGGTTGAACGTACGGCGAGAGGGATTACTCTCGGCACGTGTAGATTCCGACAAAACTGGTCAAACTGCGTGTCGTTCCTGAAGCTCCCGCTCGAATCGCCGAATCGTTTCTGAATTGATTCGATAGAAGAATATCGCCGCCGCGCCGGCCAGCGCGAGCATGGCTGGTATCACGCTGAACATGAAACGTATTCCCGCCAGCGACTCTTCGGTCTGGACCTCGTTGGCGACGAATCCGAAATACCCCAGCATGACGCCGGCGAGTCCGGCCCCGACAGCGAGTCCCATTTTTTGCGCAAATTGGAGGCTGGAGAAGACCAGGGCTGTAGTGCGGCGCCCCGTCTTCCACTCACCGTAGTCGGCTGTATCGGCATACATGGCCCACACGAGAGCGGGTGTCGGGCCGATAACGAACGTACCGATACAATTGATGAAAACCATGAGCCAGTACTCGTCAGGAGGCGTGATGTAGAACGCGGCCATCGACACCGCATTCAGGATAGTCAGCACAATTAAAAGGCTGCGTTTCTCGAAAAAGTCACAGAGGGTCTTGGTCAGTGCGATGCCACCAATCATCACCATGAGGCCGAGTGACATGAATACTGCGGTCCTGTCGAAAATCAGGAAGATGGGCGCGCCGTCGTCACCCACGTAGTATTTAAAATAGTACAGCAGTGAGCCGTTGCGAACGGCCGCATTCATTAGAGTGAATAATGCCGCGATAAACAGGGCGATCCATGGGCCGTTACCCAGCATCGCCTGGATGTCGAGTCGGATGTCGGCTTTTTCCTGTACAGGTGCTACGCGCTCCTTCGTGGTCGCAAAAGTGATCCAGAACAAAACAACCGACAGTACTGCGAAAATAACCATGGTGAGTTGGAACCCGAGCGCTTCGTCGCCACCACCGAGCAAATTTTTCAAAGGCGTTACAAACGTCCCGATCAGCCAGGCAGCTGCAAAGGCACAAATAAACCGGTAGCTCGCGACCTTCGTTCGTTCGGTCGAGGATGGGGAAATAACGCCCATGAGTGCCGAATAGGGTACGTTTATCGCCGTGTAGGCCAGCATCATTAATGTGTAAGTGACATAGGCATATACCAGCTTGCTGGAATCTGACAAGTCCGGATTTGCAAACATGGCGTAACCGCAGACCCCATAAGGAATCGCAGCCCAAAGAAGGTAAGGCCGGAATTTTCCCCATCGGGAATTTGTACGATCAGCTATGAGCCCCATGATCGGGTCGCTCACGGCGTCAACGATTTTTGTTACGAGAAACATGGTTCCAACCGCCGCCGCCGACAATCCGAAAATATCCGTGTAGTAGTACAGCAGAAATATATTGAAAACCTGGAAAAAGAAGTTCGACGCGGTGTCGCCGAGACCGTAGCCAAGCTTCTCGCGGAACCCAAGTGGCTCTATATTATTTGCCACGACGTTCCTCGAGTTTCATCCGGACCTGATGGGCTTTTTCCTCGGTTATGGAGTACGAAGCGATTGCCCAGATTGCGATGCCCGACGTAATGAAAGGTACGAATGCATCGAACAATCGCATCAACTTGATCGTTTGCGGGGATTGATCGCCGCCGAGATCCACATCGAATCCAGTCGCGTTGAGGAGGAGTCCACCGCCGGCAATCGCTACTGCCATCCCGAGCTTCACAACCCACCAGAAAATGGACCCGTACATGCCTTCGCGCCTCTCACGAGTCTCAAGTTCGTCAGAATCAACGACGTCCGCAATCATTGATGGCATCAGTGTGAAAAGTCCGCCCAGCCCAAAGGCCATCAGCGGCGCCGGGACAAGCACCATCCAGGGGAGATCCGGGTCATAACAAAACCACTTTAAAGCGTACCCTGCCATCGATATTCCGGTGGAGACAAAAAACGCGCGACGCTTGCCAATTTTTGTTGACAACCAGGTCACGAGCGCGATCACGCCAAATGCGGAGATGGCCTGCAGCAATCCGGAGTGGCCAACGAATTCGGATCCCGAACCTGCGTCACCGGAAAAGACATAGTAAATGATAACGTATGACTGGAATGCAGCGATAAGTATAAAACCGTTGAAGACCAGGAATGTTGCCGCGCACAACTTTAGAAATGGCACGAACTTCAGTGTGATGATGAAACCGCGGAAAAAGTCGCACACTCCGTCGAAGAACGTATGCTGACGAGGCTGCGCTTTTTCCTCTCCTGCAAAACGTTCTCGCAGAAATATGGCGGGAAGTATTCCGAGTGCGACGACAACAATGCCGATGATCACTGCGAGGTCTGCGGCGCCGTCGACTACGTTATCGAACAGCCGATCGCTGTACATAATTGCCAGAAAGTAGGGTGATACCATATAGGCAAGTTGGCCGATAAAGTTTTGCGTTCCCATCAACCGCGTGCGCTCATGGTAGTCCGGGGTTAGTTCATACCCTAATGCAACCCATGGTGTGGCAAACACGGTATAGGCGAGGTAAAAGATCGTCGATCCCGACAGAAAGTACCAGAAGTAAAATGATTCGCTTTTATCGGCCGGCAATTGCCACAGCAACGCAAAGACCACGCCTACGACGATTGCGCCGACGAAGATGTAGGGTCGGCGGCGGCCCCACCGCGAGCGCGTCTTGTCGGAGATAAAACCCATCATCGGGTCCGTGATGGCGTCAGTAAGACGAGGCAGGGCGCCCAATAGCCCAACCAGCGCCGGGTTCATTCCAAGCCCGAGATTCAGAACAATAATCATGCCACCAATAGCGGCTGCGAGTATGTTGTTTACGAAAGCGCCAAGGCCGTAGATCAGCTTCTGCTGAAGCGGAATCCGGTCTTCCGGTGCTGTTGTGAAATGCTCCATGATTGGCGCATATTCCGTAAGATTGACAGCGCTGTCAAATGTTGCTAGAAATAGCTCGATGACGAGCCGCATCACGTCACAGTTACGATTCAGGAAATTGTGCGCTGCCGTCTTTCTATACAGTCTGGGACTGATCACGAACATGACCGCCGTCGGCGCAGAAGAAATCGGCAATTCGGACGTCGTTGAGCAACGGATTGACGAGTTGCTTAACAGGATGTCGCTGGCCGAAAAGATTGGTCAGATGAGCCAACTGAGCGCCGGTTCTGGCTACGCACCAGACTATCTTGGTGAGGGACTCCGCCAGGGGCGTATCGGTGCCGTACTCAACGTGGTCGACGTCGAGACAGTAAACGAGTTGCAGCGAATAGCTGTTGAGGAAAGTCGTCTTGGCATTCCTTTGCTGGTCGGTCGTGACGTTATCCACGGATTCAAAACCATATTTCCAATTCCGCTGGGACAGGCCGCGACATGGAATCCGGAAATTGTCCGGATGGGCGCGCGTTTTGCGGCTCTTGAAGCGTCAGCGGTCGGCATTAACTGGGCGTTTGCACCGATGATAGACATCTCGCGCGACGCCAGGTGGGGTCGCATAGCCGAGAGTTTTGGCGAGGACACGTATCTGACCAGTCTCATGGGGGTGTCAATGGTGCAAGGACTTCAGGGCGACGACTTGTCGGAACCGGGTTCGATCGCCGCATGTGCCAAGCACTTCGCCGGATACGGTGCGGCTGAAAGCGGCCGCGATTACGCGACGACCAACATTCCTGAAAACGAGCTGAGAAACGTCTACCTCCCGCCGTTCCGTGCAGCTGTTGATGCCGGCGCGGTAACGTTGATGACATCATTCAGCGACCTGGATGGCGTGCCGGCGACGGCTAATGATTTTTTGCTGCGTGATGTGTTGCGCGGCGAATGGGGGTTCACTGGCTTCGTGGTCAGCGACTGGGATTCCATTCACCAACTTCAGGTTCACGGTTTGACTGCCGACGACGAAGGCTCAGCGTTCGCGGCCATAACCGCTGGTGTAGACATGGAAATGTCAGGCGATGTTTACGCCGGTCAACTCGAAAAGCTGGTCGACGAGGGTCGCGTCAGTATCGGGCTGATCGACTCTGCCGTTGCCAGCATCCTGCGTACCAAATTCCAGCTCGGGCTTTTTGAGAATCCATACACTAATCCTGGCGACTATCCGCCGATCGCGAACGAGGCAACGCTCGAAGCTGCTCGCAAAGCTGCGTCGCAGAGTGCCGTGCTGCTGAAGAATGACAACAATGCTTTGCCATTGTCCGTTGACAAGCTGGCAAGGCTTGCCGTCATCGGCCCGCTCGCGGACGCTCCGTACGAACAACTGGGCACCTGGATTTTTGATGGCGATCCCAACCTGAGTATCACACCCCTGCAGGCGATTCGTGATCTTGTGGGCGAGAACGTCGAAGTTCGTTTTGTGGCAGCGATGCAAACGAGCCGCAGTCGCAACACCGAAGCGTTTGATGCGGCATTTGAGGCAGCAAAAGATTCGGACGCCGTCTTGCTGTTCCTGGGTGAAGAAGCAATCCTCTCGGGCGAGGCGCATTCGCGCGCCAATATCGATCTGCCAGGCGCACAGGCGGAACTCGTAAGGCGGGTGCGGGAGACAGGCAAACCGGTAATTGCAGTTATCCAGGCGGGACGGCCGTTGACCCTGACAAACATCGTGGATGAAGTCGATGCCATTTTATTTGCGTGGCACCCGGGGACAATGGGAGGTCCCGCAATTACAGACCTGTTGTTTGGGGTTGAGTCGCCGTCAGGCAAGTTGCCCGCGACTTTTCCCCGGATGGTTGGACAGATTCCCATCTATTACAACCAGAAGAACTCCGGGAAACCGCCATCGGCAGACCGGATCTTGCACATTGACGACATTGAAGAGCGAGCGCCACAAACTTCTTTTGGAATGTCGGCATTTCACCTGGACGCAGGTTTCATGCCACTATTTCCATTTGGGCATGGCCTGTCCTACGCCAGTTTCGAATACAAAAACATCAGAACGAATCAGACTGCGATAGCGCGGGGGGAAAGAATTGTGATCAGTGCCGAACTAAGCAATTCTGGTACTGTGGCTGCCGATGAAATCGTGCAGCTTTATGTGCGTGATCTGGTTGGCAGCGTTACTCGTCCGGTCCGGGAGCTTAAAGGGTTCCAACGAGTGCGTGTAGAGCCCGGGCAGACAATTTCAGTGAGCTTCGATTTGCACAGCGACGATCTTGCGTTCTTCGGCCGCGACAACCGACGTACCGTGGAGTCCGGCGAATTCCATGTGTGGATCGGCGGAAGCTCTGCGGCGGAACTTAGAGGCGAATTTCGACTCGTCGATCGCGACTAGTCAGGCGTTGCTGACATGCTTATAGGCACGCGGCCAAAATCGACAATGAACAAAATAGTCGTTTTGTGGCTTGGTGCAGTTTTCATCGGAGCATGCACGTCTGCGTCCGAGATACCCATGGCCCCGATCAAAGTCGAAGTTGTTGCGACGGATGCAGGTTTTCAGCTCCTGCGCGGTGGCAAGCCGTATGTCATTCGTGGTGCAGGGATGGGCGGCAACGATATCGAGAATTTTGCTGCCAATGGTGGAAACTCGATTCGTACCTGGACGACCAAGAGCGAGTCCATCGATACCCTGGAACTGCTGGACGATGCCTTGGCGAACGGCGTTACCGTAGCCTTGTGTCTTTCGATGCAGGCGGAACGGTGGGGATTTGACTACAACGACGACGCGGCGGTCGCCAGGCAGCTGGATGAGTTCAGGGAAGAGGTGCTCAAGTATCGCGATCACCCGGCACTTTTGTTCTGGATTATTGGCAATGAACTTAATCACAGCTACACCAATCCGAGTGTCTACGACGCAGTAGGCGACGTTGCCGAGATGATTCACGAGCTCGATCCCAACCACCCGACGACGACGACCATTGCAGGCATCAGGGAAGACGCAATTCACGATATCGAGACGCGAGCACCTGGCCTGGATTTCATAAGCTTCCAGCTTTACGGGGAGCTGTATGCGCTGCGGGACCGGATTCGTGAGCTGAACTTCAGGCGGCCATTCATGGTCACCGAGTGGGGCGCCATCGGGTACTGGGAGGTAGACAAGACATCCTGGGGCGCCCCTGTCGAAGCCACGAGCTCAGAGAAGGCCGCCGTCTTCATGCGTGGGCAAAGGGAGGTGCTGGACGCGCTCGTAGGACAACTTCTTGGTTCCTATGTATTTGTCTGGGGGCAGAAGCAGGAGCGGACGCCCACGTGGTTCGGCATGTTCACGGAAGATGGGAAGATGACCGAAGTCGTTGACGTCATGAAGTACCTGTGGACAGGGGCTTGGCCGAAAAACCGATCACCGCACGTGCTGTCTTTAACGATTGGCGGGCACAGTGCGCGATCCAGCGTTACGTATGTTCCGGGAGAAAAATTCGAGGCCAGTGCGGATATTGTGGATCCGGACGGGGATGCACTTTCATATCGGTGGGAGTTGAAGCCGGAAAGCGACGCCACGCAGGTAGGTGGCGACTTCGAAGAACGGATCGCGAGCCTGGGAGGCCACATAGAGAGCGCCGAGACGGCGAGCACTTTGGTGTCGGCACCAGAGCCCGGGGCTTACCGGTTGTTCGTTTACGCCTTCGATGGCAACGGGCATGCCGCGCACGCCAATATCCCCTTCAACGTAAGCAATGGAACAGACCAGTTGATCGCCGGTGAAATTATGGCTGTAAGTTATTCCGGTTACCGCAGCGGTCAGCACCCGGACCGGGGTAACGGCGCGGCAAATCCGAGTGACGCGGAAATACTTGAAGACCTGGCCTTATTGTTGAATTACGACCTGAAGCTGATCCGGCTGTACGACTCCGGTGAGAATTCCCACGCTACGCTCAGGCTGATCCGGGAGCACAAACTGCCGATCAAGGTCCTGCTGGGTATATGGCTCAAGGCTGAGGTCAGTAACCATCTCGGGTGTCCCTGGCTGAACGAGCCGATACCGGACGACGAGTTGTCAGCAAACGCGCTGCTTAATGCTGAGGAGGTCCGGCGCGGTACAGAGCTTGCAGAAGAATATGGAGACATCGTCGTTGCGGTAAACGTTGGTAACGAAGCTCTGGTTGACTGGAATGACCACATGGTTCCGGTCGACAAGGTGATTACCTATGTGCGACAGGTTAAGGCCGCTATCGAGCAGCCCGTTACTGTTGCCGATAACTACGAGTGGTGGATTCGCGATGGTGCGACGCTTGCGGCCGAAGTCGATTTTGTCGGCGTACATACTTATCCGGTCTGGGAAGGCAAGAGCATTGAAGATGGACTGTCGTACACCGTAGAAAATGTTGAACGTGTGCGCACGGCCCTGCCAGGCAGCAAGCTTGCGATCCTGGAGGCTGGATGGGCCACCCGCGCCACAGAGTTTGGCGATCGTGCGAACGAAGCGGCTCAGGCTCGCTATTTTGTTGAATTGAGCGAGTGGGCCAGGAGCAGGAACATTACCGTATTCTTTTTTGCGGCGTTCGACGAGCCCTGGAAGGGTGATGCGAATAATCCGGGCGGTGCCGAGAAGCACTGGGGTTTGTTCAACGTCGACCGAACTCCCAAACAGGTGTTGATGCCCGATCCGTCGTAATGGCCTTTGCTGGTACTCACGCGGACAGTTCGCGCATCTGGAATGGTAGTGGAGGCGCGAGCGGTAATACTCCACCGTTGAACATCAGTCACGCGACCTTGCTAAGCCACTCGCCGATATCGCCTGACGATACGCTGAGCAGCAAACATCGTTGGTCGTCCGTCAGTCCGGCGCAGGCCCGGTTGACTCGCGTATCTTAAGGCTTGACGGCACTATCTGGATCGTTTTCTTGTCCTTTTTACCATTGCGGCCCTCGATAAGCATTGCTGCAGCAAGTTCAGCCATGGCTGATAATGGCTGTCGGATTGTCGTCAGGTTTGGGAATACGAGCCGTGCCAGCGCGACGTCATCAAATCCGGCGATAGACAATTCCGTGGGCACTTCAATTCCAAAGCGATTTGCCACACGGATGACACCTGCCGCCATATCATCGTTTGCGGCGAAAATGGCGGTCGGGCGTTGCTTGCGACTTAACAGCTTTTCTGCGGCAATTTCACCGGAACCGAAAGAGTTGTCACCCGCCACTACCAGCCGTTCTGAGACCTTCAGGCCGCTCTGCCGCATGGCGTCCTTGTAGCCTTCAAATCGGTTCGCGACTGCCTTGTGGCTGCGGTGCCCGGTAATGTACGCGATCTTGCTGTGCCCGAGCGAAATCAGGTAGCGCGTCATTTCTGCACTGATCTCGCGGTCATTGGTGACGACGCAAAGTTCATTGGCCCTCGGCTTTCCCGGCGACAAGCGAATCATTGGGGTACTGGTCTTTTCGATGGCGCGAACAATTCTCGGCATGTCCGACAACGGTGCGGCGAGGACGATACCGGCGGGCCGCGCGTATTCGATAATTTCCTCGATTTCCCCGTCTATGTTGCCTTTTCTGTAATCGCACGGGTGAATCAGAAGCTCATAGTGAGACTTGCGACAGGCATGCAATGCACCCTGCTGCATATTGACGACGTAGCCTGCGCTTGGAACTTCATAGGCGCTTGGGTCATCGTAGATTAATCCGATAATGTGGGCGTGCCGGCTTGCGAGGTTTCGTGCTGACGGGTTAGGTCGATAATGGAGCTCCGCAATTGCCGCCTCGACTTTGGTCTTCGTCGATTCCCGTACATTGGGTTCCCGGTTGACGACACGGGATACGGTCTTCATGGAAACGCCCGCTCGCTGCGCGACGTGATCGAGTGTTGCCTTAGACATGTGCAGTCCGCCTCATGAAAATCTTACATCTTTATCTGACATCGCCGTAAATTTTGCAATGTCACCAATATTCTGCATTTCGACCGGCCTCTCAAAGACCGCGGAAAACCGCAAACTGCTCCTTCCTTGCCAACCTTACAGGTCTCATCGAAGGTTGGAAGGTAAATGATGTCGACCGGCTCTTAATTCGGCCGTCAGGTATGCATCAATGAAGTATGTCGTTGCGATGCTGGCGTCCGGCCAGCAATATTTCGCTGTAACAAGTATGCGGTATCTAGTCATGCTGCCTGGTCTGTTCCGGAAATAGCATGTCGGACCGAAACGACACGGTAATGTGCTGGATACGCCCTTTGCGACCAAACAATTCGATACTGTCATCGGTGGACAAGGCCAGTGCCGGAATGGTGCGCCGGGTGCCGTCGACCATAATGATGCTGATCGACGGTTCGCTGTCGTCATCGATCCTGTAAATGATAGGGACCTGACACCACGTGAACGCCAGTCCGCGAGGCGGTATGGTCAGGTGGTCCCAGCTTCCGCAGATATTCAGGAAGCAGAAATCGCTTGTTTCCGATGAAAATTCTCGCAATCTCAAAAGTCGCGGCTGAAAGTGGACGATGCCGTCTGAAACACGTACGCCCAGTTCGCCGAAACGCGTCAGGATTTCCTCTTTCACCTGCCCGGTCATTCCGGGCTGCTGAGCGCCGGCGTGCTTGGGTGTATGCGAATATGGATCGGTCGGAAACGCGCCGTACTCTTCGGGACTCTTGTTAAAGCCCAGCCCTTCGCGAATTCGGTAATAGAATTGACCAAGGCGTGCGCAATCCTGATCTTCAGCGCCCATATCGACTGCCGCGTAAAAATTTTCCTGAACAGCCAACAGGAGCTTCGACACCATGTGCCAGTATATGCATCCCAGGCCTTCAAATCCGAACATGCCACCGGACCGCCCGGTGAATGCGCGATGATTGAAAACTTTTTCGTAAAGGCCTTGAATCGCGCTGCGATCGGCATCGATTTCGTCACCAAACTCGGAGGCCAGGTCATCCATGCAGCAACCCAGGCTATCGACATTGGCGAAGTCAGCTCGAAATCGGTATGTGCCTTCGATATCGCGGACGACGATTCTTTCGTCGCTGTCTGCAATCATTTTCCGGAGCAGGGGAATCGCCTCGATGTCGGCGGCCGGAACACGGTTCTTGTCAAGAAAGCCCGGCAACGCACGGTCAGGGTAAAGCATGAACGAGCCTTGATCAGAGCGATAAATTGCGCTGTCGAACAGGGCTTGCAGTACGTCACCTGCTTGTCGCACATCGATCAGTCCGGCGCTGAGTGCGGCCACCTGTCCCTCCAGCATCGCGTACAGCGGGTGAATTTGTGCTGCGCCAGGCGTTACTTCAAGCAAGTTGTATGCATGATAGAGGCCATCCGTACGTCGGTTTGCTTGGATGCTGTGATCCACCAGCACCAGGGCGTCATCGAGCAAGGCCGCAATTGTCTCCATCGGCTGCAGCAATCTGCCGGAGAACGGGACATCGCGGTATACGTCCTGCCGATATTCGCTAGCTGCGTTACCGAGCTTGTTCAGCAGTGCGTAGCGCTGAACTGGTAAAACAGGATTATCATCGAGCGCGGCGCGGCCATGCGCCAGGGCGGCCGCCGTTTCGTCCAGCCATCGGCCTACCTCACAGGACAACTCGATGGCCGCCGGATCTTCCGCAATCAGGCGCTGCATGAACGTGATGTAGCGGCGCATATAATACAGGGTGACCATGGACAGGCCGTGCCCCACGAGGGCGTTGTTGGCGTCGTTCCACTCCGGTCGCTGCGTGTTCAGCCATATTCCTCCATCGAGCACGAAATTGCCCAGCTTGGAGAGCAGTGGCACCAAAAGCTTTTCCATAAGGTTGACGCGGTAGACGCTACCGTCGGTATCGAGAACCAGTCTGCCATCCGCGCCCATTGCCGCCACGCGACGGGCAATGCGTTCTTCGAGTTGGACGTCGAATTCGACAGTTTGCTTGGGGTTCTCAAGTAAAGCGCCAAAGGGTTTGATCCGATACGGAACATTGGCATAGGAAAAGACAGGCTTGCGCAACAGGCCAGAAAGTTGCGCTGGGTGAAACTTCCTGGATAGTTCGAGGAGCTTCAACAAGTAGATGATCTGGTGGTCTCCCCAGTAGCCGATGTAGCTCCAGGCGTTATTCAGGTCCTCGACTTCCCAGTCGATTCCGTCCTTTCCAATACGGTAAGGGTTGTAGCCATCCACCGTCGATGCGTTGACGAACTTGGCGATAACGTTGTCGACGAAAACAGGGTAGCTGAATGTCAGGGCTTCCCAGTTCTGGAAAATATCCCGCCAGTTGCCCTCAAAGGAAAAAAGGCGTTTGCCTTGTGGGTTCCTGAGGCGAATCGTGAATTTATTCCAGGGGCGGCTGGGATCTCCATGCCGCCGGCCGAATCGTAGTGGCAGATATTCATAACAAAGGCGCTCGAGGTCAGGATGGTCTTGACGCCTGACCGCAGCCAGGAGCGAATTGAAATCGATAGTGGCCGGCAGTTGCTCGAGAAATGCCTGGTTAGCCCGGTATGCTGCCCGATTGAAGTGTAATACCGAACGAGCAAAGTCTTCCGCAGATATCCTGTCCTGGTCGTCAAAAATGCCGCCTCGCAGGTTGTTGAACAACACGTTGGCATAGTGATGTGTCGTCACATTTTCTTCGGCTGTATGTTGCAGGGCATCGGTCTCGGCCATAATGCGCGCCAGCTCGTCGGTGCCGGCTGCAATTGATTCGGCGAGTTCGGCGGCGACGTGCTCAGGATCACCAAGCTTGCTGCGAAGCGCGATGACCTCGGATTGGCTTTGCTCTAAATCTGCGATGAACTGCCAGCCCTTTCGATCGTCAGGGCCCATTTCCAGGCTCGCGTAAACGAAGTATGCGCCGCGAATACCCCGTTTGTGTCTTTCGGCAGCCAACGGCAGGCCGGCTTTGAACCTGTTGATCTGTAAGGAAGAGATGAGCGTTTCCTGGCCCTCAATACCAAGACAGAACACGGTATTCGCAAGCAGTGATTCGGCTGGTTCTGCACGGTCGGAGATGCCGGAGTAGAGGGTGAATGTTGCCAGACCTGAGCTCTCATCGAGTTCGGTCCACTTATAAGCATCTACAAGATTGCTGGCGTTGGCTTGCGTGGCACTCGGCGTGCAGGCCGGCAGGATATTCTGCAGCCCGTCCAGCAATTCGACGGTCCTTTGCTGCACGCCCAGGTTTCTCAATTCGCACTTGCGGCAGAAACCAAATCGGTCGCTCGTCATCCATGTATATCGATAGGAAAGCAGGAGGTCACTGTTGATCTCTTCGAAGCACAGCTTGTTTCCTGAGATGCTCTTGTACAAATTACGACTGATTTCGAAGCGACCATCGTGCTCGCGATTGAATGGTTCCCAGATATGCTGTTTTCCACCTGTGTTGACGCGAAACAGGGTTTTGCTTCCAGTATGCAAAGCGCTTTCGTGAACCTTGTCGACGGCGACGTAAGGAAAGAGTGATGTCTCTGGTGACACTCGCCCGGCGGTCAAACCGCCGGTAGAAGAAACGAATAGCCAATGATCGGCGCTGGAAACGACGTTGACAAAAAACGGTGGCATCGCATCGACATCGCGGATTGCATAATAGCGCTCTCCATCAAGGGTCAGGAAATCCCCCTGAAACCGGTTGGTCGCTTTCGTACGCCTAATCGCATCTAGCTTGAGCATCTTCGTCTTCGTTCCTTATGTAATCCGCCGGCGACAAGCTCGCGGCAGGTTCGACGGCGTCCGCAGGCAGGAATTGTAATACCTATTGACAGCGCTGTCATCTCTGCGTATATAAGTATTCTGACAACGCTGTCATAGCTATGCTTTATGTGTTTGCGCGTGGCGGATTTGTCAAACAGTGCGCGGGTCAACGACGCGACGACCGATGCGGGGAATAGCGCCCGAATCATCATCGGCAACCGCGAAATTGATCGTTTGCCAGGCAAAGTAGCTTTCAGGACTAGGGGTGGAAACCGATGACTCTCTTCAAGAAATATCTATCAGGCGTATTTGGGCTGGTTGCGCTCAGTGTTGCATCGCTGGGTTGGGCGCAGGGCAGTTCGCCAGCAAACGATGGCGCCGACGTCGTCGAAGAAATTGTTGTGATGGGCATCCGCACGAGTCTCCGGGACGCGATCGGAATCAAGCGCAGCTATGTCGGAACCATGGATGCCATATCTGCAGAGGACTTCGGTAAATTTCCGGATGGAAACCTCGCAGAGTCACTGGCCCGGGTCCCGGGCATTGCTATCGATCGAAGCAACGTTGAGGGACAAACCATCGCGGTTCGTGGTTTTGGGCCCGAGTTCAATCTTGTCACCCTGAACGGGCGCCAGATGCCAACGTCACCTGGCGTATGGGTTGGCGGACGTTCGTATAACTTCGGCGACATCGCATCGCCAGGTATATCGGCGGTCGAGGTGTTTAAATCGGCGAACAGCATACTTCCTTCGGGCGGAATCGGTGCGACTGTCAATATGGTCACCACCCGCCCACTCAACGTAGAGGGTACGAAAAAGTCGATAAGCCTGAGCCTTGTTGAGGACACAACGAATGCAACTGGCGGTACACCTTTCGAGACGGCTATGCTATTTGCGACCAACCAGGGTCGCTGGGGTTTCTCGTTTTCGGGTTCCTATCAGGAGCGGTCGAACCGCGAAGAGGGCACCCGGGAGTCGAACTGGATCACTGTTGAAGAGATGGCGGCCAATGAAGGTTATTTCCGCGTTGATCCATCTAACCCGGCCTATACGAATAACAACATGCGCGCAGACGGCAACACTTTTTACCAGGAGCCCAGTTCTTACCAGATCAAGGACAACGACCGCGTAAGAGCCAATGCTCAGGCGACGTTCCAGTTCGCGGTGAGCGATACACTCTTCGCGACGGTCGATTACACCTATTCAAAAGTGGATTTCGATGCGCAAGGCGTGATGTTCGGATCCTGGCTCGGCGGCTGGGACACGCTCGACGCGACGATTAATGAGCACGGCGTATTCACCGACGTAACGGTAGGTAACCGCGCCTATGATCATGAGCTTATCTGGCAATCGCTCAAGAACGAGAACAAGTCGATCGGTTTCAATCTGGACTGGCAGCTGAATGATAGTCTTAGCCTGTTCTTCGATACGCATGATTCGTCGGCGGCGGTTTATGGCGGCGAACTGAATAATTCCATCGGCTTTACAACCGATATTCAAAGCACAATCACGCACGTTAATGGCGGTAGCTCAGGCATTAATACGTTCTCTTACGACACCGCGTTCAACCCGGAGAACTACCTCGCAACAGGTGCGACCATTCGGGATGGCTACAAAGAAAACACCATGCAACAGTTCCAAATCGGTGGTAGCTGGGTTAACAACAACGACGGGTTTGTCTCATCAATCAATTTCGGCCTGTCTCGCGTTGATAACAATTTCAGCAAGGTTCGCAATATCGCGAATTATGGCGCAGGGGGCACTACGGCCGCTGACTATGACGACTCACTGTTCGTGCGGACCGGGCTTGGTGGTTTCATGAGCGGTTTCGATGCCGCAATTGGTACTGACTACTATTACAACATTGACCCGGCTGACGCACTCGCTGCATTTATTGCGGCGAATCCGGGTGCGATAGACACGACGGATGGGGCAGTCTGTTGCGGTGCAGGTGGCGTCGATCACAACGACCGTGTAAATGAAACGCTGGATTCAGTTTACCTGCAGTTCGACATGGATACAGAGCTCGGAGGCATGCCGCTCGATATCGTCGCCGGCGTTCGCTACGAAAAGGCCGATACTGAATCAGTCAGTTTCTTCCCGGTCCCGACAACTCTGCGCTGGGATATGATCGAGGGGCTGATCGGTGTCAGCGATGGCAGTGGCGCAGTGGACCTGCCGCGTTACGGGAAAAGCTCGGAGATCCTGCCGAACATTGCGTTCTCACTTGGCCTAACGGACGACCAGGTATTGAGACTGTCGTGGAGCAAGACCTTGGCGAGGCCAGACCTGTTCTCGCTGAGTTCTCAGTTCGATATTAGTAATCGGGACTTTTTCCAGCCAACCGCGGAGAGTGGCAACCCGGACCTGAGTCCGCTGACATCCAACAATCTGGATCTTAGCTACGAGTTCTACTATGCCGATGAAAGCTACTTTGGCATTAACTATTTCCGCAAGGAGATTAAGAACTTCATCGGCAGTCGCACGGTATCTGGCCAGGAAATCAACGGTATTACGAACCCGGCAGCGTCCGCGCTCGGTCAGGCGGCGATCGCCTGCGTCCAGGAGTGGGTTGCCGCTGGCCGCCCTGATACGCTCTTCCCTGGCGATGTCGGCGCGACAGGCCATTGCGTGTCCCAGCAGGCGCTGTGGGCTCAAGCCTGGATGAACGACTTTCAGCACATGGGGTGGGTTGCTCTTGGTATGGCGAACGGAGTTGACGTTTCTGCCGGATACCCGTACAGCCCGCCAGAGTGTGCCGGCAACGGCGCCGACGGCTGGTGGCGCTGCGATCCGGGTTATGTCGACGGCACAGCAGGCGATCCGCTGGCGGCGTTTGACGTAACCGCGCCGTACAACATGAACTCCGGAAGAGTCGATGGCTTCGAGGTTGTTCTGCAGCACCTGTTTGAAGGCACGCCATTTGGAATGCAACTTAACTATACGTTCATCAGTGGCGGGGATGTTGACATCGACCGCAATGTGATTGGCCAGCAGTTCATTCTTCCGGGCCTTGGTGATTCCGGTAATTTCTCCGTTTTCTACGAGGATGACCGGCACACAGCCCGGCTGGCTCTTAACTATCGCGGCGAAACTGTCGCCGGATTTGGCAACTATGACCAGCCGCTTTATGTAGATGAGCGCAAACAGCTCGATTTTTCTTATCAGTTCAGGCTGAATGACTCGACCACGTTCTTCCTCGACGCGGCCAACATCAATGACGAAACAACCCGCCTCCATGCGCGTTACCCAGAGATGTTATTCCTGTCGCAGGATCACGGCCCGGTTTACAAGTTCGGTACAAGAATCAACTTCTGATTTCGATCGGATCGGCAACAAAAAGAAGAGAGGGCTGCGGCCCTCTTTTTTTCGACTGCCAGTCAAAAATGATGATCTACCCGATTGTCAGGCCACACCCTCTAATTCCGGGCCCTCAAGGGCCAGTGTGTGCAGTGCGAGGCCATCCGCGCGCCAGTCATCACTCTCTTTAGCGTTGATTTTACCGTCGACCAAGGAGGCTTCGGTGGGGTTATCCACTGGCACGTCGAGAAGGGCGCTCTTGGCCTCATCGTTGCGGGCTGACGGTCGGTCACTAGGGAGATCCGCTAAGTGCCCGCCGACGCTGGCGAAAATCTGGTACTCCCTACCGGATTCGAACCGGTGTTACCGCCGTGAGAGGGCGGCGTCCTGAACCACTAGACGAAGGGAGCAAGATTCGGATTTTTTCTCCCCGACGATTCGGGGGCTGCTATTATACGGCCGCAAATCTAATGCTCAAGCGGAATTCCATTGAAAAATAGCGGTAACACGAACAAGTCAGAACCGACGATTATTCCGCGCCCCTCCCACAACGTCTCACGGAATGAAATTTCCCGGAGTGCGCTGAAGGTCCTTTACCGGCTGCACCAGTCGGGTTTTCAGGCCTTCCTGGTGGGTGGTGGCGTGCGGGACGCCTTGTTGGGCCTGCATCCAAAGGATTTCGACATTGCGACAGATGCGAGTCCGGATGAGGTAAGGGCCCTGTTTTCCAACTGCAGGCTTATCGGCAGGCGCTTTCGATTGGCCCATGTTCGTTTCGGCCGGGAAATCATCGAGGTTGCTACATTCCGCGCTGCTACCGACGCGAATGAAAAACATGCTGATGTCGAACACGATGATGAAGGTCGAATTCTTCGCGACAACGTGTATGGCAAAATCGAAGAGGACGTGTGGCGGCGAGATTTCACCTGCAATGCGCTTTATTACAATATCGCCGACTTCAGTATCTGGGATTATGTTGGCGGCGCTAAAGACGTTGAACAGCGTCGGCTGGAGTTCATCGGTGACCCGGACACGCGCATTCGCGAAGATCCGGTTCGGATGCTCAGAGCTGTCCGTTTCGCTGCCAAGCTGGATTTTCGGATTGCCTCCGACGTCAAAGAATCGATTCTCAAGAATCGCGAGCTCTTGAGTAACGTGCCGGCAGCCCGATTGTTTGACGAATTTCTAAAGATGTTTCAGGCTGGTTGCGCCCAAAAGACGTTTGAACTCCTTCGTGAATACGGCCTGTTCAGGATGCTGTTCACCGAAACGGACAAAGAACTCGATAAAGACGGCGAGTTTCTCAGGTTTGTGCACATGGCCCTGGAGAATACCGACGCACGAGTGGCCGCCGATAAATCAGTAACACCCATGTTTCTGTTAGGCGTCTTTTTGTGGGCGCCTGTCAAAGCCTTTGCCGAAAAGCTGCGGTCGAAGGAAAAGATGTCCATTTCCCAGTCACTTAGCCTGGCGTCCTACGAGATTGCTGGTTTGCAACAGTCACGCGTTTCGATTCCTCGCCGCTTCACCACACCGATGAGAGAAATGTTGGCGATGCAACCTCGCTTTGACGTTAATCGAGGCAAGAGGGCATCGAAGCTGCTGGAACACCGGCGATTTCGTGCCGCATATGATTTCATGATGCTGCGCGCCAAATGCGGAGACTTTGACAGCGACCTCGCGCAGTTCTGGACCGACGTACAATTACAGAACTCCGACCAGCGTGCCGTGAGTTTCGAGTTGGCTAGTAAGCCGACTACGTCGAAGCGTCGCCGCCCTCGCAAACGAAGAAAGCCAAAGGTCAGTTCGGCGTGAGCGAGCCGCCCTGGCGGCCAGCCTATATTGGAGTTGGGAGTAATCTTGATGACCCGGTGGTGCAAGTGCGTCAGGGTATCGACCTGCTGCGTTCGCTGCCTGACACCCTGGTAACCTTAATATCGTCATTCTATAGGTCCGCACCAATGGGACCGCAGGGGCAGCCGGACTTTATCAACGCCGTTGTTGCCCTTGTAACGAAGCTTCCGCCTGGGAAATTGCTGGCCCTCACCCAGGGACTCGAGGCGCGCCAGGGGCGTGACCGCCGCGCAGAAAAGTGGGGGCCAAGGACACTCGACCTTGATCTGCTTGCCTATTCCTCGGTGAAAATGAGCGACTGCAATCTTACATTGCCGCACCCGGGCATTGCCGGAAGAAATTTTGTATTGTTGCCATGGGCGGAAATTGCGCCAAACTATTTTGTACCCGGCCTGGCGACCGTTGCGGAGCTCGCACAATCGGTGGCCGGCAAAGATCCTCAAATTGAAAAGATAGGGTAGGTAAGCGACTGTGCCACTGGAAGCGGTCAAGACAGAGTCCGCGGGATCACGTTTCATCGTGGTCGAAGGCCCGATTGGCGTCGGCAAGACCAGTCTGGCCAAGCGGCTGGCCGAAAGTTTCTCCGGCGAACTGGTGCTGGAGGGTACGGTCGAGAATCCGTTCCTGGAACAATTCTATAAATCCGGTCGCAAGACTGCTTTACCGGCGCAGTTGTTTTTCCTGTTTCAGCGTACCCGGCAACTTGAACTGTTGCGACAGTCTGACATGTTTGCGCCGATTCGCATTGCCGATTTTCACGTCTTGAAGGACAGGCTATTTGCCGAGTTGAATCTCAGTAGTGATGAAATGAGCTTGTACGATCAGATCTACGAAAAGCTGGATATAGAGGTACCCGCTCCGGACCTTGTTATCTACCTTCAAGCATCAGTGGACGCCCTTATGTCGAGGATTACGCGACGAGGCGTCGACTATGAGCGAATGATTGACCGATCTTACGTCGAGAAAGTTGCCGATACCTACGCCCGTTATTTTTATAACTATGACGAATCGCCGTTACTGATCGTGAATGCCTCGACTATCGATCCGGTCCGGAATGACGCAGACTACGATGCACTGTTCGAACAGGTTCGCCGGATCACCGGCGGTCGCCATTTCTTCAACCCGGCCGCGGCGGTCGCGTTCGCCTGACACGCCGAAGTAACTAACTATATTTTTGATTGCCATGAACAGGTAGGATTGCCCGCCCGTGACTGATCGGGTCGATGTCCGGTCGTCTTATTGAAACAATCAGCGAGAACTGCGTGGAAGAAGTAAAGACAAAGGAAGCCTTGCGGGAACGACTGGCAGACTGGCGGCATGCCGGAGACCATATTGCACTCGTCCCGACCATGGGAGGTATCCACGAAGGTCACCTGGGCCTTGTACAGATTGCACGTGAGCACGCTGAGCGAGTGATTGTTTCAATATTCGTCAATCCTCGACAATTTGAAGATGGCACGGACTTCAATGAGTACCCGCGCACGCTTGAGCGCGACAAGCGTCGCCTCAAAATGGCGAAGGTCGACCTGGTCTTCGTGCCCGACGTGGACGCAATTTATCCATTCGGCACAGACAACGCGACTTCAGTAACCGTTCCCGCTTTAACGAACGAGCTTTGCGGCGCATTCCGGCCAGGGCAGTTTGATGCGGTTACGACGGTTACCAGCCGGTTATTCAGCATGGTTCAACCTGACGTCGCGGTATTCGGCCAGAAAGACTACCAGCAGCAACTGGTGATCAAGCGCATGGTGGAGGACCTGAGCCTGCCAATTCAGATTATTTGCGGAGAAACGAAGCGCGAAAAAGATGGTCTTGCCATGAGCGCGCGGAACCAGAACCTGGCAGATGATGAGCGTGCGATCGCGCCGAAACTGCACGAGATTCTTGACGAGATAGGCCGAGGAGTCGAAAGCGGCCAGCGCAATTATGAAGAACTGGAGTCAGCGGCATTTGCGAAACTGCAGGGTGCGGGATTCAGGCCCGAGTACGTCAGCATTAGACGAGCCGAGAACCTTGACGCGCCGGACAGGGACTG
>JAHEFD010000079.1 GCA_024640345.1 Woeseiaceae bacterium
CGACGTCCATATTGCCAGGCGATTCATCCGAATGGATCAGAAAGGTTCTTGCCGTCGGGCTGGTCGTCATACTGGCAGTCGTTCACGGGAGCAGTCGTCGCAGCTCTGGCGGATTGCAGGTTGTTTTCACAATTCTGAAAGTTGGCGTCATCGTCGTATTTTGCCTCGGTGCAATAATCGCCATCGATACGCCCCAGCCAGTTAACTTTCTTCCCACCAGTGGGGATGGTGCTTTACTGACCAGCAGCGCATTCGCCGTCTCGCTGATTTATGTGAGTTACGCGTACACCGGCTGGAATGCGGCGACCTACCTCAGCAGCGAACTGGAAGATCCGCAGCGGACGCTGCCGGGGATTCTTCTGACCGGCACGCTGGTGGTGACGATTTTGTACGTGGCCCTGAACTTCATTTTCCTGTACTCGGCGCCAATTGATTCCATGAAAGGGGAACTCGAGGTTGGATTTATTGCCGCGCAGGCTGCTTTCGGCGAACTGGGCGGCCAGCTCACAGGTTTGGTTTTGGCATCGCTGTTAATCTCAACGGTCAGCGCAATGACAATCGCAGGGCCGCGCGTCCTGCAGGTCATCGGTGAAGACTTCAAGGCATTGAGTTTCCTGGCGCAAAAAAATGAAGATGGTATTCCCAGCCGGGCGATCTACATACAGTCCACGCTGGCGATTCTGTTCATATTGAGCTCGAGTTTTGAATCTATCCTGGTCTTCGCCGGCTTCACACTGGCGCTCAACAGCTTCGCCACCGTCATGAGCGTATTCGTTTTGCGGCTGAAGCAACCCGACCTGCCTCGCCCCTACCGCACTTTTCTATTTCCAGTTCCACCCTTAATCTATCTGCTGTTGACGGGCTGGACGCTGTGGTTTGTGCTCATGAACCGGCCCGCCGAAGGCTGGTTCGGGATTGGCGTGATTGGGTCCGGCCTTATCGTCTACTTCCTGTCGCGCCTGAAAGGCAAGCGTTAGCTCTCGCATATGAAGCTTTCCATCATCATCGTTAATTACAAGGCCTGGGGTCACCTGCAATCGGCACTGGACGCGATTCACCCCGGGTTTCCCGGCAATTGGGAAATAATAATCGTCGACAACGAATCGGAACCGGTAGCGTTCCAGGAATTTCAGAACAGCTACCAGTGGGTCAAACTTATTGCGCATGCCGCAAATGCCGGATTCGGCTACGGCTGTCGGATTGGCGCCGCGGCGGCAACCGGAGAGCAACTCTTGTTTATGAACCCGGACGTTATAGCCACTGTCGACGAGATTCACGCACTCATAGAGGAAAAATCAAAGCACCCGGATGTTGCGATTCTCTCACCGAAACAAGTAGGCACAGATGGTCGCCCGCAAAAAGTCTTTGATGAGTTTCCAAGCCTGTTGAATCAGAGCAAGACGTTGAAAGCGCTTGCACGTTACATCGCCCCAACACGATCACCCAACCCCCGTGCCGAGTATGACGAACTCACCTACTGTGACTGGGTCACTGGTTCATTTCTCCTGATCGACAGGGCTGATTACGATGCGATCGGTGGCTGGTCTGTTGACTACTGGATGTATGTGGAAGATGCCGACCTGTGTCGTCGCGCACACGACGCCGGCATGCGTGTCGCCTACACCCCTGAAGTCCAGGTAATTCATGCCCACGGTGGCTCAAGCAGGATCAATGTGAAGATCAAATCGATGACGAAGCTCGAAGTCATCATTTCGAAGCACGTCTATACCTCGAAACACACATCCGGTGTCGAGCGATGGCTGACACACTGCCTGATCGCTTCGCTCAGATTGCCTCCATTGTTGCTGGCGGGTTTGCTGGACCTCATCAGCCTGAGGCAAATACCGGCATTGCGCGTCCGGAGCCGGATGCTTCGCGGCTTGCTCGGTTACTATCATGGTGTATTGAGTAATGGCACGTGGCTCAGTCCACGCGCACAAGCTAATCAGCTGTAGTTCTTTTCCAGCCAGTCCCGGTAACTGCCATCCATTACCGAGCGCCACCACGTCTCGTTAGACAGCATCCAGTCAATTGTCCGGCCAAGCCCCGAATCGAAACTTTCCAGTGGCTCATAGTGCAATTCGCTCCGTGACTTGGTCGCATCGATGGCATAACGCCAGTCGTGACCGAGCCTGTCTTTGACGAACGTAATCAGCGAAGCCGTCGGCCTGCCCGCGGCTGCCGGCGCTTCCGGAAACGCCGCTGCGAGCCCCGGTCGCTGACTGAACAGCACGTCGATACGGGCGCAGATCTCCTTCACAATATCAATATTCGCCCGCTCATCATTGCCGCCGATGTTGTACGTCTCGCCAACCCGACCGCTGTTAATGACCAGTTCAATACCGCGGCAATGATCCTCGACATATAGCCAGTCTCGAATATTCGAACCATCACCGTAAACGGGCAACGGTTTTCCGGTCAGTGCGTTGACAATCATCAGCGGTATCAGCTTTTCGGGAAACTGGTAAGGGCCATAATTATTCGAGCAATTGCTGGTTGTCACCCGCAACCCGAAAGTGTGATGGTAGGAGCGGACGAGATGATCCGACGCGGCTTTGCTCGCTGCATACGGGGAATTGGGCGCGTAAGGAGTCTCCTCGGTGAACGCAGGATCATCGGGGCCGAGACTGCCGTATACCTCATCCGTCGAGACATGGTGGAAAAGGTGGGTGTCCGGCGCGTCATCCCGTTCCAGCCAGACCTCGCGCGCAACTCGCAAGAGACTGTGTGTCCCGTTGACATTGGTCCTGATGAACGCGTCTGGCTCATGAATGGAACGATCGACGTGTGACTCCGCCGCGAAATGCACAATCGTGTCGAGCTTCTCCTCTTTGAGCAGCGACGCAACCAGGTCCTGATCGGAAATATCGCCGTGCACAAATCGGTATCCCGAGCGATCGCTCATCCCGACCAGGTTTGCCATATTTCCTGCATAAGTGAGTGCATCGAGCACGACAAACCGGTCATCGGGATACTTGTCCGCCCAGTACCGAACAAAATTCGCACCGATGAAACCGGCGCCGCCAGTGATTAGCAGCCTACGCATAGACTTCTGCATCCCTCAAAGCAACCCCGTCACTGTCGGCGTCAGACATCAACGGGGCGTGATCACTTATTCCTGGCCACTCAATCGCAATTTCCGAGTCATCCCAGCGAATCGAACGGGCATGCTGAGGAGCATAGTAGTCGGTCATTCGATACTCGAAGTCGGCGAATTCGCTCAGGACCATGAAGCCATGTGCGAACCCCGGTGGAACCCAGATGAGCTTCCGATTCCCTTCAGAGAGGATCTCACCGACCCATTGCCCGAATGTCGGCGACGACTTTCTGATGTCGACCGCGACGTCAAAGGCTTCTCCACGAATAACGCGAATCAGCTTCCCCTGCGCCTGGTTGATCTGGTAATGCAAGCCGCGGACGGTGCCTTTTGCAGAACGACTGTGAATGTCCTGTACGAATCGAGCGTCAATCCCGGCTTCCATGAACCGGCTTGCTCGCCACGTTTCCATCAGGAAGCCGCGCTGGTCTTCATAAACAACCGGATCGATGACGATTACGTCTGGAATCCGTGTGGGCGTAAAATCCATCAGAACGTCTTGTCCTCGAGCATGCTGCGCAAATAGTCGCCATAGCCACTCTTCCCAAGAATATCAGCGAGTGCGTTCACCTGCGCCTTGTCGATAAAACCATTCTCATAGGCAATTTCTTCCGGACAGCAGATTTTCAAGCCCTGCCGGTGCTCGATAATCTGCACAAATTGTGCTGCCTCAAGCAACGATTCGTGTGTTCCCGTATCAAGCCAGGCTGCCCCGCGCCCCATCACCTCTACCAGCAGGGAATTATCCTCCAGGTACATCCGATTAATATCGGTAATTTCCAACTCGCCGCGGGCTGACGGTTTAAGGCGCTTCGCCATATCCACCACCCGCTCGTCGTAAAAGTACAATCCGGTAACAGCGTAATTGGATTTTGGTTTTGCCGGTTTTTCCTCGATGCCCAGCGCCTTGCCTTCATCGTCAAAGTGCACGACACCGTAACGATCAGGATCGTTAACGTGATAAGCGAATACCGTCGCCGTGCCTTCCTGCTGCGCCGCGGATTCCAGTTGCCGGGCAAGGCCATGACCGTAAAAGATATTGTCGCCCAGGATCAGGGCCACGGAATTGCCACCGATGAACTCCTCACCGATAAGGAACGCCTGGGCAAGACCACCGGGTTCAGGCTGGATAGCGTACGAAAGAGAGATGCCCCAGTGACTGCCGTCACCCAGCAACTTTTGAAACGAAGACTGGTCTTCAGGCGTTGTGATGATCAGGATATCCCTGATACCAGCCGACATGAGTGTCGACAACGGATAGTAGATCATCGGTTTGTCGTAGATCGGCATCAATTGTTTGCTGACCGATAACGTCAGGGGATGCAGGCGCGATCCTGTTCCGCCTGCGAGAATAATGCCTTTGCTGGTTCTGCTGCTCACCCTCGTACCCCGACTTTACGCTTCGACTATTCTGAAAGAAGGTATCGGAATGATGTATTTACCACCCCGCTCTCTGAATCCGGAAGTATTTTCCATGATCTCGCGAGCGAAATTCCACGCAAGAATAACCAGGTAATCGGGTGGATCACTCTCGAGGACCGCTCGATCGACGATCGGGATCCCGTTGCCCGGGGAAAACCGCCCAATCTTTTCCGGTGTATCGTCAACGATATAGTCGACCGTATTCACATCCAAGCGACAGGCATTGAGCAGTGTATTGCCCTTCGCCGAAGCCGCGAACGCGGCAATCCTGGCGCCCTTCTCTTTCAAAGACCGTAGTTGGCCGCTTAGATCGCCTATCAATTCGTCGATTTCGCGGTTCCAGTCCAGGTACTTCTGCACACCGTGATATCCGCCGGATTTTTCGCCCTCGAGGAATAGCGCCACCGACTCTTTGACCCCGTGTTGACCGGCGTTACCGATGAAAACTCTTACCGTTCCGCCATGAATATCCTGTTTCTGAACATCGAAAACCTCCATGCCGGACTCCCTGGCGAGCCTGGTGACGGGCTCTATGAGTACATAGCTGAGATGCTCGAAATAGATCGTGTCGAATTCACGGTGCTCGATAAAATCGACACCGTATGGAAATTCGAGCATCAATGCGCCGGATTCGGCAAGGCAATGCTGCGCGGCGCTTATAAAACCCCGGACATCATCCACGTGCGCAAAAACGTTGGTAGCCGTAATCAGTTTCGGTGGCTGGTGTTCGTCAAGAATTTTTTGTGCAATCTCAATCGACCAAAAGTCATTGATTGTCGGAATGCCGCTGGCCTCGGCAATTACAGAAATATTTTCAGCCGGATCCACATTTAATACGTCAACGCCAAGCGCATCCCGGAACTCACGCAGCAGGGCACCGTCATTTCCAGCTATATCGACCACGAGATCGCCGGGCTTTAGTCCAAGCGCGTCCTTGACAGATTCGGCCATCGCACGGCAATGCTTTATGTACCCCTTGTTGACTGATGAACGATACGTGTAATGCGAGAACATTTCGCGGGGATCGACAACAACGGTCAACTGGGATAACGAACAATCCGGGCAATACTGAACTTGCATTGGAAATCGACGCATCGCGATCGCGTCTCCAGCCGTCTGCGCAAGGTTATTTGCCAGCGGCATCATGCCAAGATCCAGGTATTTTTCGAGCTTCCCGCCACCGCAGACACGGCAACTGTTGACTGCGCGAACCACTCCCCGGCCCGCTTTGTAGTCATTCCATCGGGTCAGGTCGAGTGACGTATCCGCGGGCGATGAATGCGCAGAATCGCCTCTCTCCATTGCTTTGACCTCCGGATTTCGTGTTTTTGCGTATTCAAATAGCGTCCGCCGGGGCCCACCAATATTCACAATACCGGTTAACGGACTGCGCGTGGCCTGCAGTATCTCCGGCGCGAGGATGTCGACGTAGTCCTTGGAGGACCACTTGTCTGTGAAAGCGGCCGGATAGTCGAATTCACTTCGCCCGAAGCTTGTACGGATAACCAGGTGGTTGGGCACTGTGCGCACGGCCGCCTCGCCGGCAAGCTTGGTCCACGCATACAGATTGGACGGCAGGAGCTCATCTGACTCCGAATAATTGCCCCGATCGCCCTTGTAGACGTAATCCGTCGACAGAAAGACCAGCCGAATCCGGGTGCCCTGGCAGGCTTTGGCCAGGTTGACGGTACCCTGGATATTGACGTCCAGCGCCTCATTCGGGCTGGCCTCAATATCCCGGTTATTCGTTGCAGCCGCCGCATGCAGAATAGTGTCAGGCTGAACTGACGAGATAAAGGCGCCGACCGCTGCGGCATCCGTAATATCCAGTTCATGACGGGATGGCGCCACCAGGTCGGCATCCAGCTTCAAGAGCTCGGACCCCAGCAGACCCGCCCCACCCGTTAACAATATTCGCACTCTTTCGTACTCCGCACCGGTTAAAGCGCATGGCCCTTACCCGGGAAAGCCCGCATGGTACAGTCCCTGCTTCAGACTGTCTAAGGGGCCATTACGAAAACGACTGATTTCTGTGCGATTTTCCGGCATCATGCGATCCCGAAAATGGATGCTCCCAACCAAAAACCCGATCCGACCCAGGCCGCCTTCGATTTGTATCCGGAGATCAAGTCGATGTTCGATGAATTTCCGAAGTATCGAGAGGAGATTTTGCCGTCGAAATACTGGAAAGAACTCAATCGAAAGAACCTCCAGCAGCTCGTAGACAGCAGGTACGAAAACTTCAAACGTACGCTGGCACGAAATTATTTCACGTGGATAGTTAACCCGCTCAACAAGCAAATCCGTTTCCTGATGCGTGAAGCCGGCTTTTGGAATTCAACAAAGATTCTCTTTAGCGCGCTCGCCGCGCCTCGTCATGACCTGCTCAAGCGCAAACACACGATTTTCTACAACACCCTCACGAACCTGCTCTGGTCCTATGTCGAAAAGAATGACTCGGAGGGGCACCTCAAGCGGCTGACAGAACCGTTGGAAGGGAACCCTCTTGAGGTGAGGCGGGATGGCAAGCTGATCTCACAGGACCTCGCGAACTCGCTGATCGAATATAAAGCCATCCTGCACCCGGACCTCGACCGGCGCGAAGTTCATACCATTATGGAACTTGGCCCGGGATACGGACGGACTGCACATGTCTTTCTGACCCTGCAGCCAGGCTGCCGCTATATCCTGGTCGATATTCCACCGGCATTGTTTGTGGCGCAACGCTATTTGACCGCCCTCTTCCCGGAAAGAAAAGTTTTCAGCTTTCGGCCGTTCAGTAATTTTTCTGACATCCAGAAGGACTTCGACGACGCGGACATCATTTTTCTCACGCCGAATCAGCTGGAGTTGCTGCCTGATAAATCGGTTGACCTGTTCATCAATATATCGTCTCTGCATGAGATGCGAATGGACCAGATACGCTACTATTTCGGAGAAATCGAACGCCTGACGAAAAAATATTTCTATTTCAAACAATGGAAGGAAACGACAGTTCCGTTTGAAAATGAAACGATCCGGGAAGCAGATTACCCTGTCAGGGACAACTGGAAGCTGGTGTACCGACAACAGTGTGCAGTTCAGCATAAATTTTTCGAGGCGCTATACGCTTTATGAGAAAACTACTCAATAAATTGCTCATTAAATTCGGCATTCTAATCACGAAAGCGCCAACTTTGCTCGCAGACCATTCCCTGACTACCTCTGAGCTGATTCCCGCGGAACTGACAGAAAAGGTAAAAGTGACGGAAGCCACCGGCACTCCGGACAATGAATTGTTTCGTATCTTTTCCGGGGACACGAATGTCCACAAGTGGCATCACTATTTCGACATCTACTCCAGACACTTCGAGCGCTTCCGCGACCGGCCCATTCGCATGCTGGAGATCGGCGTTTTTCGTGGCGGATCGTTGCGAATGTGGAAGGAGTTTTTTCACCCTGACTCAATTATCGTCGGAATTGATATCGACAAATCCTGTGCTGCACATGAGATTGCGGATCAGAATGTGTTCGTGAGAATTGGCAGCCAGGCAGACCCCAATTTCCTTGCCGAGGTAAACGGCGAGTTCGGACCTTTTGACATTATCCTCGACGACGGCAGTCACAAGACCCACCACCAGATTGTCAGCTTCGGTGCCTTGTTCCGACCTGCGCTTAAGGACGGTGGCTGCTACATGGTGGAGGACATGCACACAAACTACTGGCTGAAGCATGTCGACAGCCCGGAAACATTTATTGAAATCTCCAAACAGATGATCGATATGCTTCACGAACCCTATTTCGATCGCAAGGAAACGAACTTCAGGCATGGCCATAGTGAAGCGCTGAAGGAAGTGGAGTTGAGCTACCTCTCGGCGAACCTTGATGGCATCTACTTTCACGACTCGATTGTCGTATTCGACAAGAAGAAAAGAGACCTGCCCAAATCCGAGCTTCGCTAGTTTTCGCCAAACTCAAGATGGACAAGCCTCTTACAGTACTTTGCGTCAATGGAGAAAGTGACCCTGCAGAAACCGGGTCCTTCATTGAAATGCACAAACGCGGCGTCGACATTACAGTCATCACCTGGCCAGGCACATTTAATTATGACGCCCTGACGGCTGCCGGCGTGCCAACAATCCCTTACGTCCTGAAGGGAAAAATCAGCCCAAAGTGCATCCGCTTCATTCGCAATGAGCTGAAAAGAAAGCCCTACGATGTACTTCATATGCTCGACAAACGAGCAACGATGAACGGCATCTGGGCGTCGATCGGACTGGATGTAAAGTTGGTCGCATACCGCGGCATTGTCGGCAACCTGAGCTATCTCGACCCACAGTCATGGTTGTATCTTCTGAACCCGAGAATCGACCGTATTATCTGCGTCTGCGAGGCCATTCGGCAGTACCTGCTGGGGTTGGGCATTCCCGGCATTCGCCTCGGTCGCGAAGTCCCGGTCACGATACACAAGGGCCACAATCCGGACTGGTATCAGCCCCCCTATGAAGACCTGGGTCAGTTCGGCATTCCCGATGATGCATTCGTCGTTGCCTGCACGGCCAGGGGAGTGCCAAGAAAAGGCGTACCCGTTTTGCTGGATGCTATCGACAAGCTGCCGCCAGGGCTCAACATTCATTTTCTTCTGGCCGGCACACAGATGGACAATCCATTGCACAAGAAACTCGCTGCAAAGAACACCTATGCCGACAACATACATATTCATAGCTTCCTGAAACGCATGCCATGGATTCTCCCCAACTGCCACATCGCGGTACTACCATCGCTGCGTCGAGAGGGTTTGCCGCGCGGGATAATCGAGGCAATGATCGGCGGTGCGGTACCAATCGTTACGGACTCAGGTGGCAGCCCTGAACTTATCGAAGAAGGCGTTTCGGGGTACATCGTGCCACCCGGCGAATCGCAACCAATTACCGAGCGAATTCTGGCACTCTACAATGACAGGGATCTGCACTCGCGGATGAGCCAGGCGGCGCACAATCGTATTCGCGATAATTTCAAGGTCGAAGACACAGCGATCAAGACGATGGCACTTTACCGCGAGCTACAGTCGCAGAACTAAGCAACTCATGACTTTTCGAAAATCACAGATGTGTAACCTGCACCCTCTCTCATGTGAGTTTTAAATGACAGCAATCCGGCACCTAAAGTCTTTCTGTCTTGTCGTTTTCGTCCTTGCGAATTCGGCTTGCGCGAGCTTTGATTTTGACTATCCAAAACAATCATCAGTAGCAATTACTGATACGGAGGACACGTCGTTAGGCCGTTACATTAGCGGCGAGGTTATCAGTAACGATGGAAAGTCGGGTTTTTACCCCTTAGTCGACGGTATCGATGCGCTCGCGACACGACTTTCTCTGGCTGATCGCGCCGAACGCAGTATTGACGCCCAATACTTTCTAATAACCGACGATCTCGTTGGCCATCTGTTCCTGGAATCATTGCTTCGCGCAGCAGATCGCGGAGTTCGGGTTCGACTGCTGGTAGACGACATCCACACAGAAGGTGCTGACGCCGGCCTGGCCGCACTGGATTCGCATGACAATGTCGAAGTGCGCCTGTATAACCCGTTCGGACACCGAACGGTTCGAGCTTTTAATGCCGCCAGTCTCGGACGAGTTGTGCGACGGATGCATAACAAATCATTTACCGTGGACAGCCAAATGACAGTCATCGGCGGTCGAAATATCGCCGATGAATATTTTGATGGACGACAGGACGTCAAGTTCCGGGATCTGGACGTACTCGCTATCGGACCGATCGCAAAAGACGTTTCGTCGATGTTTGATATTTACTGGAACCATATGGCGGCCTTGCCGGTTCCGGCCGTTGCCAGCGTTCCCGACGACCCAGATGCTGCGTTAACTGATTTGCAGCAAACAGTCGCAAGAACGCGCGCTGAGGTCGCCGATAGCAAATATGAGGATGCCATAGACCACTCCATTTCCGTAATCCTGCACCAGGACCTCAGTGTTTACACTTGGGCCTCCTATGAATTGGTATTCGATTCCCCGGACAAGACTTTCAACCAGGCAGAAGGCAAAGTAAAAACGATCATGGACCCTTTGAGGAAGTCTGTTGGTCACGCAGAGAAAGAACTTCTGGTCTTGTCACCCTACGTTGTACTGAGAGAACCGGAAATTGAAGGATTTCGCGATCTTCGCGATAAGGGCGTCGACATTACAATCGTTACCAATTCCCTCGCATCGAACAACCACGGCGTCAGCCACAGCGGATACGCACCAACTCGCAAGCCACTCGTCGAAATGGGTGTGAACCTATATGAACTGAAAGCAGATGCGAGTGTTCCGGGTGACGTTCGGGTCGGAATCGAGACAGCTAAATCCACGTTGCATGCAAAGGCATTCGTGGTTGACCGTGAACGACTTTTCATCGGGTCATTCAACTGGAATCAACGCTCTGAAAACGTTGACACGGAAATGGGTGTGATAATCGAGTCACGTCAACTTGCTGACGATTTCGCCACTCGAATTTCTCGTATCGGAAGCGACCAAAGTTTTGAAGTAATCGTTAACGACGCCGGAAAGATTCGGTGGATTGAGGAGAGGAATGGGGAAACTGTCACGCTTGAAAAAGAACCACACACAAGCTTCTGGCAGAGGTTCAGCGCGGCCTTTCTAAGCAAGCTGCCGATAAAGGGGCAATTATGATCTAACTTCGAATCCGGTCCTCGAGCAGATGTGTGCCTCTGCAATACCGCGGTCGTTGCCAACGAGCCGCGAAGGCCCGGAGCAGAAACACATACCGCAAAAGAAAGCGGCCCGGAGGCCGCTTTCGGATTTGAGGACGCTTGAGTAGGTCTGCTAGTCCCTTCTTCCTGACTTTTTACGTTTCACTCACCTTGCGGCTCGTTTCCCGTTACCAAGTCCGAATCTGTTCTTGTATCGGGCTACCCTGGCATAGCACTGGCGATTCATTTCCGAGTTCCTCGCAGTGTTCCTGTTGCTCTGTTGATCAGCTTGCACTAATTATCTTCGCGTCAGGTTCTGCCTTCGCGTCCACCGCCCCCGGATACTGTCGAAGCCTCGGTGCTCCATTTGCAGGGCGGTTGTCAACAAGCAAGCTTGCTGGCGCTGAGGCTTTCGCCTCACAATCAATCATAGTAATCACTCGATGAAGCGCAATGGTTATTTTTGCAACGAAACTTTCGCAAATACGAAGATTCAGGTTAATCGAAAACTTCCGTCGATTACTTGATGTAATTTGAAAGGTTCACTTTTCGCGTCCGGTGCAAAATCTGCGCAAAAAGGGTCAGGAATTCTTCCACTCGAATGCAATAAATGGTGTCGAGTGACGCCGTGCTGTCCGGTCTGCCGGAAGACTCGCTGTTTGGACTTCAGGGGACAACCGAACATTGCCGGCAGATTAACCACAGGCGACATTAGAATGGGCTGATTGACCGCTGCGGTCGCCTGTAGTTGAATGCTTCGCTGACATTGAAAATGCGCGCCGCCGAGCGCCCAGGGGAAGATGATGATCAAGAAGACTAAAGATTTCGCCGCTCGACGCTCTTTGCTGACCGGCATGGGAGCCGCTGCTGCAGGTGTTGTCGTAGCCGGATCGGGAACAGCAAATGCCCAGAATAGTGATTTTCGACCGGCCCGTCACGACAGTGACGCATGGATGGGAGAAATGCCGGGCCAGCACCGCGTGTGGATCGATACGTCGTACGGACTTGGGGGCATGGAGGCACTGCATTATGCCAACAATATTATGAGTGCAAATGTGAATGTCGATGACGGCAGTGACGACGATTATGCGATGGTGATTTGCTGGCGGCATTATGCGACTGCGCTGGGTTACAAGGACCCGATGTGGGCAAAATACGGTGAATTTTTCTCCGGTGCGATGGGCTTAACTGACCCCGAGACTGGTAAAGCATTCATGGTCAATCCCGCAACTCTTCCAGACCGGGCGGATCTCGATAACGGCGGGGATACGATCGACAAGATGCGTGGAAGAGGCGTCAAATTCGCCCTCTGCAATGCCGCCACACGTTGGTATTCCCGCTACATCGCGGGCGAGATTGGGGGCGATGCGGATGCGATTTACAAGGATTTCGTCAAAGAGGCAATCCCTGACAGCCGCTTCATAGCGGCCGGGGTCTTCGGAACAACCCGTGCCCAGGAGTATGGCTACAGCCTTTTGTATGCGGGCTGAGGCACTCATCGGACAGTAGAAACCGTTGCGCAGCTGAAGCCGGGATCAGGAGCTTCAAATTGGCGCTTTTCAAGATTACGCGGCAGACAGTTTCAGGACCCCTTCACGGGGTCCTGAATTTTCTCACGGCGCACAGAATCCGCAAAAAAGTCGTTTTCTGAACCCCTGTTTATCCAGGCAACGCCTGTTTGCCTCCTGGTTTCGCGGCAACAGTCTCGATCAGGCTGACGCGCTCTTCTTCCAGGTTGCGACGCAAATTGTAGGCTTTGGTACTGATGTCATCGCCAACTAACAAGTACACGCCCAAAACAGGCAACTCCGGTTTCCCGACGGGCTCCTGAACTTTCGCAAATGCTTTCTGTGCAAGATCCGTCTTGTCATTCCATACACCAATCTCGAAACCCGCCGCAATCATCACCTCCCGAAATGATTCTGGCGGAATCAAAAAACTCATGGAGCTGTCTTGTGCCCAAGGTACCGGAAAATACAGCGGTGTGTTTTTGTTGCCGCACACCTCATAAAGAACAGCAGTCCCGCCTGGTTTAAGCACGCGACGGGTTTCCTTGAGCCACGCCAGCTTGTCCTCAACGTTCATGTTCATCTGAAGCGACCAGATGCCGTCGAAGAAATCATCGTCAAACGGCAGCTCCAGTGCGCTGGCTGCGTGGAAGTCCACTTTCTCCTGCATGTTCAGCAGCTTCGTCAATCGTTGGGCGGTATCAATGTATTCGTCACTCAAATCGATGCCTGTGACACGACAGCCGGTCTCATGTGACAAACGACGTGTAGAACCACCGATGCCACAACCGACATCCAGGATATGCATGTCTGGCGTAAAACCGGAAAGTTTGATCAGTTCCTTGGTAGCCGTATCACCGCGGATATGAAACTCGTCTACAGGCTGAAGGTCATCCAGCGTGACTTTCGATAAATCTTTACCAAGCCGGTTAAGCCCATCGATGATTTTGTTGTAGAGATCATTTGGCGAGTAATAGCTGTGAATATGTTTCATTAAGTTACCTGTGATCAGACACTTGTCTGTGGCAAATATTGAATCACATCGC
>JAHEFD010000080.1:0-11825 GCA_024640345.1 Woeseiaceae bacterium
TTTCGCCTGGGATCCGTATCCAAGCAATTCGCCGCCATGGCAATCATGATGCTCGAGGAAGAGGGCAAGCTGTCCTATGACGACCCGATCGGCCAATATGTCCCCGAGCTTTCTCCTTATAAAGGTGTAACGATCCGGCACCTGCTCATGCATACGGGTGGGCTGCCCGACTACTACGACACCATCGACACGTCATCGGGGATGCCCACGAATGCCGACGCCGCGATTGAACTGGGAGAGATAGCCAGCCCGCTCTTCACTGCCGGCGAACGATACGAATACAGTAACGCCGGCTACGACATGCTTGGCCCGATTGTCGAGGCCGCCTCCGGCATCCCGTTCGTTCGCTTCGTCCGGGAACGAATCTTCGAACCGACAGGAATGACCTCGTCAGTCGCGCACGATCACTCCTTGCCGGTTATTCGGAACAGGGCGTATGGCTATGATGCAATTCCCGGCGGCTTCGTGCCCAATGACGCCGACGCCCTCAATGGCATCATTGGGTCAGGCGGAATCTATTCAACACTGAACGACATGTTTCGATGGGACCAGGCGCTTTACGGTGACGACCTGGTCAGCCAGGAAACACTGGACCTCGCATTTACATCTGGTCTGACCAATAGCGGTGAAAGCATCAACTATGGATTTGGCTGGCGGATCGACGAATTCGAGGGCCACAAACGCGTTCGTCACGGCGGATCATGGGTTGGCTTCCGCGCTCATATCGCCCGGATACCGGACAGGCAATTTACGATCGTGATGTTGTCAAACCGCAGCGACTTCAATGCTGATAAATTTATCGACCCGATCACCACGACCTATTTCGCGTCGGCTGAACACTGAGCCCAGGCATTCAGTCACGACTGCCGAGAACAGGAAGAACCAGCTCCGAACGATGCCCGGCATCGTGATAAATCGTTATTTCCGCTGAACGCGCATCAGTACCATAAGCCTCCGACTCTCCGGTTTGCAGGTTTGGTGCGAGGTGCGGCTGGAACGAGGCGAATACCTGCAGACGGACACGGTGCCCGGCTGCAAATTCATTCGCCGCGAGTAGTCCGTCCAGGTTCAGCTCGTAAATGGACCCGGGCTCAAGGTTCTGCCGGCCCTTATCCGCGTCGCGATAACTTGCGCGCAACGCGTCTGCACCGGGGCTCATAAGGTTGAACGCCCGACCATCCGGATATACGTCGAGCAGGCGCACCCACAAGTCAAAGTCGCTGCAATCACAGGAGACGAACATACGGGCCGTCGCACTGCCGGCAATTGTCAGTGGATTGTCTAGCGGATCACTATCGAAAGTCAGCACGTCCGTTCTCTCTGCCAGCGCCTGGTAATCATGCGGCCCAAGCGTGTCATAGGGATCGACGACTGGCTCATCGGGATTCGAAACAAAATGACTTGTTTCGTTTCCGGACGATCCGCTACATGAATCCAGCGCGCCCGCCGCCGACTGATCCGCAGCCATAAGACACATCGTTTTCACCTGGACGCCCTGAGGCGGCCAGCTCGGCGAGACACGCCACTCGTTCGCACCCATCACGAAATAACGTACAGCCGGATCACCGGCCAGGCCCGTATCCTCGCCGCGAAGATATTCATCGAAGAAACGAAGAATGACCTCGTCATAGTCAATGCCGGCGTCGACCCCGAAATCGAGATCACCGACCAGCTGCCTGCCCGTCGAATTCACGCCGTGAACCCACGGACCGAGCACCAGGTGCGTTCGCGTGGCGGGCTGGTCGGCCCGCGCCTGGCTGATGCCGTTGAAATTACTCACCGCTCCCTCGGGGCCGTAGGGGTCGTCATGCCAGCCGCTGAGATTCAGTACCGCTGCTCCTATGTCCGGGTACCGATGCCGAATCTCCGCCCAGTCCCACCATGGATCCTCCGGTGGATGCTCGAGCCAGTCGAAGTAATAAGGCGCTTCCTTTCGCAGGTAGGGCAGATCGGCAAGCGGGCGAAACAGCAGGTAATCGTCGGCGACGTCAGGCCAGGTCGCTTCTGCTTCCGTTTCATCTGTGATGCCAGGCAAGCCCTGCCTGGCACGGGCATCAGGCGCGATGTACTGGTAAATCCAGGGCAACCACGCCGTGTCGAACATGCCGTTCATGTGAAAGAATTTTCGCGGCGTTGAAAAAGTCATTGCCGGTGCCATCGCCACCAGGTGTGGCGGCAGCTCCAGCGCGGCCAGCCACTGGACGGCGCCAGGGTAAGACAGGCCGTAAGTCCCGACCTTGCCGTTCGACCAGGGCTGCGCGGCTACCCACTCGATCGTGTCGTAACCATCGGTGCGTTCCTGTTGGTAGGGACTGAATATTCCGTCCGACGCATAGCGACCACGCACATCCTGAAGCACGACGGCGTAACCCCTTTCGACTGCGCGGCGATGAGTCTGGTAATCATTCACCGCAAAATGTTTTCCGTACGGTGTTCGATAGAGCAGCGTCGGAAAGGGACCGGAACCCGCCGGCTTGTAGATGTCGGCACGCAGAACGACGCCGTCTCGCATTGGCACAGCGGTATCTGTGTCCACCGTCATGGTGGTGGCCGCCACGTCTCCGCCAGTGTCCTGCCGACCGTCTGTCGAGCAGGAGCTCACGCCCAGGATAAAAATCAATAAAAGGGCGGTCGCGCCAGCTGTTCGATCTCGAGAGCCGCGAGTAATCCCGATATTCCGCATCAGTAGATCTCCCCTCGTGATGATGTCAGCGTTCCGCGCTCGACGCTGAACGTATAGGCGATGCCACCCGCCCCGGCCCAGTCCCGGACGTTGAAAGTGGCGCCCGGGCTGACCCGGTAGACTTCAATATCCGCTATCGACAGTGGTTGCCCGGGCTCGCACACGGCCGGGGCTTTCGTTGTCCGAAGGAAATAGACGAACGGCGTTTCGTGATCAGATGTCGCATGCACCGTGATGTCTCCACTCACCGGATCGAGATGCACTGCTGTCTCTCGATCAGCTGCGATAGCGCGGCCCTCCGTGGTCAGGCCGTCGTGTACGAGCCTCGATATCAATGCCACGGTTCGACCGATCCGATTACGTTCGATCAGGTGTTGATCTGTAATCACATTTTCAAGGCCCGCAAGATTGAGAAAATCTGCCTCCAGTGTCAGGTCAGGATGAAATGGGTCAGACAGCGCGACATCAGCTGTCAAACTGTCTTCCGTCATTGCGGAATAGCTAAACTGCCCCAGAATTGCCGTGCCGGCACTGGTACCCCCTATCGGTGTCGACTTCGCGGCCAGGAAATGAATAGCGTCTTCAACCGGCGTGCCTTTCCAGAAACGCACGTACCGTGACTGGTCACCGCCGGCAATAAAAAGCGCCTCGGCATTCCTGATCTTCTGCACAACAAAATCTTCATAAGCTGCATCACGATTCTCAAAAACTATCGTCTCGACCGAATCGCAATTACACAGAGCCTTGATATAGTCGTTGTACTCATCCGCCCCGGACGCCCGCAGCACCACGAAATCTCCTCCACCGGAATGTTCGCCCATTCGTTCGTAGTTGGCGTCAACATCTGTGCCACCACCCTGCAATACGATCAGGCCACTCGTCTCCGTCGTTACATCCGAGGAGTCGCCACTAACGTAGTATTGAAAATTATCGCTCGCGCTGCAGGCGACCGACAGCACAATTAGTCCGACTCCTGCAATACAACGTAATGCCAGCATTTCCTGCATTGTTCTTTTTTTCATTTTGCCTCACTGAACGCCAGGCTGACTCGGCAAAGGCAAGTCAGCCGACTAATTGCAGCTATCAACATCGCGACCATATGGTCGCCCGGCGGGCTTGTCTGTTACCCTGTCTTTTCGGCCAATTCGCGGAAAAACCAAACTACTTGGAATATCAGGCTGCCGCAAATCAATCAACAATAATATGGGTTTCACCCTGCAGGTCCCGGGAATATCTTATGGAATCCAGCCGGACCGGCAAGACCAGGATAGTCGGTCATGAATAGCACAGTCGAAGAGTCACCGACGCAGGTTGCAAGTGCAGTCAGTTTGCAAAATGAGTACATGACGATATCGATCCTGCCTGCCGCCGGCGGCAATATCTCTGCGATCACCGACAGGCGTTCCGGGCGAAACTGGCTTTGGCAGAACCCGCATATCCCGATCAGCAGCAATCGAATCGGGGAAGACTATGGCCAGCATCTCGACTCGGGCGGCTGGGACGAAATTCTGCTGTCTGTCTCTGCAGACCAGATTGCACTGCCCGGCGCCGGCAAGCACAGCATCGCCGATCATGGAGACCTCGTAAGGCAGTGCTGGACAGCGAATGTCAGTAAAAATGAAACCGGCAACGAGCTTTGCGAAACGACGGTCACCGGGACGACGCTCGACTACGAGTTTCGCCGAATCCTGACCCTCCATCGCGATTCGCCGAGGCTCAGCGTCGAGTACACGCTTTCAAACAAGGAGAAGTTCGCCATTCCCTGGTTCTGGTGCGCACATCCGTTGCTGGACGTAAAACCTTGCATGAGGCTCAACCTGCCCAAGGGTCTCCGGTTTCGCGTTGAAGGCGAGGACCAGGCAAAAATCAGGCACCAGTGGCCAACGATAAGATTTGAACAGAATGAGATTATCGACTTGTCGAAGATCTTTGATAACGATGGCAAGACACGACGTTTCGCCAGCAAGATTTTTGTTCGCGCGCCTGAAGACGGAACCGTCACGGTGGAAGCGCCGGATTCGCACGAGCGCCTGACACTTCGCTTTGATCCTGAAATTCTTCCCTGGCTCGGCCTGTGGATCAACAATCGTGGCTGGTCCGGCTGCGGATCCGAACCCTACCGGAACCTTGGAGTGGAGCCGACGACAGCACCGTATGACAAGGTTTCGGATGCCATCGCCAATGACGCGGTCAGGTGGCTTAAGCCTGGCGAGTCCTGCCAGTGGACGCTCTGCGTAGAACTCGCCGCATGAACCTCGCGTCCAGGCTGTCCGAAGCAAAAGCGCGGAGCGCCAGGCTGTTCAGGGCGCCCGGCCGGGTCAACATTATCGGCGAGCACACGGATTACAACGATGGCCTGGTGCTGCCAACCAACACAGCGCTCTATACGTGGTTGACGATCAGCCCCCGCCTGGACAGGACCGTACAGGTCACAACCCGCAATCTTCGCGATACGCAGTCATTTAGCCTGGACGATATTCGACGCAGCGAGAAGCCTGGATGGCTCGACTATGTAAAGGGTGTTGCGGCACTGATTGAAATCGAAGGCATCCGGCTGCAGGGCGCAGAAATCTCGGTCGACAGTGAAATACCGATTGGAGGCGGGCTCAGTTCCTCAGCATCACTCGAGCTTGCAACCGCGAATGCACTCCTGGAGATATCGGGAGCGACAATGAAGCCGCAGCAAATGGCGGCACTTTGCCAGCAAGCCGAGCAACAGTATGCCGGCGTAAACTGCGGCATCATGGATCAATACTCTGTCGCCTGTTGCCCGCGTGGCGAGGCGATGCGCCTGGACTGTCGCTCCCTGGAAGCGACGTCCGTTGTCATACCTGCAGACATCAGCTTCGTTGTGACAGACAGCGGTGTCAAACACAGCTTGCCTGATGGTGGATATAACAATCGTGCTGATGAATGCCAAAAAGCGCTGGCGCTGATACAGGAGATTGAACCAGGCATCCAGTCCCTGCGCGACATCTCCGTGACAGGCCTGCAGAAATTCGAAAGCTTGCTCGATGTCCTGTCGCTCCGACGTGCCAGGCACGTAGTGACTGAAAATCATCGTGTCGATTCAGCGTGTGCGGCACTCGCATCGAACGATATCGAAAAGCTGGGTAAACTCGTCAGCGAATCGCACACGAGTCTGCGAGATGATTTTGAAGTGAGCTGCAAAGAAATCGAAACGCTGGTCGAGATCGCCGATGCCTGTGACGGCGTACTCGGGTCCAGGATGGTGGGCGCTGGTTTTGGAGGGTGCATCTTGTCGGTTACGCATACGAGCCGGGTCGCTGAGTCGATCGAGAAAATCAACAGTGACTATGGAAAGATCATCGGTGACGCCCCGTGGATACACGTGGTCGCACAGGCAAACCCGGCAGCGGAGGTCGACACACAATGACGTTGCAGAACCGGTCTCACTCACGTCAGAACCTGCTTACCGGCGAGTGGGTTCTGGTATCCCCGCATCGCACTGAGCGCCCCTGGCAAGGGCAATTGGAAACCCCCGATCTGGCAGTCGAACCGGCCTACGACACAAGCTGCTATTTATGCCCCGGCAATCAGCGAGCCAACGGCAACGTAAACCCCGCCTATCAGGGACCATTTGTTTTCGATAACGATTTCTCTGCATTGTCGACAGCAAACGAAATCGATGTGCCTGAAAGTCCGCTGTTCAAGGCAAGACGCGAATCGGGACACTGCCGCGTGGTGTGCTACAGCGAGCGGCATGATCTGCGCCTTTCAACCATGGGGCGCACGGATATATCGAAAGCAATCAACACCGTAACGGCAGAGTTCTCAAGGCTCGACAAAGATGATTTGATTCAGTACGTGCAGGTCTTTGAAAACCGTGGCCAGATGATGGGATGCAGCAACCCGCATCCACACGCACAGATCTGGGCTACGGAGCACTTGCCCGACGAGCCTGCAAAGGAACTCAGGAATCAACTGGCGTGGTGGGAAAACTCAGGTTCCCCCTTGCTCTCGGACTACCGGGCGCAGGAGCTAGAAGACGATCGGCGCATCATTAGAAATAACGAGCATTTCGTTGCGCTCGTGCCATTTTGGGCGACCTGGCCTTTCGAAACCCTGATTCTTCCGCACCGAAATTTCTCGTCCTTTAACGACATGTCCAAAGGCGAAGTCGACGGACTCGCAGATATTCTGAAATCCACCTTGTCCCTCTATGACAAGTTGTTCGACGTACCGGCACCTTACTCGATGGGCTTTCATCCAAGACCTTCAGATGGTACGGCCCACCCTGAGTGGGTGTTTCACGCACACATCTATCCACCGCTGTTGCGCTCAGCGAGCGTCAGGAAACACCTGGTTGGATTTGAAATGCTGGCGATGCCGCAGCGCGACCTGTCGCCCGAAGCGGCGGCGGAAAAGCTTCGGAGTATCAAGTGATGCATTTCCGCCGGCGTCAGCCAGGCTTTCCCGCCGTGGGCGTTCTGTGCCTTCTTGCTGTCACCTCCTGCGACAGTGATAACGCAGCAAATTTATCGCGACCGGCCTGGAATGACATTGATGTCATTCGTGAGAATACCGAAGCACCCCGCGCGCATTTCATTCCCTACAGAAATACCGACGATGCGCTGGCAGGTAATCTGTCAGCAAATCCATGGTTAATGTCATTGAATGGCAATTGGAAATTCAATTACGCAGATGGCCCTGCCAGCAGGCCGGTGGATTTCTACAAGGCAGATTACGATGTCTCCCAATGGTCGGACATACCGGTGCCTTCGAACTGGGAACGTGAGGGTCACGGCTATGCCATCTACGTCAATGTGCCCTACCCGTTCGAGATCGACGAACCCAACGTACCAACGGAACAAAACCCGGTCGGGTCGTACCGGCGTAATTTTACCGTGTCCCCACAATGGCAGGACGAGGAAATATTTCTGCAACTCGGTGCTGTCAGTTCCGCTTTTTATGTCTGGATCAATGGTGAGTACGTAGGCTATAGCGAAGGCAGCAAGACGCCTTCCGAGTTCAAGGTTACGGATCGCATTCGACCCGGTGAAAATACGATCGCCGTTGAAGTCTATCGATGGAGTACCGGAAGCTATCTCGAAGATCAGGACTTCTGGTCTCTCAGTGGAATTCAACGGGACGTCAGCCTGTACGCCCGCCCAAAAGCGCGGGTGCGCGATTTCTTCGTTCACGCGGGGCTGGACTCCAGTTATACCAATGGTGTTTTCAAGCTGGACCTCGAACTTGTTAACGACGGGAATAAGCCGGTCGATGAAAAGTTATCGGTCGAAATACGAGGCGAGTCCGGCAGTGTTTACCAAAGCAGCGCAACAATTTCCCTGGCCCCGGGAGAGACCGGGCATGCGGTAGAAACAAGGCTGGACGACGTGAAGGCCTGGTCTGCAGAGACGCCTGACTTGTATACGCTACTGATCAGGCTCGGAGATGAAGAGGTGATCGCGCAGCGAATCGGCTTTCGTACGGTCGAGATTATAAATGGACGCTTCCTGATCAACGGGAAACATGTTCGCCTGAAGGGTACGAACCTGCACGAGCATCACCATGACACTGGTCATGTCGTCGACGAGGCGACAATGCTTGAAGACATCCGTTTAATGAAAGCCGCCAACCTGAATGCCGTTCGTAACTCTCATTACCCTCACCAGGAACGCTGGTATGAGCTGACAAGTGAGCATGGCTTGTACGTTGTCGACGAGGCCAACATTGAATCTCACGGATACGGTTACGACCACGACAAGACGCTGGGTAACAAACCACGCTGGATGCCCCACCACCTCGATCGAACACAACGAATGCTCGAGCGGTCGAAAAACTTCCCCTCGGTCGTCATCTGGTCGCTGGGTAACGAGGCGGGAGACGGCGTCAACCTGGGGGCCACCTATAGCTGGATAAAGTCGCGTGACCTGTCGCGCCCGGTGCAATACGAAACGGAAGGAAACATTGACGAGGTCGGGGAGCGGCACTCCGATTTTCATTCGAGCATGTACTGGCGTTACTGGGACCTCGAACAATACGCCCAGACGAATAACGATCGACCATTTATCCTTATCGAGTATGCCCACTCAATGGGCAACAGCACCGGCAATCTGCAGGATTACTGGGATGTCATCAACCGATACGACATCCTGGCCGGCGGATTCATATGGGACTGGGTTGACCAGGGCTTGCTCGAACACAATGAAAACGGCAGGCCTTACTGGACGTACGGAGGAGACTATGGCCCCGCTGACGTCCCTTCGAGCGGCAATTTCAATTTCAATGGCATCGTTTTTCCTGACCGCCGGGTTCAGCCCGCCTACTGGGAGGTCAAGCGCGTATACCAGTACGTGGACCTGCTGGCTGACGACCTGGCGCTGGGTGATATCACGGTCGTCAACAATTACGACTTTATCGATTTGTCTGAGTTCGAATTGCAGTGGGACGTCACGACGGATGGAAGGGTCGTACAGAGCGGCGTCGCGCCGGACCTCGATATTGCGGCGGAAAGCAAAGGTCATGTTCGCCTGCCATACAGCCTTCGGAACCTGCAAGAAGGTCCGGAACACTTTTTAAACCTGCGTCTTATCTCACCGGCAGTGCGAGGCGTTCTGCCTGCCGGGCATATTTATGCCGAAGCGCAGTATCGGCTGGCAGGAAACCCGGGAACATTCACACAATCACGCGGGACCCCGGGAGCTTTGGATGTGACTCGAACCGAAAGGGGACTCACTGTCAGGGCAGGAAATACGGAGGCGCTGGTGAGTTCCGTCACGGGGCTATTGACGTCGATTCGGTATGCAGGACAGGATCTTCTGCTTGCACCCCTAACCCCGAATTTCTGGCGTGCACCAACCGATAATGACTTCGGTAATTACATGCAGGACTGGGCGGCGGTTTGGGAGCAGGCCGGGCGCAACCGGACCCTGGAGTCGGTGGAGGCCTCGGGAACAGAAAGCGACATCGTGAATATCAGATCTGCCTATTATTTCTCGGACGACGACGGAAATCGGATCGCCGAGTGGGTATCGACTTACTCATTTGATGCGAGCGGCTCCATCCATGTATCGAATGCACTTAAGAGAGAGGACGGGTTACCTGTCTTTCCCCGCGTCGGAATGAATGTCGAACTCGTGCGCGATCTGGATCATGTCGAATGGTTCGGCCGGGGCCCGTTTGAAAACTATTCAGACCGCAAGCTCGCGGCCAATGTCGGCCGCTACACAAACACGGTTGCAGATCACTACGTTCCTTATCTGCGACCACAGGAAAATGGGTACAAGACGGACGTCAGGTGGCTGTCACTCAGCAATAACGAGGACCTGGGCTTGCTGGTTTTTGCTGATGAGCTAGTGAGCTTTGGGGTCCATAACAACCGCCTCGCGGACTTTGTTCCACCGGTGAAGATAGCAATTACCAGTGAAGATGGCCCGGGCGCGCGCGAAAATAATGATCGCGTCAATGTTCATGTAAGCGACGTTGGTCCGCGTGACCTCGTATCGCTTGATATCGACTACGGCCAGATGGGTGTCGGCGGCGACGATTCATGGGGAAAACGAACGCTGATGAAGTATTCATTGGGTGAAATTTCATATCAGTATTCGTTCACACTCAAACCGTACGTACCGATGCCGGGCCAACTCGATCAACTGGTTAAACGCTAAGGGATACCTATGCACCTGCAAACACTGGACCTCGCTGTCGTCGCAATTTACGCGTTCTCGCTGTTTTTTCTGGCGCAATGGGTCTCGCGCGAAAAGGCCGGTCATAAAAAAGATACGCAGGACTATTTTCTTGCTGGTCGGGCGTTACCCTGGTGGGCGATTGGCGCATCACTGATCGCTGCCAACATTTCGGCCGAGCAGATAATCGGCATGTCAGGCTCGGCCTTCGTCATGGGTGCTGCCATCGCATCTTACGAATGGATGGGGGCGATAACGCTCATCATCGTCGGAAAATACCTGCTGCCGGTTTTCCTGAAACACAAGATCTACACGATGCCGCAGTTTCTCGAGCAAAGATTCGATGCACGCGTCAAAACCATCCTCGGACTCTTCTGGCTCGGCGTTTACGTGTTCGTAAATCTCACCTCGATATTGTGGCTTGGATCCCTGGCGATTAATACGGTCACCGGCATGGATCTCAACTACGCGCTGATAATACTCGCCGCCTTCGCAACGGGTTACTCGCTCTATGGAGGACTAAAGGCCGTTGCGATGACTGATATCGTTCAGGTCATTCTGCTAGTGCTCGGCGGCCTGTTCATCGCCTATATATCAATGAACGAAATTTCCGGTGGCCAGGGCGTCGTCGCCGGGTTTCAGATGGTGCTCGAGCAGGCGCCCGAAAAATTCGACATGATCCTTTCGAAAGATAACCCTCACTATATGAGCCTTCCCGGCATCTCGGTTCTCGTCGGTGGAATGTGGATCATGAACCTGTCCTATTGGGGTTTTAACCAGTACATCATTCAGCGCGCGCTGGCGGCAAAGGACAACCGCGAGGCGCAGAAGGGGATCGTGTTCGCCGCATTCCTGAAGTTGCTGATGCCTGTTCTGGTCGTACTCCCGGGTATCGCAGCAGTCATTCTTGCGCCGAATCTTTCGGCTCCCGACCAGGCTTATCCTGAAATGATGAAGCTGCTCCCGGTGGGCCTGGCCGGACTGGTGTTTGCTGCCCTGATCGCAGCCATCGTTTCGTCACTCGCGTCAATGATGAACAGCATTTCGACTATTTTCACGATGGACATTTATTCGCAGTTCAGCAAGTCCGATCACTCCGAAACAGAGCTTGTTACCGTGGGACGAATCGTCAGTCTTTCAGCAATTATCACTGCCGCCATTATCGCCCGACCTTTGCTCGGCAAATTCGACCAGGCGTTCCAGTATATCCAGGAGTTCACAGGCTTCTTCACGCCGGGAGTCGTCGCCATATTCATGCTTGCCATTTTCTGGAAGAGGACGACGGCAAACGGCGCTATTGCGGCAGCGATAGGATCTGCAGCCCTGTCGATTGCATTCAAACTTTACTGGCCATCACTGCCATTTATCGACCGCGTGGGAATCGTGTTTATCGCATGTGCACTGATCGGCATGCTGATTTCGACGATGCAGGAAGTTGGCGATCATCCTGATGCTATTGAATACAGCGATGTGGATACATCGACGAGCAC
>JAHEFD010000080.1:11925-13697 GCA_024640345.1 Woeseiaceae bacterium
AGCGCATCACGATTGTGATAACGAAAATACATTCCGTCCTTCTCGAACTCTTCGTCGCCAATCCAGAACGAGTGTGCAAACAACCCGCCGGCAATGATCACCTGGCTTTGCCTCTTGAAAGACAGGATCAGCTTGTCGAGCGACAGGTGATGAAGCACCTTGTTCGAATAGACGCAGTCAAATCGGCGATCCGTATCCAGGGTGACAACGTCAAGATTCAGGAATTCGATTTTCGGCTGTCTTTGCCGGCAGCGCTTCAGGAATTCCTTTGAATTATCTGAACCGACGATCGGATAGTTGACTTTCAGCGATTCGATATCATTGCCAGGACCGCAACCGATTTCAAGAATGGTTTTTCCGGGAGGCAGGTGTCGCGCCAACGCGTCGAAGACCTGCGTGCCATCATAGTCCGCACACATCTTTTCATATTCATCGACCTTGTCCGGATCGTCATAAAAACCCATTTTCTTCTCCTAACTGCAAAGCAGCCTGGTCTCAGTGCGTTGCCAGACCAGTTTTCTTGCTCCATCCACTACCGAGAGGCTGATAAAGCGTTGCCACGTTCTTCGCAAGATAGTCACTCTTACGTCGAGTCAGATCGGCAACACCGTCGTGTGTTTGATCTCCGATAACGCCATGCTCGAATTCACTTCCTGAACGCCGGGCAGCTGGGAAAGTTTTTCGTAAATGAATCTTTCATAGCCCTTTATGTCCTCTGCAACGATTCGCAACAGGAAGTCGACGTTACCAAGCACAACGTAGCAATCCAGCACTTCGGGGTACTTTCGAACGGCCTCGGCAAAGTCAGTGAGATTACTTCGTCCGTGAGAGGTCAGTTTGACCTGGGCAAAAACCATGGTACTCAATCCCACCTTCTCGGGATCCAGAATGACGGGCTGATCCCTGATCACACCTTCGTCGCGCAGGCGCTGTATTCGCCTCCAGCAGGCCGATTGAGAAAGACCGATGCGCTCGCCAATGGCCGCGGCGTTGATGCCGGACTCTGTTTGCAGGAGCTGCAGAATTCGCCGGTCCGTTTGATCGATATCCACTTTTTGCATACTTTATGTGCTTATTATGCCTTAAGGCACATAGGTTATGCGTCTGACAATAACTTAGCAACCCAATTTGCATGCATTTGGCCGGTTTGACCGGATATATTGGGCGGCTACGTATATCCGTGGAAAGCGCCAGGTGGCAGGATTACAGTACGCCTCGCGCCAACAACAACGAGACTCTCCTATGGTCACTAAATCGCGTCTGCACATTCCGCATCCTTCTGCACGCCCTGGCGACAAACCGGATTTTAGTTATCTGAATCTCTCCCCGGCCGGCAGTGTCGGGAAACCCTCGATCGACTCCCGCCCTAAGGACATCGAGAACCTGAGCCTTGACCTCGTTCGTGTGCTGGATGACAAACACCGCGCGCAAGGAGAATGGAATCCCAACCTGGATCCGGAAAAGCTGCAGATCGGGCTGCGGTGGATGTTGCTGAACCGCGTATTCGACGAACGCCTTTGGCAAATTCAGCGCCAGGGAAGAATCAGTTTCTACATGGAGTCTAAAGGCGAAGAAGCCGTGTCGATTGCCCAGGGCATGGCATTGCGTTCGGGCGACATGTGTTTCCCGTCCTATCGCAACACGGGGCTATTCCTTTACAGGGGAACCAAGCTCGTCGACATGATGAACCAGTGCCTGTCGAACACGAAGGACATGTGCAAGGGACGGCAACTGCCGATTCTTTATCACAACAAGGATGCCAACCTGTTTTC
>JAHEFD010000081.1 GCA_024640345.1 Woeseiaceae bacterium
CGCGGCCCTTTGACCAGCATTTCCAGACGCCTGCTCTCACCACCACCAGTAAATAATCCTACGAATAATCTGCCACAAAGTAATTTTACTGAACTCGGGATGTTGCTCAGTTGTATTGTCTGGGCGCCCGTGAGTTGGATCATCGGCATTCGTATCTGCTCGCTTGACTGCAAAAAAACCCCAGGTGACTAGCGACACGACTAATATCAGCCCGCCCACAGCGATCGCAAGAACGCCCAGAATGACGGGAATGCCGCTGGCATCACTTGGGCCGTTCATCAGGCTCAATCCGAAAAGAATAGAACCGATGCCTACGAGGCAGCGGATAAGGTAATTCATGTGGTTGAGATTCTTGTCTGTCATACATTCTCTAGCGTGCCAACAAATGCTGACAATATTAAATTCACATATCGGGACGGGCTGCCTGGAGCGAGTCACAATCATGCAACTAATCAAACGGCCTCTGGGGTCATTAGCAGCCTCTCATCATTCTAGCAGCTCAGAGGCCGCTTTCGGGATCAAACAAGCCTCTCGGTAGTTTAGCTGTCCAGGGGCTGCTTACGGCCATTAGCAGTCGTTAGCTGCCAATGATTGATCGATCTTTTAGCTCTCGCCGTATCCGTAACCTTTCCAGTAATCGCGAATGCTCAGAATTGAATTCCAGCAACCAATTAGCAAACCAATCATAAATGAATAAAGCGCCCAATTCGCCGGGAGCCCCATCAGTTCTACTCCAAAAAGGTAGACGACGATGGCGGCGATCAAGCCATAAAAACCGTACAACACTATGCAGACCACGCAAACACAGAAGCTCACCACCAGACGAGTAAGAAGAGTGTGTGGCTGCGTCGGATCTTGCATCGACAGCAGTGCTTCTAAATAGCGAATCATTGGTTCCCAAACGACCCCGCGCTAATCTCGTTCGATTTATCGCAACACTCAAGATTAGCCGCCAAAAGTCGAGTTAGCCTTTGACTTGTTACTTGATTTCACGATATCTAGAACCGTTCATACCGGAACCGGACCTCGGGGTAAAGATTTTCGATAGTCCGCTTTGGGCCAATGGCCAAAAGCGGCCACTCAACTCTGATGGTGCGCCTCAACCAAGGCTTTCTTGCTGAGCCGCTGAGAGCAGCGTGTTCGGTGAATCCGCGACCGGCAATACCTGCGGCGGATTCAAGCCACGCTTGAACGGCGTTCTCAGAACCAGTAGCGTACGTCCAGCACAGCGTAATTCAGCCAGGCAAAATTGTAGACATCGTCGGTCTCGACGCCCCCCTCAACGGTCCGATAGCCGCCACCGATTCGCCAGTTTTTGTTAATGGTGTAGTCCAGCTTGAGCCCGAGATCGATCAATCGGCCCGGTCCGCCGGCCAGCCCATCGAAATCCATACTGAATCGCCACCGGTCGGAAAACCGATGTACGCCGGACAGATGCAGTGTCGGCACGAACCCGACATTGTCATCATTCGCCTGATTATCGGCCTGCCGCAGCTCGACGTTGGCGTCGCGTATGACACCCGTCACTCCGACGCGCCATTGCCAGGACGCGTTTTCGAAGAACGTGTAACGGTAAGTAAGTTTGTAGGCACTGAACTGGTAGGTCGCATCGGTCGTGCCGGCAGGAAACGTCCCCCCGGCGAATTCGGTATCCGCCGCGAGTTCGCCCGTACCCGATACCTCGAGCGGGGACAAGACAACGCGAAGGCCATGCTTGTCGTTGATGTCCCAGTGCGCGTCGAGTCTCACAAAGAATTCCGGTCCCGAGCCAGTGAGGCCGGTCATGTCGAACCTGGTTCCCGTATCGCCTGGGATACGGACGTCGTTCTTCGTGAAGCCGACTGCGCCAGTCTCTAGACCGATACCAAATCGGCTATCGTCGACCTGGCCCAGAGCTGGCGTGCACAGCGGCATTAGAGCTAACAACAGCAACCCTCGCAGCCACCGGCCGTATACATATGTTTGCATGAGAAGTCCTTCGATCAATCGTTGAGAATCCGTGCAGATACGGAGAATAATATCCGAGGGGGAAGTGCTACGGCGACTATCGGTTTTGGGTTAATTGCAGCCCTCATTAGTTTAGCAGCCCAGCGGCCGCTTTCGAGGGCAATCCAGCCTCTCAGGACGCTAACGGCCCTGGGGCTGCTTTCGGCCAAGAGCACGCAAGGATCAGACATCAATTGAAAGTTATCATTGATGCGCGCATTGCGACCCGCAAGCTGGCCAAATGGCGCACTAAATTTTATCCCGCTGATGAATCCAGGTTTGTTGCGTAGGCCCTCAGGAGAGTCAGAACATCTTTCGCTTTTTCGAGGCGACTTTCATTGACGACTATTTGCTCGATCTGCAGGTGACGCAATTCGGGCAACCAGGCGAGGAGTTCCCCCCTCGATCTGAACCGTTCCACCGATGCATGTAGCTCCGACATATCCAGTGTCGCCGAGTCGAAGGCTTCCAGGTCGCCCGGCGCAACCACGTACCAGGTGTCTTGAACGAGACGAGACTGTTCGAAATTCAATACGCCTGCGGCAAGTTCAAAATGCCGGCTTTCACTCATGAACTGCAGCTGCCGATACTGGTTCTGACTGCGATCGAAATTGTAGTAACCGTAAAGCGCATCCTTGATCGTTGAATCACGCAACAGCCGTAAATTACCGGTTGAACGCATGTCCTCAAAAGTATGCGCAGCCAAATTCGGCGAGTAGGTAAATGCCGCCTGCTGCACGGCGGCAATGAAACGTATCGGCTCTCTTGTCGCCGCTGCCGGACTTTCGGCGACTTCCATGAGCAGGTCCGCCATATCCTTCCGCAATTCGGCAAGACTTATGGCGTATTCGATAGTAGGAATATCGGTTTCCACGTCGGCAATAAGGCGGGCGACATACTCCGCCTCCTGCACTCTCTCGCCGCGCCGCTCCCACCACCGATCAAGTTGAAACGCCAGCATCAGCCCGACTATGACGACGAGAATCTCCACCGCCACAGCGAACCATTCATGCTGGCGAATGAAACGTGAAATTTGTGTAATTGGCATATTTCTTACACCGGCCGAGTGTCTGCTTTGGGTCATTAACAACTTTTCATCAGTTTAACACCCCGGTAGCCGCTTCCGACCGAGCTGTTACTGACAGGCCGGTGAATCGCTGTACGTCAGGATTCCGACCGGGCATGAGGCAACAGGGCCGCCATTTCTGGTGGCGTCTGCCTTAACAATTCGCAATGGGTTACTCGAATTCCTCGGTATCGATCTCAGCCTGTGTTGCCGCAGGGTAGCGTGGACCGCTGATGGTCTGCTGATTGATCAATTCTTCGGCGCGCTGAATGATTTCGCCTGGGAGATGCACTTCCAGGGCGGCCCAATCCTCCTGCAGATGTTCGGCCGACGTCGTTCCCGGAATCACATGTATATGCTCGCCTTTCTGCAGGACCCAAGCCAGCGCGAGTTGTGCCGGCGTGCAGCCCGCGTCGTCCGCGATCGCCCGGTAATTAGGTATCAATTTCCGATTCTCTGAAAATTGCGGTTCCTGGAAGCGAGGCATAGTTCGCCGGATATCTTTTTCAGCGAATGTTCCCGGATCAAGATCGATCGAAGTCAGGAAGCCTCTCGCTAACGACGAAAATGCTACGAATGCGATTCCGAGTTCAGCGCAGGTATCAAGCACCGAAATCTCCGCATTGCGAGTCCACAGAGAGTACTCCGACTGCACGGCAGCGATCGGGTGAACAGCAAATCCTCTGCGAAGAGTGTCTGCAGAGACTTCGGAAAGCCCAATCTCCCTGACTTTACCCTCGTCCACCATGCGGCCAAGTTCGCCAACGCTTTCCTCTATGGGAACTGGCGTGCCTTTGTCGAATCGATGCAGGTAGTAAAGGTCGATGACGTCAGTGCCGAGCCGCTTAAGTGAGGCCTCGATGTCCTCGCGCAGTTTCTCCGGCCGACCGTCGATCGTGCGCACACCGTTTTCGCCGCGCATTCCACATTTGCTGACGAGCACGATGTCATCCCGGTAAGGCTTGAGAAACGGACCAATGAGTTCCTCGTTGCGCCCGAACCCGTAGAGTGCAGCGCTATCGAAATGGGTAATACCGAGGTCGAGCGCCTTTTGCAGCACGGTTTCGCCCTGCTGCCGTGTTGGCGGCACGCCGTAAGCGTGCGACAGGTTCATACAACCCAGGCCAACTGCGGGAACGGACCACGGTCCCAGTTTTCTTTCCGCTGTCATACCGCTAGCCACCGAACTGCTGCTCTACGTCGTGCAGCACGCGGTAGCAATCCAGCACCTGCGCAACCGAGGAATTCGGTTCCCGCCCTTCTGTAATTGCCGCGAAAAATTCGCGGTCCTGTAATTCGATACCGTTCATCGACACATCGACGCTGGAAACATCTATTGCATTTTCATAGCCGTCGACGAGATCGTCGTAGCGGGCAACGTAAGTGCCATTGTCACAGATGTAACGGAAGAAAGTCCCCAGTGGCCCATCGTTATTGAACGACAGCGAAAGCGTGCAGATCTTGCCACTCCCGGTCTTCATCTGGATCGACATATCCATCGCAATACCGAGTTCGGGATGATGCGGCCCTTCAATGCCGTTGACCTGTACGATTTTTTCGCCTGCCTGGTACGCAAACAGATCCACCGTGTGCGCCGCGTGGTGCCACAACAAGTGATCTGTCCACGAACGCGGCTCACCGGCTGCATTCATATTCTTGCGTCGGAAGAAGTAAGTCTGGACATCCAGCTGCTGGATATTGAGCTCACCGGCCTCGATCTTGTTGTGAATCCACTGGTGCGAGGGATTGAAACGGCGCGTGTGACCACACATCGCGACGAGGCCGGTTTCCCTTTGCTTCGCGACTACGGCTTCGGCATCGGTCAGTGAGTCTGCCAGCGGAATTTCGACCTGCACGTGCTTGCCAGCGTCCATGCACTGTATCGCCTGTGCGGCGTGCATCTGGGTTGGCGTACAGAGTATCGCCGCGTCGACGCCGGGTTCTGCGAGCGCTTCGGCGAGATCAGTACATGCATGAGGTATCCCGTATTGCTTGGCAACGGCCTGTGTCGGTTCCAGGTCTCTGCCGACGACGGACACGCATTCAACGCCGTCAATGTTTTTCATCCCATCCAGGTGTTTCTTGCCGAATGCTCCAGCACCGGCCAGCACAACTTTCATTTAACTCTCCACTATGCGGAATTTTTTAACACCAGGTGTCCGACGGCCGTGTTGGAAGCCGGGACATGATAGAAGCGATGCAACACTTCAACCTTATCATCTAACGCACCGCGCATGATCAACCACATCACGAGCTCAACGCCTTCAGAGCCGGCCTCGCGCAGGTAGTCAACATGCGGCATGGCGGCGAGCGATTCAGGATCGGTAACAAGTCGATCCAGATAATCGTTGTCGAACTCCTTGTTGATTAATCCGGCGCGTGGCCCCTGCAGCTGATGGCTCATGCCACCGGTACCCCAGATCTGCACATTCAGGTCTTCATCAAAACTTTCGACGGCTTTACGAATTGCTTTGCCGATGTTAAAGCAGCGCTGGCCCGAGGGTGGCGGGTAAATGACAACATTGACAGCAAACGGAATAACTTTGCAGGGCCAGGCATCTGGCTGCCCGAACATCAATGACAAAGGAACCGTTAGCCCGTGATCGACATCCATCTCATTAACGATGGTCAGGTCGAAATCAGCCTCCGCCAGGGACTGCCTTACGTGCCAGGCGAGATCGGGATGCCCGATGACATCGGGCACCGGTCGCCGACCCCAGCCTTCATCAGCAGGGGCAAACGACTCACCGCAACCAATTGCAAAAGTCGGGATCAACTCCATGCCGAAGGCGCTGGCATGATCGTTATAGACAAGAAAAACGACATCGGGCGGATTTTCCCTGATCCACTGCTTTGAAAACTCGTATCCCCTGAAAAGGGGCGCCCAGTATTCGTCCTGCGTCTTGCCGAGGTCAATTGCTGCTCCGATTGCCGGAACATGAGACGTCGCCACTCCGGCTGTTATCTTAGCCACCCTCCCACTCCTTTTTGAAACGATTGCCATCCGGTGAGCGACCACCATTGAGCATCATCTCGCGATATTTCTCTCGCGGCATTCCGGTCATAGCCGAGGCTGCCTGTTCGAACGACTGTTCATCGGTAAAGAAAAGCTTGGAAAAAAAATACACGTTGCCACCAAGTTCGAGGACGCGGTTGTAGTCTCGATCAAGCAGCGCTTTTTTTTGTTCTTCCGCCAGGGGCCATTCATCGAGATAGGCTCTCTCATCGGCACGAAATCGATCACGGTTCCCGGCATCCATGAGCGATTTGCAGAACCGGTTTATCCAGTAACCGCGGCGCGCAACATCTGAATCAAAGACAATCGTCCCCGGGATGTCCATATAAGGTTTTTCCAGCGCCATCAGCACATCTCCTCGGGCCAGTAGAGTCGCATCGGGTTGTCGACGAGCAGTTTTCTTTGCAACTCCGGAGTCGCAGCGATCTTCGGTATGTAGTCAACCAGTTTACCGTCATCAGGCATGTGCGATGTCAGGTTCGGATGCGGCCAGTCCGTACCCCAAAGCACGCGGTCAGGAAACGCCTCGACTATTCGTTTAGCGAATGGCACAACATCAACATAGTCCGGCGGGCCACTCACGCTCAGGCGATCCGGGCAACTGACTTTGGCCCACATGTTCTCATTTTCCGAAAGTAGCTTGTTGAACAGGTCGAACTCATCACCATTCGCGTCCTTGCTGACATCCGGCCTGCCCATGTGGTCGAACACAATCGTTCCGGGCAGGGATGAAAAGAAGTCATACAGCTCGGGAAGATCCTGTGCCTCAACATAGATAACCAGGTGCCAGCCCAGGGCCTGAATGCGTTCGCCGACTTCCCGCAGCGCGTCGTGTGGCAACGTATCGACCAGGCGCTTGACGAAACTGAATCGAACCCCGCGCACACCCGCATCCTGCAACGCCTGCAACTCATCGTCCGTTACGTCTCGCTTGACCGACGCAACGCCGCGGGCGTTACCGCCTGAATGATGTATGGCGTCGACGAGCGCGCGGTTGTCGGTACCATGGCAGGTCGCCTGCACGATGACGTTTCGTGCAAAACCCAGGTGGTCTCTCAGCTCCCATAGTTTTTCCTTCGGCGCGTCACAAGGCGTGTACTTGCGTACGGCCGCGTACGGAAATACGTCCCCGGGACCAAACACGTGACAATGCGCGTCGACCGAACCTCGCGGCACTTTAAAATCGGGGACCGAGGGATTCGGGTGGAACTCCAGCCAGCCGTCATCCATTGTGAACTTTCTGTTGCTCATCTTCCCTGTGCTTTCAGGTGCGCATCAAGTCGCGGATAGACCCGGCGTGCATTGAGCTCAAACACCTTCCTGCGATCTTCTTCGCTCATCTCGAGGGTATCTACGTAGCGTTTGGTGTCGTCGAAATAATGGCCTGTCTGCGGATCGATTCCTCGCACGGCACCCACCATTTCCGATGCGAACAGGACATTGTCGACGTTGATGACCTCGAATAACAGGTTGATGCCCGGCTGATGGTAAACGCAGGTATCGAAAAAGACGTTTTTCATCAGGTGCTCCGAAAGATCGGGCTGCTTCAGCATATCAGCGAGGCCCCTATATCGTCCCCAGTGGTAGGGTACCGCGCCGCCGCCGTGGGGGATGATCATGCGCAGCTCGGGAAAATCGGCAAACAGATTGCCCTGCAACAACTGCATGAACGCAGTAGTGTCTGCGTTCATGTAATGAGCGCCCGTGGCATGAAAGCAGGGATTACAACTCGCGGATACATGAATCATCGCCGGCACATCGAGCTCGGTAAGCTTCTCGTAAATCGGGTACCAGTAACGATCGGTTAATGGTGGCGACTTCCAATACCCCCCGGAGGGGTCCGGACTCAGGTTGCAGCCGACAAAGCCCAACTCATTCACGGCGCGCTCCAGTTCTTCGACAGGACCGTCGAGCGACTCGCCAGCAACCTGCGGCAGTTGAGCACCACCGACGAAGTTCTCGGGATAGAGATCGACAACGCGCCTGATCAGGTCGTTGTTCGCTCGCGCCCAGGCCATCGACGTTGCCGGGTCACCGATATGATGTTCCATAGCCGAAGCACGCGGTGAGAAAATCGTCAGGTCAGCGCCCCGCTCGCGCAGCAATTTCAACTGGTTTTTTTCGATCGTGTCGCGAATCTCATCGTCACTGATACGTGCAGGTTTCGGTGGCTCCAGGGTTGGATTCCCGAGCCGCGCGAGTTGTGCCTTGCGGAATTCCTGGTGAGGCTCCGGTGCCGTCGTGTAATGACCATGGCAGTCGATGATGAGCATTATGCGTTTCCTTCGGGGACGAAGACATAGCCGTCCATGAGTTTTCGGGCTGTGCGCAGGAGTGCCGAGCGAGAGACCCTGAAGTCGCCGTCGTTTTCAGATAAATCGATATCGACTGTCAGATGACCGGTCGGGTGTTCAATGTGCAGTACGCTGCCATCACCACGTGTCGCGACACCTTCGGCAACGGTGCCGGGAATGCAGCAGGCAGCAGCTACGCTTGTGGCACCCAGTACACCAATCGACTGATGAACGCGGTGCGGGATGAATGTGCGGGTGGTGACAGCACCACCATGCCGAGCCGGTGCGACAAGGCTCATCTTGGGAACAGTCTGCTCTGCGACGTCCCCGAGATTCATCATGGGACCCGCCTTCAGGCGAATCGATTCGATGCGCATTTTCAACGCGTCGTCCGCTTCCAGGTCTGCCGGAACCTCATATCCACTCTTGCCAAAGTCCGTCGCCCTTAGCAGCACAACAGGCATGCCATTATCGATACACGTAACCTGAACACCATCGATTTCATCGACAACTTTGCCGGTCGGCAGGAGTGCACCACAGTTTGAGCCGGCAACATCGGCAAAGTCGATCATGACCGGCGCAGCTGTGCCCGGCACGCCGTCTATGCTCGCGCTGCCCTCATAACTGACTTGCCGGCCCGGCGTCTGGACCCTGGCGATCGCGATACCACCGGAATTCAGCATGCGAATACGTACTGCCGTCACATCGTCATCGGGCTCGACGAGACCTTTTTCGATCGCGAACTGACCTACGCCAGCCAGAATGTTGCCGCAGTTCTGGCCGTCACTGACCAGCGCCTTGTCAACCATCACCTGCAGGAACAGGTAGTCAACGTCGACGTTGTCGTCGGAGGACGGCGATACGATCGCGACCTTGCTCGTCAACGGATGGGCGCCGCCCATACCATCGATCTGTCTCGCATCCGGCGAACCCATGGCCGCAAGCAATGTCCTGTTTCGTTCTTCGACGTCTTCAGGCAGGTCCTTCTGCAAAAAGTAAAGGCCTTTCGATGTTCCGCCACGCATTACGATTGTCGGAATGGATTGCTGCATCACTCACTGTCCGACTCGGAGTCGACGTAACGCAGGCCTTTCTCAGCCAACCGCTCGCGCATGCCGTAAACATCAAGACCAGGCTCGCCAGCCTCAAAGCGCGCGCGCTTCTTCTCTTCATTGATGACACGTTCTTTTGCTCTTTCGAGAACTGTCGCCGCGTCGGCTTTACGAACGACAACCACTCCATCATCATCAGCGACGATCAGGTCGCCCGGATCAATTCGCTGGCCTGCACAAATGACTGACGTATTTACATTGGCGATTGTTTCCTTGACAGTTCCCTGCGCGCATACGGCCGCCGACCACACCGGAAACTGCATCTCCGTTAATGTCGCGATATCACGAACCCCGGCATCGATAACGAGGCCCAGCACTCCCCGGGCCCGCAACGATGTCGCCAGCAGGTCACCAAAATAGCCGTCGTGGCATTGACTCGTCGGCGTAACGACCAGGATGTCGCCCTCCTGGCATTGCTCGGCCGCGACGTGGATCATCCAGTTGTCACCAGGTGCCACTTCACAGGTCACGGCTGTGCCCGCTATGCTCGCCGGGCGATAAATGGGTCGCAGTCGACAGTCAAGCAGACCGGTTCGACCTTGCGCCTCGTGCGTCGTGGCAACGCCAAGTTCAGCAAACTCCCCGGCGTATTGCCGGGCATCTCTTGAAATGTTGGTTACGACGATAGACATAAATCTTTTCTTTCCTGTTCGGCTGTTATTAGTGACACGTCAGCAGCAGCTTCCGAAGCTGGCAGTGCTGCCTATGACCAGCCCGCCTCCCTGGGCAGTTTGATTTTTGTTACGAACACGGCGACAACAGCCCTTCCTTAGCAACACCTGAATGCGAATGATCGCGCATTGCATCATTATGGTCGATGCTTCCTCGAAGAAACTGTTCCTCCTTTGCCCTGGCATCAAGGGAGCACAGAAGAACGATAATCCTGTACCTGTTGACAGGCCCTGACTTCATGTTCGCGCAAGTTCGAGCCGAATCGGGCTTCTGAAGTTCGTCGATGGAATCCAGGGGACTTCACGCTCGGCCTGTTCAAACCCCGGCACACGCGCCAGGAACTCCTCAAACGCTACTTTAACCGCGAGCCTCGCTATTGCAATGCCAAGGCAAGCATGCACGCCTCTCCCAAAACCGAGATGCCCTCGCGGCTTGCGATAGATATCGTAGATATCCGGATTCTCGAACATCCGCTCGTCACGATTGCCCGACCCGTAAGCCAGGCAGACAAAATCGCCTTTGCGCATGGTCTTGCCATGCAGCTCGACGTCCCGGGTCAGGCAGCGCTTGAACCGCTGGGCGGAGGTGTTGAAACGCAGACTCTCCTCGATGGCGTCGGGAATCAGCCCCGGCTCATCGGCCAGCGCCCTTCGCGCTTCAGGGTGTGTGGCGAGATTCAGCGCAAACATCGTCATGAATCCGGACAGTGACTCAACCCCGGCCATGATCAGGGTCGTTACCGTCATCTGCACTTCGCGATCCAGCAGCTTCTCACCATCGATCTCGGCGAGAATGAACTGGCTCAACAGGTCATCACCCGGGTTCTTCTTGCGCGCCTGGACAAGTTTGTCGGCGTAGTTGGCCATCCATTGGAACGCGGCCAGATGCTCCGGTCCTTTTTGGCGCGTCTCGGGATCCGTTTGCACCATCAGCACGGCATTGTCGCGAACTTCCCGCATATCTTCGCGGGGCATATTGAAAAGAAAGAACAACAGGTCGACTGTCGTTCTGGACGAGAACTCTGCTACAAAATCAAACGTCCGCCTGCCCTCTAAATCGTCGAGGTACCCGATGACGGCATTTCGAGTCGGTTCGATAATGTGTTCGAGCGCCCGCTTGGTGACGGCCATCTGGATGAGACTGCGGAGACGATCGTGACGCGGTGGATCTGTCGTGCCGAGCGTGGCGCCGGCCCGATTAGGAAGCTCGTCCATCAGGTTGCCCTGCGCTGACGAATAGCTGCGCCAGTCCTGCAGCGCGCCGCTGATATCTGCGTAACGCGACAGGATCCACATATTTGCCTCGTCGCTCCAGAAGCACGGATGCTCGTCGCGCAGGGTCTTGTAGAACGGAAACGGATCGGCGTCCACCGCCGGCGAGTAAGGATTGAAACGAAATGCCATGGCCCCTCCTGACGTGCCTGGTCCCCTCCGGGTCATCGTAAAAGTAAACACAAACGGCAGAAATGGACATGCCGGACCGTGGATTTTACTTTTGGAGCAAAACTCGCGCTCGACAATCAAGAGCTGTTTATGCAAAAGAACCAGACTATTCCTCATTTTGCACTTTTCGGAGAAGTACTGCCTGAAGAAGGCCCCGAGTTCATTCACATCGAGACTATTCGTGAGCGCTCACGGCCCTATGACTGGCAAATTACCCGGCATTCGCACCGTCGCCTTTTCCAGCTGGTGTTCATCGATACTAAAGAGGCCCGAGTCTATCTCGACAATCGAGTCGTGATTGTGCGTGGACCAAGTGCCGTTAGAGAGTCTCCCGCTCACTATTCTTTTCGTAGAGACTTTTTCGCGAACTCACGAGCATCTTCAAATCTGATCTTCATTTCGGCAAGCCATCGCCTGGCCCAAGCGAACTCCAGGCCGAGAATCGTGAGACCAAGTGGAATTACAAGAATTGCAGGTCCCGGAAGGAATACCATCGCCACCCCGATAACGAGAACAGAAGATCCGATCACCAGAATTACCGCTCGTCGTGCCTGCCGATAGGATACGACGAAGAGCCTCTCAATCTCCTGGGCGAGAGGAGAAACTAATGCCGCCGTATCGCCAGCGGTTTTTGTCGATGCCAGGATGCCGACTGCAAGAATGCCGGCGATAACCGCCAGCGATACGACGTTTGGAATCGGATAGTGGTGCACGAGCAGCATCTTCACACCAATGTATGCCAGCAGGAAAACCAGGCTCATCTTCAGGTAACGGAATTTTTCCATAAGCCCGGCCAACACGAAATACAGAGATCGTAACCCGAGGATTGCAAAGACATTCGACGTAAACACGATAAATGGGTCGCGGGTGATGGCAAAAATTGCAGGAATCGAGTCGATTGCAAACGTAACATCGCTGATTTCAACCAGGATGAGCGCGAGAAATAGTGGTGTCGCCATGAGAGTGCCGTCTACCCGTACAAAAAATCGGCCATCATGGAAATCGTCTGTCACAGGAACCATTCGGCGCACTAGCTTGATGAAGAAGTTATCTTCCGGCGCAAGATTATCGTGGCGCACAACCAGCATACTTGCAGCGGAGTAAATCAACACCGCGCCAAACAGATAGACCAGCCAATCGAATCGCTCCAAGAGAGCAATTCCGCCAAAAATCATAATCCCACGAAGGACGACCGCGCCGAAGATGCCCCAGAACAGAACCCTGTGCTGTTCGGCGAGAGGCACGTTGAAATGCGCAAAGACCATCGCGATTACGAAAACGTTGTCGATGGACAGCGATTTCTCGACCAAATACCCCGTGAAAAATTGAATTGACGCGTCGAATCCACCCAACTGCTCCGTATCCACGTCCCAGCCAGCCGGATTGAATTCGTACAGATAGTAGACGCCGACGTTGAAGACTAACGCCAGTGCGATCCATACCGCCGTCCAACCGAGGGCCTCGGGAATGCTGACAACTCGGCGCTCGCGATGAAAAACACCAAGGTCCAGCGCCACCACGGCGGCGATAAGAACGAGGAAGCCAATCCAGACCATTGCGGTGAAAGAAATCATAGTATGTCGTAGTCCAAAAAGTGCCGCTTATGCGCGACGGTTCGGATTACAAGCCGAGTGTCACGCGTTTGAGATAGTGCTCTATCTACACAAGAGTTCTTAGGTTTTCAGGTCGCAGGATTTTAGAAAAAACGTACGGAGCAAAGCACGTCAATCATTGATTGACGACCTGTCCCTTGAGTCACTAGCCGCTGTTATGTATGCAGCAAATACTAGCACTTGAGCGGCCGGTTTCGGGGTAAAACGGACACTCGCCTATCGAAACTACCAACTGCTTTCGGGCGTGGAATCGGCATTCGCTCTCCGGGAAAAGGCCGGTATACCGGAACAAAGTGTCTTTACGCAAAACGCCTCAATTAGTGCATGTGGGCATCGCGCAGGATCCGGAAGGCTGATAGTGGAATCCTGGGAGATTTGTCACCGACACAGCGCCAATACGAGAAGCCAGCGGGACGGGCCGACAACTTATTAG
>JAHEFD010000082.1 GCA_024640345.1 Woeseiaceae bacterium
CAAGGCGAATGATGCCGGGGACCGGGTGCTGTGCGCTGACAGATACTGTGAAGTTAACCGCCCACGCTGTGAAGCTGGGCTGTGCCGGAACACTGATGTTGCCGCCGTTCTATTACAAGGGCATCAGCGACGACGGCATTTTTGCGAACTTCGCCGAAGTGATCGACCGTGTTGGAGACGAATCGCTGCGAATCTATCTTTATCACATTCCGCCTATTGCCCAGGTTGGATTCTCGCTCGATTTGATTGAGCGTCTCATCAAGGCATATCCGAAAACAGTCGTCGGCATCAAGGACAGTTCAGGCAGCTGGGATAACACGAACGCCATGCTCGAGAAAAAGTGGGATGACTTCCGGGTTTTTGTCGGCAGTGAAAGCTTCCTGTTGGCGAACATGCGAAACGGCGGTGCCGGCTGCATTTCGGCTACGGCGAACGTCAATCCTGCAGCGATCGACCACCTCTATCAAACCTGGCAAGCCGATGATGCCGATGCGCAGCAACAGGCTCTCGATGATGTTCGCGATACTGTTATGGCCTACCCGATGATTCCTGCGCTAAAGGCTACTGTCGCGGAGTTTTCCGGAGACGATGAGTGGCGCACAGTGCGCCCGCCGCTGGTCAAACTTGGCTTGGAAAAAAGTGCCGCATTGGCTGCGGCACTCAGGCAGAAGAATTTTGTAATGCCGGGGATCTAGCCGATCCAGTGCTTTCCGGCAGCATCTTTTGAATACTTGACCAGGTATGCGCCAATAACAATTATCGTGATCGGCAGGGCGAGCTGCGCCGTACCGAATACCCTTAGCGCATCCGCGACGAAGTAGTCATAACCCGACTGCAGCAGTACACATGCCAGTGAGAACACGAAAACCGGCAGCGCCCCGGCTTTTCTGAATAGCAATAACAGGCACCCGAGTGCACCGGCATTGACCGCCAGTGCGAACGCACCGGTTACCCAGGATGGCTGGCTTTCAAAAAACGCCCGCTGCGCATCCGGAAGTGCCGCCAGCACCTCTTCAGTCATGGTCATCTGCGCGATGTAGTTGTAAACGCCGACCAGGTTCCAGAGGAGTGCAGCTCCCGCGGTCCAATAGAATGACTTCGGTGGTGTGTTGAGACCCGGAGACATGATGTTCCCCTTTTTCGACTGTCGTTATACGGGGTGTTGCGCTATGAGTCTCTGTTGAATAAAGGCGAATATCAAGGTCGTCGCTACGCCTTCCTGGCCAATGCCGCGCACTCCTTGTGACGAAAACACGAAATCTCATGGTCGTTGACCATGCCTGTCGCCTGCATGTGCGCATAGATGATGGTACTTCCAACAAACTTGAAGCCGCGCTTCTTGAGGTCTTTACTCAGTGCGTCCGACTCCGGCGATGTCGCGGGAAAGTCTGAATCTCTGCGAAGCTTGTTTTGCTTTGGCTTGCCGCCCACAAACTGCCAGATATAGTTACAGAAGCCGTCGAACTCTTCCTGCACTTTCAGAAAGGCCCTCGCATTGGTAACGGCCGAATTCACTTTCAGTCGGTTCCTGACAATTCCGGGATCCTTGAGAATCTTTTCAATGCGCTTGTCTGTGAATCGCGCAACCTTGCTGGCGTCGAAATCTGCAAAATTTTTTCGGTAGCCTGCTCGCTTGCCTAAAATCGTCGACCAGCTCAGCCCGGCTTGCGCACCCTCAAGAATCAGGAATTCGAACTGCTTCTGGTCATCCCAGACCGGCACGCCCCATTCCCTGTCGTGATATTCGATGTATTCCAGGCTGGTATCGCCTGCCCACGCACAGCGCTTGATTGTTTTAGTCATTTTACTGGTCGCCGAAAGAATTCAAGTAATTCTAGCAACGCATGGCACCGGGGATCGATAGATTTTCTGTGCGTTGCGCCGAGTTTTGGCTCGCGCAGAATGGCCCCGCTCGCGGTGCAAGGTCACAATTAGCGCCACAAAAAAAAGAGCCCGCAAATGCGGGCCCTTCCATACCTAAGCAAACTGTAACCTAGTTTGATTCTTTGTCACCGCCGCAAGATCCCTCGGCTGCTTCCTTGTCACCGCCGCAAGAACCCTCGGCTGCTTCTTTATCACCGCCGCAAGAACCCTCAGCCGCTTCTTTGTCACCGCCGCAAGAACCCTCGGCCGCTTCTTTGTCACCGCCGCAAGAACCCTCGGCTGCTTCCTTGTCACCGCCGCAAGAACCCTCGGCCGCTTCTTTGTCGCCGCCGCAAGAACCCTCAGCCGCTTCCTTGTCACCGCCGCAAGAACCCTCGGCTGCATCTTTGGTGTCGGCTTCTTTGTCGCCACCGCATTTGCCTTCGCCGCAGCTACCTTCAGCTTCCTGTGCACCGAGCAGGTATCCGGCACCAAGCGTTGTAACAGCGAACGGGCTTACACCCGTGTCGGCGTTGGCGGTCGCAGAAATAGCGAACGCGCCAGCCAGGGCCGTACCAACAGCGACAGATACAGGTTTCAGTACTTGTTTCTCAGACATTTCAATCTCCTACCTTCGATTTTAAATGCCCAAGCGGGCATCGGATATATGCCCTTGTTACGGGGCGCGCAAGTTTAGCGAAGCGTTACGTGCTCCACTCCACTGATTCAATAATTCGTTTTCTGGTTTCTTCCAGGGGTTCGCCACGCTCACCTATGATCGCAATACTGCCATTGCCCATCGGGATGATGACACCGTTAACGCCTTTACCGTCCAGCGTCATCGCTCCGTCGATCATTTCCTCCGGCATCAGAAGCAACGTGATCGGACCCTTTTGACCCTGGATAACCAGGTGGGGAATTGTCCTTCCGTTGATGATGCAGCTTGAAGCATAGGTAACCAGACCGACATTTCGGTCCATGGTTCCAACCGACGGGTTGACCACACTGGAGAACTGCTCGTCCGAGATGGCAACATTCGTTACGCGAAGTGCCCCGGGTTCGTGATCAACGTGTGCCAGAACCGCTTCTGAGAGGGTCATTCCATTGCCCGGATCCAGGTCTATCATGCGTACACCAACGAATGCCGCAATCACGACAGTCGCGGCGATAGCGATCCACGCTGGAAGGACAATCGTTCGCTTTCCTTTGGGTGACAGACGGACGACGTTGTCTTCTTCGATATCGGGCAACTCGGGGAGGACAAGTTCCGGCACATCAATCGCGAGCGCTTTCGCAATCTTCGCATCGAGTGACTCAATGTCAGCCTTGAACACGGCACAGGATTCACAGGCCGCAACGTGTTCTTCGCCGCCAGCAAAAGATGCCGACGGCTCTGCCGCTAATGCTTCCTGGTAATCGTTGCAGTTCATATTCTCTTTGGAGACCGTCATATCGCAGCCTCCTTCTCCGCCTCTTCCTTCAGTTTGATGCGCGCCCGGTGCAGTCTCGTCAGCACTGCGCCCTGTTGAATGCCCATCAGTTCAGCTATTTCCTTCGTGCTGTGGCCCATCAGGACCTGTAACACCAGTGGCTCGCGATAGTCATCATCGAGCCGGTAGATCGCTCGTCTCAATTCGTTCAGTTCCGAGTCGTCGGTCGCCGACAGCATGGCCGACTGAGCGGGACTTAAGCCGTCGATATCGACGGTTTCCAGCCTCTTCCTCTCGAAATACCTCGCATTCTCCCTGCGGACAATCGTCAGTAGCCATGACTTGGCCGCATCGTCCTCGCGTAGCGCATCCAGGGACTTCCAGGCCCGAAAAAGCGCCTCCTGGACGACTTCCTCGGCGATGCCCGGATCGCGGCATAGCCACGCTGCGTACCGGTACATGTCCTTGTGAAAAACGCTCACGACCCTTTCAAAACGCCTGTGGCGCTTACGGTCGACTTCATTACTATTCATACGAGATGACCCGTTCCCCTGAAGATTTATTACCTGGCTATGGTTTTTTTGTGATTCAGGCGTGGAAACCCTACCGAAATACAGGGAAAATCCAAGATGGCCTTATGTAAGACATTGATATGAGTGAATATCCGACTGCATTGTTCCCCTCAATTCGCATGCGACGCACGCGCCGCAGCGCAGCATTGCGCGCCCTGGTCGCCGAATCAAGCCTATCACCCGCCGATCTGATCTATCCGGTCTTTGTGCTGGACGGCAAAAAACGGGTCGAATCGGTGCCCTCGATGCCCGGAATCGAGCGAAAAAGCATCGATGGCCTGCTAAAGGAGGCCGCGGAGGCGGTCTCGCTCGGTATTCCCGCGATCGCGCTGTTTCCGGTCATTGACGGCGACAGCAAATCACTCGATGGCGCAGAATGCGCGAATCCTGACGGACTCGTACAGCGTACCGTCAGGGCGCTCAAATCCGAATTACCGGAACTCGCGGTGATCACTGACGTGGCGCTCGATCCTTATACCACCCATGGCCAGGATGGCATCATCGATGACTCGGGATACGTACTGAATGACGAGACCGTCGCGATGCTGGTGCGCCAGGCGGTTTCACATGCCGAAGCCGGCGCCGATATCGTAGCGCCCTCGGACATGATGGATGGACGGGTCGGGGCAATTCGCGCGGCGCTTGAGGCCGGCGGACATCGCAACACGCTGATTCTCGCTTATGCCGCGAAGTACGCGTCCTGCTATTACGGACCGTTTCGCGATGCGGTTGGCTCGGCGACCAACCTTGGCGGCGGCGACAAGCGAAATTACCAGATGGATCCTGCGAACACGGACGAGGCATTGCGCGAAGTCAGCCTGGATCTCGCTGAAGGTGCCGATCTCGTCATGGTGAAACCGGCGCTGCCGTATCTCGATGTGATCCGGCGGGTGCGTGACGAATTCGGAGTGCCCACCTTTGCCTACCAGGTCAGTGGGGAGTACGCGATGATCAAGGCGGCTGGTCAGAACGGCTGGCTCGACGAAGAGAAGGCGGCTCTCGAGGCTTTGCTGTCGATCAAACGCGCGGGCGCGAGCGCAATTCTCACCTATTTCGCATTGCAGGTCGCACGCCGGATGGCTGGTTAGATTGATGTCGGAGGGAGTCGTTGATCGTTACGGAGTAATGGGTTACCCGGTATCCCACAGCCGATCGCCGGTGATTCATCGCCTGTTCGCGCTGCAGACAAAACAGAACCTGCAGTACGAATTGCTGCAGGTTCCGCCGGCCCAGCTCGAAAAAGCTGTGGAGCAATTCGGCAGGACCGGTGGCAAAGGCCTCAACATCACGGTGCCACATAAGAGTGAAGTGGTTCATCTCGTCAGCGAGATGAGTGATCGTGCGACAAAGGCCGGCGCTGTCAATACGCTGGTTTTTCGCGGCAACGATATTTATGGCGACAATACAGATGGCGTTGGTCTCATGCGTGACCTGCAGGCCAACATCGGTGTCCGGCTGCAGGATGCAACTATCCTGATCCTCGGTGCCGGCGGCGCCACGCGGGGAATTATTTCACCGCTACTGGCGGCGGAACCGCAAACGATTGTCATCGCCAATCGTACGATAGAGAAAGCCCAGGCACTGGCAGGGCGTTTTTCTGCAGATGGTCCCGTGGTGGCCTGCAAATTCAAGGATGTCGGCGCATTGCCTGTTTATGACCTGGTCATCAATGCAACGTCGGCCGGCGTCAAGGGGGAGACTCCACCCTATCCCGCCGAAGCCATTCACCCACATACTGTTTGTTACGACCTGTCGTACGGGCTCACGCCAACACCGTTCGCTCACTGGGCCGCGGAAAACGGCGCCGCGCGTTCAGTGATGGGTTGGGGAATGCTGGTGGAGCAGGCTGCAGAATCATTCTTTATCTGGCGCGGCGTTCGGCCTGAAACGAAGCCGGTGCTAAAGCAACTGACGGTCAATATTCCCTTATCGTAAAAAGTGGTCGGAAGTTGTATTTCCTCAATGGAATATTTGAACGGCGATGTACTATAGTCCAGGTAGCCCCATGGTACCTTCAGCTCGATAGTCCCTTAACCACGCAAAGGACTCGCTCATGAAGTTAAAGAAGCTCCTGTCCCGTGATGGATTCCTGATTTTTCCAGCTGCGCTCGCAATCATTTACTGGTTTCGAATGTTTGTGTACGGCAACGAAATTGATCTCGTTGTTCCCGGCGCTGTCACATTCGCCACACTGGCCGCCATGTTCATTCTCGAACAGGTTTTTCGATACAAAAAGAAGGTATCGCAAAAACCGGTTATTGCCAGGGACCTGGTATCTACGCTGGTTAATGTACTGGCGACGGGTACCGTCATGAGCGCAATATTTGTTCCGGCTGTGTTGTTCTTCCCGGAAATATTTTTCGGACGCACCCTTTTTTTCGGCTCGGCAGACCAACTTGGTCCATTCTGGCTGCAGCTGATCCTCGTGATACTGCTGTACAGCTTCCTTCGCTACGGTGTCCACCGCTTGCAGCATATCGTGCCATTTCTCTGGGAACTGCACTCCTACCACCACGGCGTCACCGATCTTCAGGCCAGTAACACGTTCGTATCCCACCCGATCGACTACTCGCTTCGAAATGTGCTGCCACCGGTTGTCCTGGGATTTGTTGGTTTTGACCCGGTCGCCATTCTGTTTGGTGCCGGACTGTTGAACGCAAGCAGTACCCTGTCGCACTGCGGTGCAGGTCTGCATGCCGGATGGCTCAACCATATCTTCGTCACGCCCGAAGTTCATCGCTGGCATCATTCCGCCAGTGTCCCAAAGGGTCACAGATACTCTGTCAATTATGGAGTGGGCTTTGCGCTCTGGGACCGACTCTTTGGCACCTACTACCTGCCGATGGAAAACGGCATACCGCTGCAGCCGGATAAACTCGGCAATCCAGCCGGCTATGCCGACGAGGGTAATTACCTGAAACTGTTTTTCCTGACCAGGTACCTGCCGGCGTTTATGCGACCGACTGAAAAGTAAGTCTTGATGCGCCGCCAGGCGCTGGCGCCTGCCAAGCGATAATTGGACCCGACTTCTTTTTGATTAACTAACGCATCGTGACCAGTTCTTCCGAGCTCGTCGGATGGATGGCAACCGTATCATCGAAGTCCTGTTTCGTCGCACCCATGCGAACTGCAACGGAGAACCCCTGCAACATTTCGTCCACTCCGTCACCGATCAGGTGGCAACCGACGATGCGCTCTTCGTTTCCCACGACAACCAACTTCATCGCCGTCTGGACTTTCTCTTTGCTGAACGCATAGATCATCGGGTTAAAGCGTGTTTCGTACACCCTGACTTCATCGCCGTATTCTTTACGGGCTTCATCCTCGGTCAACCCAACCGTACCAATTGGCGGGTGTGAAAAGACCACGGTGGGAATGGTGTGATACTCGAGGCGCCGGTCAGTCATCCCGTTGTACAGACGATCGGCGAGGCGCCTGCCGGCAGCAATGGCTACCGGGGTGAGGGCATCGCGACCGGTTACATCACCCAGGGCGAAAATATTGTCGACGTTGGTTTTCTGCCAGTCATCTGTCGGAATAAATCCCGCGGCATCCATCTCGATGCCTGCTGCCGCAGCATTTAGCGAACCGGTGCTCGGCCCGCGACCGATCGCCCACACAACCGCGTCGAATTCGCCGAACGCCCTTCCGTCACCGGCGTGTACTTTTATACCTCCAGCCGTTTTCTCCAGGGCAGTCGGTACGACCCCGGTTTCCAGCTCGATGCCGCTCCTTTCCATCGCGGTTTCGAGCTCGTCACGCAACAAGACATCAAAGTTTCGCAGCACCCCGTCTTTGCGAACGAGAATGGTTGTGTCGGAACCCAGGCCGTTGAATACGCCGGCAAGTTCAACCGATATATAGCCGCTACCCAGCACGGCGACTCGCTGTGGTCGCTCGTCCAGATCGAAGAATCCGTCGGAGGTAATTCCCAGCTCGGCACCAGGAATATCCGGCACGAGTGGGTAGCCGCCCGTAGCGACGACAATTCTCTCAGCCGTATAGTGCTTGCCATCGACGTCAATCGTATTCCTGTCGATAAATTTTCCATGGCCCTGCAGGTAGGTCACGCCACGTTTATCCAGATTTGCCTCGTAGATTCCGTTCAACCGCTTGATATAGGCATCGCGCTTTTTCTTCAACGCCGACCAGTCATGGCCATTTACCGACACCGCGAAGCCAAAGTCCCCTGCGTGACGCATCTGGTGCGCATGGTGCGCCGAATACCACATGATCTTTTTCGGCACGCAACCAACGTTGACACAAGTACCACCCAGCGGGCCGGACTCTACGACTGCAGCTTTTGCGCCATACTCGGCAGCGCGCTGTGCATGGGCCAGCCCGCCGCTTCCGCCACCAATCACGATGAGATCAAAATCAGTTGTCACGCTGTTGTTTCCTTCCTGTCCGTTGTCTGTTCGTTTCGATAGCCAGGGGTCGACGCTGTGATAACATCCTGCCGCAAATAACTACTCGTCAGGACTGCATGTCTAACCCAATACTTGATACTTCTGGCCTGCCGCGGTTCAGCGCGATCAGCCCGGAGCATGCGCTACCTGCGCTGCAGGAGCTTATCGCAGCGCATCGGCAAAAGCTCGCCACGCTCCTGGACAACCCGGATACGCATGATTTTGCCTCCCTCATACCGCCACTGGAGGAAATGAATCACGAACTCAGTCGTGTCTGGTCTCCGATCGGCCACCTACAGGCAGTGCTCGATGATCCGGCGTGGCGGGACGCCTATAACGCTTCACTGCCGTTAATCACCGAACATGGCACCGAATTATCGCAAAACAAGCAACTTCAGGAAGCCTACCGGCACGTAGCCGACACAATGCCGGCTGATGCCAGCCCCGCGATGCGCATGCTGGTTCTGCAGGAGCTGCGGGATTTCCGGCTGGCTGGCGTTGCGCTGCCTGAGGATGACAAGGCGCGCTATCGTGAGATCGCACAGGAACTCGCCACACTCCAGGCCACGTTCGACCAGAACGTACAGGACGCCACGGACAGCTGGAGTTTTCATGCGACCAGGGCATCGCAGGTTTCCGGGCTCCCGGAAACAGTAGTGCAGCGGGCGCGTGACGAGGCAGAAGCAGAGGGGGTCGAAGGTTGGTGGTTCAAACTCGACTATCCGAATTATCACGCAGTAATAACCCACGCTGATGATCGCGGGCTTCGCGAGTCCTTCTACCAGGCATGGTCTACCCGCGCGTCAGACCAGGGTGGGGAACCGCAGTGGGACAACAGCGAGATCATTGGCCGAATTCTCGCACTGCGGCATGAGGCGGCAGCACTGGTCGGGTTTGACAATTACGCCGACTACTCACTGGCAACGAAAATGGCCGGTACCGTCGACGAAGTCACTGATTTCCTCACTCAACTAGCCGAAAAGTCCCGAAAAACTGCGCAAAAAGAACTGGATGAGATCGCAAGCCTCGCAGGTATGCCGCTTGAAGCGTGGGACACTCCTTACTACCTCGAGAAGCTGAAGCAACAGAGGTATGCCGTATCCGACGAAGAGCTGCGGCAATATTTTCCATTTGCCGTCGTGAAACAGGGGCTTTTCGACCTGACACAAAAGCTGTATGGCGTGTCGGTTGTTGAAAAACCGGAAGCGGAGTGCTGGCATGAGACTGTTCGTTACTTTGAACTGAGGGACCAGTCCGGTCTCGTAGTCGGAAGTTTTTACACGGACCTTTTTGCACGCACAGGCAAACGTGGCGGTGCCTGGATCGATGAGTGCGTCGTCAGGAAGGGACTGGCCGGTGACACAATACCGCCCGTCGGCTACCTGGTCTGTAATTTCCCGCCACCGGATTCGAATGGCGACTCACTGATTACTCACACCGATGTCGTCACGCTCTTTCACGAGTTCGGGCACATGCTGCATCACCTGCTGACCCGGGTGGACTATCCCAGCATTGCCGGAATCAATGGTGTGCCCTGGGATGCGGTAGAGCTACCGAGCCAGTTCATGGAGAACTTTGCCTGGCATTACGAGGTCCTCGAAAAATGTTCCGCTCACTGGAAGACCGGTGAACCACTGCCCAGGCAAGTCTTCGACAAACTGGACAGTAGCCGCCACTTCGGCGAGGCACTTGCGATGCTGCGGCAAATCGAATTTGCGCTTTTCGATTTCCGGCTGCATGCGGATTATGACCCGGCGAACGGAAGCAGGGTACTTGAGATCCTCGACGCCGTTCGCAAGGACGTTGCCCTGATTAACTACCCGGCCTACAACCGCTTGCCCCACAGCTTTTCTCACATTTTCGCCGGTGGCTACGCGGCGGGATACTACAGCTACAAGTGGGCGGAGGTACTCGCAGCGGACGCATTTTCGGCTTTCGAGGAGTCGGGAATTTTTGATGCGGATACGGCATCGAGATTTCGGAAGGAAATCCTGGAAATTGGTGGCAGCCGTGACTTCATGGATGCCTACGTCGCCTTTCGCGGTCGAAAGCCAACGCTGGATGCATTGTTACGTCATAGGGGAATCGGAAAAGCCGCATGAAAATTGCGACCTGGAACGTCAATTCACTGAAGGTCCGCCTGCCGCACGTCCTCGAGTGGCTCCGCGCTGCAGAGCCGGATGTCCTGGTGTTGCAGGAAATCAAGCAGGTTACGGAGGCATTTGACGCAGACAGTTTCGCGGAAGCGGGCTACAGGTCAGTTGCCAGTGGCCAAAAGACTTACAACGGCGTCGCTGTCATCAGCCGAAACGAAGCGACCGCCGTCGTCACCGATTTTCCAGGCTACGACGACCCGCAACGGCGGATACTCGCATCGACGGTCGACGGCGTCAGGGTGATTAATCTCTACGTTCCTAACGGAAGCAGCGTTGGCTCGGAAAAATACGAGTACAAGCTCGGCTGGCTCGCGGCGCTCAAGACGTTTCTGTCCGAGGAATTAAAGATCCACGAGAAACTCGTTGTACTGGGTGATTTCAATATCGCGCCGGAGGACCGGGATGTTTACGATCCGGAGAAATGGGGTGACGATGTCTTATGCAGCCCGCCGGAGAGGGCCGCGCTCCGGGAGTTGATCGATCTCGGCCTGACTGACGTCTTCCGCCAGTTCGACCAGCCCGAACGAACGTTTAGCTGGTGGGACTACCGCGCCGCCGGCTTTCGCCGCAACGCGGGATTGCGAATCGACCTGATCCTGGCCAGCACGGCGCTCGCCGCTTCCTGCAAGGCAAGCTATATCGATCGCGAGCCCCGCACCTGGGAACGACCTTCGGACCACACACCGGTGATTGCCGAGTTCTCAATTTGATATGACATATTCCCGGAACCAGGTCTCCTTTTTTCCCGAGTGGGAAGTACCACTTCCGACATCCTGCACGGGATCAGCGCAACAACCCGCCGGGTTTCGGCTAAGCTACACAAAACGGGCTGATAGATGAATAGCGTCGAACAACAAGCCAGATACCGGCCCCCAATTGTTTCGCCGCAGAATAATAAAAACATCAAGCTGATGACCCAGGACCGACGCAACGATTACGACGTAACCAACACCGTGCAGGTAAGCAGTTCTGCCGCTGTGCGAAGCGCCGTAAATGAACTGTTCACGACGACCTTTCCCGGTGCTTCGTTCGACAAGCTGTGGCTTGCTTTTTACGATTTTGATCGACTCTTCGGTGGCCAGTACCCCGGGTATCTCGGCTGCGACACAACCTATCACGACAGGCAACACACACTGGACATGACGCTGGCGCTGGCGCGACTCGTTGCCGGCTATGAACGAAGCGTCGGGCCGGCTGAACGCCTCGGCGCTCATCGCGCACAAATGGCAATCGTCACTTCTCTGTTCCACGACTCCGGTTATATACGACACAGGGAGAGAGACAAGGAGTTCAAAAACGGCGCCGAATTTACGCTTTACCACGTTTCCCGAAGTGCCGATTTCCTGCGCCGCTACCTGCCCGAACTGGGGATGGCGAAAGACGTGGCCGTTTCAAGCATGATCGTGCATTTCACCGGTTACGAACTGGATCTCGACAATATCGAACTCGATGACCCGCGAGACGCCATTTGCGGTCATCTTCTGGGCACCGCGGATCTCGTCGCCCAAATGGCTGACCGCTGCTACCTGGAGAAGTGTCGGGATCGTCTCTATACGGAATTCGTGATCGGCGGGATTGCTGTTGAGAATGCGTCGCCCGGCCAATACATGGTTCGATATGAATCAGGCGTTGACCTCTTAAAGAAGACCCCCGCGTTTTACCAGGCTGCAACGAAAGATCGCCTGCAAAATAAATTTAACCGGGCCTACCGCTACGTTGAAGTCCTGTTCGATGGTCAGAATCCTTATATCGATGCGATCCGCGCAAACCTGACTCATCTTGTAAGAGTCCTGAAGACGGATAACTGGCAATTACTACGCCGCGATCCACCCTATTTTGTGGGTGTCAATGACGCTGTGGAAAGTATGGACTCTGTGGCCCGAGCCATGCTTTCAGCCGTTCCCCCGGAACACCAGTCTCTGCCACCGGACCTGATGCCCGGTTAGGCCGGAGCCTCCAGTGCTGCTTTGATGAAGTCGAAGCGGTCGTTCCCGAAGAACATCTCCTTGCCGACGAAAAAAGTCGGTGCGCCGAAAGCACCCCTTTCTATAGCCTCATCCGTGTTTGCCCGCAGCTCGTCCTTCACGCGATCGGTGCCGATCTCGACAAGCGAGGCATCGGACATGCCAGCTTCCGCTGCGATTTCGGCCAGGCAAAGAGCGTCGCCGAGATCCTTTTCGTCGGCCCACATTGCGCCAAACAGGGCTTCGTGAACGCCTTCGAACAGACCTTCACGCTGAGCAACGATCGCCAACCGGAGTGCATTCACCGTATTTTGTGGGAAAACCGGATTCATCTTGAACGGTATCGAGTAATGTTCTACCCAACGGGCGATGTCGTGATCCAGATAATCGCCTTTTGCTTTAACATTTTTTGGTGGGCTGTTGCCCGTCGCTCGCATGACGGCACCAAGGAACATCGGTCGGTAGATTATCTCCACGCCCAGTTTCCTGACCTGACTGTCAGCAAGGTACGAATACGGACTGACATAGTCGTAGAAGAATTCCAGCTTCCTGCTCATGGAGACGCCATTGGCGTATAGCCAGGCCGCGAACTTATGCGATCTATCCAGTTCATGACCGCAGGGTAGTTCTTCAGGTCAAAATTCCCCTCGTGCGCGACGTGGGTATAAGCGAACAGCGCGATGTCGGCGATCGTAAACCTGTCGTCGACCAGGTATTCCCGATGCTGCAGCCGTCGCTCCATGACGCCCAGCGCTGCATACCCTCCTGCCCTTTTTTGCAGGAGTTCGGCCTCACGTTCCGGTGGCCTGTTGAGATATCGGATGATAAATCTCGAGGTCGCTATGTAGGGCTCATGGCTGTATTGCTCAAAAAACATCCACTGCAGGATTTCTGCCCGAAGGAACGCATCACTGCTGAAGAAGTCGCTGCCATCGGCCAGGTAACAGAGAATTGCATTCGACTCGGCGAGGTAGCGGCCGTCGGGAAGCGCCAGCAAAGGAATCCTGCCATTGGCATTCATTGCGAGGAACTCCGGGGTGCGCGTTTCGCCCGCGAGGATATCAACTTCCATCCAGTCATAGCCGGTACCCATTTCCGAGCATAAAAGCTGTAGTTTGTAGCAATTGCCGGAACGCGAGTCTCCATAAATCGTGAGTTTGTCCACCACTAAACCTCGTCGTTTTTTTCTG
>JAHEFD010000015.1 GCA_024640345.1 Woeseiaceae bacterium
TGCTTGGCGTTGTTGTCGTGTATACGACGCTCGCGATTCCCCAGGCAATTATGCTGGAGTCGTTTCTCAGCTTCCTCGGATTGGGTATCCAGGAACCGCAGACATCCCTGGGCACGCTCGTGAACGCCGGCGTGGATCACATGGGAAGCAGCTGGTGGTTGCTGGTGATTCCGGCAGCGACTCTTGCCCTGATCCTGTTGTGCTTCAATTTTCTGGGTGATGGTCTGCGGGACCTCGCAGATCCCAGGGGACAGGCGTGATGAGCTTGCTTGAAGTCGCCAACCTGTCAGTCAGCTACCCGGGCTCAGCACAATCAGCGGTCAGTGAAATGTCTTTTTCGCTCGATCGCGGCGAGTCGCTCGGCATTGTCGGCGAGTCCGGTTCGGGAAAAACCCAAACGGCGCTGGCCATTTTGGGTCTCCTGCCAGCCAACGCCAGGCTGACGGGCAGTGTCTGTTTCGATGGAACGGAACTGGCCGGCGCTGAACCGGCCCTGTTGAATCAGTTCCGGGCACGAAGGGTGGCCATGATCTTTCAGGACCCGATGGCCGCGCTGAATCCGTACGTGCCGGTTGGCAAGCAGCTCGGGCGCCTGTTGCTGGAACACCGGCTCTGTAAGCCGGGCGATGTGGCTGAGCGTACGATGGCCATGTTGAAAAAAGTCGGACTGCCGGACCCGGAGCGCCAGTTCCACGCCTATTCCCATCAGCTGTCCGGTGGCATGCGGCAACGCGTGATGATTGGCGCCGCGCTGCTGGGCGAGCCGGATCTCCTTATCGCCGACGAGCCGACGACGGCGCTGGACGTTACCGTGCAGGCGCAAATCCTTCAGCTGCTGCAGGGGCTGAAAGAAGAATCGAACCTGGCGTTATTGCTCATCACACACGATCTCGGCGTCGTCGCGGGCAATTGCCAGCGGATGCTGGTCATGGACCAGGGGCGGATGTTGGAAGAAGGTACGGTCCGGGAAATATTTTCCTCCCCGGCGAGCGAAAAGATGTGTGCCCTTCTCGCGGCCGCGCCCCGGATTACGCCGTCAGATCCATCGTTGCGGGCAACGCCGGTCGGCGAAACCATTCTTGATATTGACGACCTGTCGGTGTCCTTTGCAGAGCATCGAGGCTTTCGGCGCGAGCGGCTTCGTGCCGTGCGCCCGATCAGCATGGCGCTGCGAAAGGGAGAGACCGTGGCAGTCGTCGGCGAATCGGGCTCTGGCAAGTCGAGCTTTGCACGTGCACTGGTGGGATTGATTCCCGCTGACAGTGGCCGGGTCATGTTTCTTGGCAAACCGCAGTCCGGATCGACCAACGAGCGCGATCAGGACAGTCGCCGCAACCTGCAAATGGTGTTTCAGGATCCCCAGGCGTCGCTGAATCCGGCGAAGCGAGTCAGGGACATTGTCGCCGAGCCATTGCGGGTTCACGAACCCGGGAAGTCGAATCACAAAATGGCGGTGGAGGCGATCATGGAGAAGGTCGGGTTAAGGGCCGCACTCCTCGGGCGTTATCCGCACGAATTGTCCGGTGGGCAGGCGCAGCGGGTTGCAATCGCACGTGCCCTTATTCTGCGACCGAAGGTCATTATCTGCGATGAGGCAGTTGCGGCGCTGGATGGCACGGTGCAAAAAGGGATTCTCGAGTTGTTGCAGGCTGAACAGGCCCGCTCCGGTTTGTCACTCATTTTTATTACCCATGACCTGGCGGTCGTGCGACAGATCAGCCATCGGGTGCTGGTGATGTACCTGGGCCGACTCTGCGAGCTGGCGGGCAATGACCGTCTTTTCAGTCGTCCGCGGCACCCCTATACGAAAGCGTTGTTGAATGCCGTTCCACAACCGGACCCGACGGCGAGGCCGCTCGATGCATTACTGGTTGGTGAAGTGTCGTCCATCCTGAACCCGCCATCCGGATGTACCTTTCACCCGCGATGTCTGCACTCGATCGCGATATGCCGGGACGTGGTGCCGGAATTGGCAGAAGACGATGGCAGCATCGTTGCCTGCCACCGCGCTGCGGAACTGGATTTCCGTTACTGACAGGAGGCCAGTCGGCGCCCGGCTGATCTTTTGCTACAGGTTCTTTTCGATAAAATCGGCCATGCCGAACGTCATAGAGCCTCTCCTGGTGCCGGCTGCCTCGCAGTGGCACAGAAACCGGCAGTCCCGGTTGCTAAGACTACAGACCTGGAATAGGGATCGGCATGGGCGCGCCATTAACCGTCACGAGGCCTTGCGCGTACTCGGCTTCCATAATGTATTTGTCGCCGTCCTTTTGCAGAATCCCCATCGCCAGCAACGATCCGGCCTGCGGATTCATCATTGTCGCCATGTCAAAAAGCTCGGCCGGAACGCGAATGTCGATACTGGCCGTCATATTCAGCAGCACGGAAGGCCAGGAAAAACCTGCACCCGAATCCGTTTCGGCAACTTCGACGGTGACTTTCGTTTCGACCGTGCCCTGAGGCAACGTCACATCAAAGCGGTCAAATCGAAGTTCACCACCGGAAGATGCCAGTGTCTGCAGGTCGTCTTTGACGTCTCCCAACGCCGTTTGCAGCGCCATTTCCGGATCATCGGCAGCCTGGGCATCACGGAAAGCTTTGATAATGGCACCGAAGGACTCCGCATGCAGCCCGTTCATCGACGCATCCATCACCATCGACACATCGCCAAAGCCGGGAATCGCAACATCGCTGATTGTCACCACGCTATTACTGTTGGCGCGATCTGCCTGCAACGAAGAATTCATCTTCACATCGATGCCGCCGACGACGAGTTTCTGGCCGTCATCTTCCAGTGTCATTGTGTCCAGCGAAAAATTGCCCGGACCGATGTTGAAACCATACGGTGTGCGCACCTGGTCCGCGTCGATTCGAATGGCGCCGACACTGGCTCGGCTGTCGTCAGCACGGAAGGTGGACGGCTCGATCGTGCCGTGAACGGAAATTTCTCCGGAATTCCTGTCGGAATAAACGGCAAGGTCGGCACCGTCCCAGCTGGCCACCACATCCTGATCCTCGTAGCTGCCGGTTTCCACCAGCAGTCGCGAATTGCTGGCGCCGGTTAGCGATACGTCGCTGAAAAGCGTGCCGGGCAGCTGAACAAGCTGGCCATTGCCAGGGTCAAGCTGGAAAGTCGATATGGTACTGGCCAGGGCGGGCATGACAGAGCCGGCATCGCGGGACAACGACGTGAGCGGTACGAGGCCGTGGTCAAATCGGGTGTCAATAATCAGTGACGGCAGGTTCGGATTGCCGGAGGCGGCCGCATACTTCTCCGAGGCATTACGGAACCGGCCACCCTGGAGGACAACACGGTGCCTGCCTTCCGATGTGAACCAGCCTCGTTCGTAGGCTTCGGTCGTAATATTCACTCCCGGGCTCTCGGACGCGGCCCATTGAATATTGTCCTCCATATTTTGCTCTGCGAGTCGCCCGACAATGCCTGGCGAAACCAGGATGACGAGAGCGAGCACGACGAGCAGGACAACAAGCCAGCGTTTCATGGCGATTCCTCGAAAACCAGAATGAAGCGGAATGCTAGCACGCAGCCTCCGATGGTAGGTGTTCCGGCTGGAAAAATCGGGCAACAGTCTCTACCATAGCGCCCACCAAAGAATCCGGGCCCCTGCCCGGAGTCACCAGCCAGAAAATACAAGCGTGAACACTCATATGAATATTCGTCTATGCGCGGCATTCGCACTGATCGCCGCGTTAATTTGTGCAAAACCGGTCGCCGCAGAAGGGGACCCGGAACAGGGCCGCCAACTGGGATTTACCTGTCTTGGATGCCATGGAATCGAGGGCCAACGGAATGCCTATCCTTCATTTCGCGTGCCGCGCCTGGGTGGGCAGGGCCGTGACTACATCGAAAACGCACTGCGCGCTTATCGTGACGGCACGCGCCCGCACCCAACGATGCATGCGCAGGCCAGCTCGCTGACCGATACGGATATTGAAAACCTGCTGGCGTGGTTCGAGACGTCGGGCACGGCGAGCGATGTCGCAACCGCGGAGCAAGTGCAGGCCGTTGCGGCGGCGCAGGTCTGTGTGACCTGCCACGGCGTCGATGGCAAGGGCGTCGTTCCCCAGCCGCCGGTACTCGCGGGTCAACACGCGGATTATATCGTTCACGCGCTGAACCAGTACAAGGAAGGCACGCGAACCGGCAACGTCATGGTGGCATTTGCGGCAGCATTGAGCGAGTCCGACATCGCCCTTATTGCCGACTACTACGCCTCGCAGGACGGGCTTGAAACGCTGAGCAAATAGCCGGCTGAAACAAAGGCGGGGCGCATGACAAATGAAGTACCCCGAACCACCGCACTGGGCGATGGCATTACCGCTATCGACACGGGTTTTTTGCGACCGTTGTTCGATGCCAGCCACCTGATCACTGAAGGAACCCGGGCCGCCTTTGTCGATACTGGCGCGAACTCCAGCGTCCCTTTGTTACTCGAAGCGCTGCGGTTAAATAACGTTGATCCCGCCGCAGTCGAATTCGTATTCCTGACGCACGTCCACCTGGATCATGCCGGCGGTGCAGGGCTGCTGATGCAGGCGTTGCCGAATGCGAAAGCCGTCCTTCACCCGCGGGGTGCGCCGCACATGATCGATCCGACCAGGTTGATCAGCGGTGCGCAGGCGGTTTATGGCATCGAAAGGTTTGCCGCCGACTATGGCAATATTGTTCCTGTCCCCGAAGACCGCATCATCGTTGTTGATGATGAACAGGAAGTCACCCTCAACGGTCGTGCGATGCAGTGTCTTTACACGGAAGGCCATGCACGGCACCACTACGTACTCAACGACCGGCAATCACGAGGCGTGTTTACCGGCGACAGCTTCGGACTTTCCTATCGCGAGCTCGATACGGTGAAAGGCGAGTTTATCTATCCGACAACCACGCCGATCCACTTCGACCCGTCAGAGGCACACATCTCGATTGACCGGATAATCGGCCTGGATCCGGCGCAGCTGTTCCTGACACATTACAGTCGCGTAACGGAACTGCAGAGGCTTGCAGACGACATGCACAAACGCATCGATGAATTCGTCGATATGGCGGAATGGCACAAGGGCGATGCCGAACGCACGGCCAATATGCATGAGAGCATGTATGCTTATTTCGTCAGGGAGCTGGACGAACACGGGTTTGCCGGCTCCGTCGAACAGATTCATTCCATCGTCAGGATAGACGTGGAGCTCAATACCATGGGGCTCGAGTACTGGCTCGACCACCGAAAAAAATAACCGAGGTAGTGATGAAAGATTTTCGTGCCTATCGAATTGACCAGGAAGACGGCAACATCGTCGCCGGCTTCAAGCGGCTGACCATCGACGACCTTTCGCCGGGCGAGGTTGTCATCAAGGTCAGCCATTCGACGATCAACTATAAAGACGCACTGGCGGCAACAGGTGCCGGAAGAATTCTGCGCAGCTTTCCACTGGTTGGTGGAATCGACCTTGCGGGATCCGTTGTCAGTTCGGAAAGCCCCGATTTTGCCGAGGGCGATCATGTCCTGGTTAACGGTTGTGGCCTTAGTGAAACTCGCGATGGTGGATATGCAGAATATGCTCGCGTACCCGCTGTCGCGGTAGTGCCGATCCCGGCCGGAATGACGGCTGCCCAGGCGATGCAACTGGGCACCGCGGGTTATACGGCCGCACTCGCAATTCACCGCATGGAGCAGAACGGGCAGCGGCCCGAGAATGGGCCGATAGTGGTAACAGGTGCGACGGGTGGCGTTGGCAGCATCGCGATCGACATGCTGGATGTTCGCGGTTATGAAGTGGTGGCGCTGACCGGAAAGGCGGCGCAGGCCGATTATCTCAAGAGTATCGGTGCACGAAGCGTCCTGTTGCGTGATGAGCTGGATCTCGGCAAGCGCCCAATGGAAAAAGCACAATGGGCGGGAGGCATCGACAACCTTGGTGGCGATGTCCTGACGTGGTTAACACGCACAGTCGACTACGGCGGCAATATTGCGAGCATCGGGCTTGCGGCGAGCCATGAGCTGAATACAACTGTCCTGCCTTTTATTCTGCGTGCGGTTTGCCTGCTTGGCATTAACTCAGTCGATACCCCGCGTGACCTGCGGTTGCAGGTATGGAATCGAATCGGCGCAGACCTGAAGCCCCGTCATCTCGACAGGATTGCATCGAATACGATCAGCCTTGATGAACTGCCGGCGGCGTTTCAGGCTTTCGTTGACGGGAAGGTTACCGGGAGAACCGTCGTCGAGATTGCCTAGCCGGGGGTCAGGATGGCAAGCGGTGCCGTCACTGCCTGGACTGGCCGCTTTTAGCGGCAAGCGAGCGCTTTCGGGTATATTCCGTGAAAGCGTACTTCTGGAGTCCTGCATGAAAACAACTTCGGTTCTGATTACTTTATTGTTGTTGGCCGGCTGCGCTGCTCACACAGATTTCAGTTTCGAAGCAGGGGATTCCCCGGCGTTTGTCGATGAGCGACTTGACCGCATTGACGATGCAATAAACGCGGAAGTGGCGGCGGGAAATATTTCCGGCGCGGTCGCCCTGGTCGTGAAGGACGGCAGGCCCGTCTATCACAAGAGCTTTGGTTACGCGGATATCGCGTCGCAAACACCCATGCAAAAGGATTCGATATTTCGTATTGCTTCAATGACGAAAGCGGTCACTACCGTCGCTGTCATGACCCTTTATGAGAAGGGCTATTTTCAATTGAACGATGCGATTTCAAAGTACATCCCGGCATTCGCCAATCCGGAGGTGCTGGTCAGTGTTGATGAGGAAGGCGTCGTTACAGAAACGCGCCCGGCCGCACGCGAAATAAGAATCATCGATCTGCTGAGTCACTCTTCCGGTATCAGCTATCCCTTTATCAGCACGCCGTTACAAAAGGTGTACAAGCTGAACGGGGTTATCGATGGGCTGACCGAAAGGAACATCGAACTTTCGACGGTAATGGCAAGGCTCGCGGAGCAACCATTGTTGTTTGATCCTGGCAGCGGGTGGGCCTACGGGCTCAACACCGACCTGTTGGGTTATCTGGTCGAAGTCATTTCCGGTAAACCGCTCGACGAGTACTTCGCCGAAGAGATCTTTGCGCCCCTCGGAATGAAAGACACCTACTTTTACCTTCCGGATAGCAAGGCCGATCGACTGGTCACTTTGTATGCGGACGTCGACGGTCTGATTGTTTCGAAAGGCGACGAATCATCAATCGTACTCGATAACCCCAGGTATCCGGTCGAAGGTGCCAGGACGTATTTTTCAGGTGGCGCCGGCCTGTCTTCAACGGCCTATGATTACGCGCGTTTCATCGAGATGTTGCTGAATGACGGTGAGCTGGATGGCCAGCGCGTACTTGGCCGAAAATCGGTCGAGCTCATGCGCTCGCCGCGAATCGACATGGACGATGACGGAGCTGCGGACTTCGGACTGGGTTTTGAGGTGATCAGCGATATTGGTAAAAACGGTGAGCTCGGATCGCGAGGGCTCTATCGCTGGGGTGGGGCATTCGCAACCGAGTACTGGATCGATCCCGAAGAAAACCTGGTCGCCGTCTTCATGACGCAGGCCCGCCCGAGAAAAAGCGAGATCACTGTCCGGTTTCAGACACTGGTCTACCAGGCCCTCGAGTAAGCCGGTTCGCGGAAAATATCGGGTCGGTCCAGCGGCAGCCGACGGAGTCGCGGCTGGCACATCATTTGGGAAACGCCCCTTCAGTGGTTTAGAATCGCCTCCCCGGAAATTTTAATCTGCATTAAAATTTCCGCCTGAAACCATTGATATGAGGTGTTTCATGAGTGCTGGAGCGAGCTTTCGGCGGGCCCTCAATGAAGAGCGGCCGCTACAAATCGCCGGCGCGGTCAACGCGTACTCGGCCCTGTTGGCCGAAAAGGCGGGTTTCAAAGCGATTTACCTGTCAGGGGCCGGTGTTGCAAATGCGTCCTTCGGACTTCCCGACCTGGCAATGACCACGCTGACAGATGTCTGTGAGGATATACGCAGAATCAGCTCCGCTACGAGCATCCCGTTGCTCGTCGACGCCGACACCGGCTGGGGCGGCGCGTTCATGATTGGCAGAACGGTGAAGGAAATGACCCGCGCAGGCGCTGCGGGTTGTCACCTTGAAGACCAGGTCGGTGTCAAACGATGTGGACACCGGCCCGGGAAGGCACTGGTAAAGACGACGGAGATGGTCGATCGCATCAGGGCTGCAGTGGACGGCCGGCCGGACGAAGATTTTGTCATCATGGCACGTACAGATGCACATGCCGTTGAAGGCCAGCAAGCGGCGCTCGACCGGTCTTCTGCTTATGTAGAGGCCGGCGCGGACATGATTTTCGCCGAGGCGCTGACAACGCTGGATGAATACCAGCAATTTACAACTGCGATCGATGTACCCGTACTCGCTAACCTGACTGAATTTGGCAAGACGCCGATGTTCACGACATCAGAGCTGGCCGGCGTTGGCGTGAGCATGGTCCTGTATCCGTTGTCTGCGTTTCGGGCGATGTCAAAAGCGGCGGAGAACGTCTATCGGGCTCTTCGCGAGGACGGTACGCAGTCCGGCGTTATCGACACCATGCAAACGCGCATGGAGCTTTACGACGTTCTGGGCTACCAGGACTATGAAGACAAACTCGACCAGTTGTTTGCGGAAAAGGGATTAACCGGAAAGAAAGACTGATGACTCGGAGACGAATATGACAACAGCAAAAAAGACCGGCGGTCTCGCCGGCGTAACGGCCGGGGCAACAGCGTTATGTACTGTCGGAAAAGAAGGCGCAGGCCTGACGTATCGGGGCTACGACATCTATGACCTGTCAGATAACGCCAGTTTCGAGGAAGTCGCCTACCTGTTGCTGCATGGCGCACTGCCGAATCGCCAGGAACTCGACGGCTACATCGCGAAACTGAAGTCGTTACGCGATTTACCGGCAGCGCTCCGCCAGGTTCTTGAAATGATCCCGGCCGGTGCGCACCCGATGGATGTTCTGCGGACAGGTGTTTCATTCCTTGGAAACATAGAGCCGGAAGGCGGTTTTTCGAATCAGCAGGATACGGCAGATCGGCTGCTGGCCTGCCTGCCATCGATGCTCCTCTACTGGCATCGCTTTCATACCGACGGCGTCCGCATCGACACGGAAACCGATGATGACAGCGTGGCCGGCCACTTCCTTCATATGTTGCATGACAAAGCACCGAGCGAACTTCACAGAAAGTGCCTCGACACAACGCTCATTCTTTATGCGGAGCACGAGTTCAACGCGTCAACATTTGCCGGCCGGGTCATTACCGGCACACTTTCCGATATGCATTCGGCGGTCACCGGTGCGATCGGCGCGCTTCGTGGTCCGCTGCATGGCGGCGCCAATGAGGCCGCCATGGAGTTGATCCAGAAATTCAGCACACCGGAGGAGGCGATGAAGGGCGTCATGGGGATGCTCGAGCGCAAAGAGCTGATCATGGGGTTCGGCCATCGTGTTTACACGACTTCCGATCCGCGTAATTCGGTCAACAAGAAAATGTCGAAAATGCTTGCGGAAGAAGCGGGAGACATGACGCTTTATGATGTTTCCGAGGCGGTTGAATCTGTCATGTGGAACGAGAAGAAGCTGTTTGCAAATGCAGATTTCTTCGCCGCCAGCGTCTACCATTTTATGGGCATTCCCACTTACCTGTTCACGCCCATATTCGTTTGTTCACGAATTACCGGTTGGGCTGCACATGTCATGGAGCAGCGTGCAAACAACAAGCTGATTCGACCCGCGGCCGATTACATCGGTCCGGGTTTGCAGAAATTCGTGCCAATCGACGAACGCTAGAATCAAACAGGCGGAGGGCCGGTCTCCGGTCCAGGAAACCCAGGAAAATTTCTAATGTCACTACATGATATTCGCTCGGCCGAAAGGCCCGAGCCAGACCAGGTACTCATCGACATCGCGAACTATGTCTGCGATACGCAGATCGAAAGCGACCTCGCTTTCGAAACAGCGCATTACTGCCTCATGGATACCCTCGCCTGTGGTTTCCAGGCCCTGGATTATCCTGCCTGCACGAAGCTCCTGGGACCCACGGTTCCCGGCGCCACCATGCCGGGTGGTGCCCGCGTGCCCGGAACCTCCTACGAGCTGGAGCCGGTTATGGCTGCCTTCAACATTGGCGCGATGATTCGCTGGCTGGACTTCAACGACACCTGGCTCGCAGCGGAATGGGGTCATCCGTCGGACAATCTCGGTGGCATCCTGGCGACGGCGGATTACCTGAGTCGTATTGCGCGAGCGCAGGGAAAAGAGCCGCTAACCATGAAAGATGTGCTGCAGGCAATGATCAAGGCACATGAAATCCAGGGCGTGCTGGCGCTTGAGAACAGTTTCAACCGGGTCGGGCTCGATCACGTTTTGCTGGTCCGGGTTGCAACGACGGCCGTGGTGACACGAATGCTCGGCGGCAGCAAGGAGCAGGTTATTAACGCCGTGTCACATGCCTGGATCGATGGTTGTTCGTTACGCACCTACCGGCACGCGCCGAACACCGGATCACGAAAGAGCTGGGCGGCCGGCGATGCAACCAGTCGCGGCGTTCGCCTGGCGCTTATCGCGATGACCGGTGAAATGGGCTATCCGTCGGCTTTGACGGCCAGGACCTGGGGTTACTACGACGTCATGTTCAAAGGCAACGTCTTTTCCTTCCCACAGGGCTATGGCAGCTATGTCATGGAGAATATCCTGTTCAAGATTTCCTACCCGGCCGAGTTCCATGCACAGACAGCGGTGGAAGCAGCAATGGCCCTGCACCAGGAGGTCAAAGACCGCCTGGATGACATCGAGAAAATCGTCATTGAAACGCAGGAGCCGGGCGTCCGCATTATCGACAAGACCGGCGAGCTAAATAACCCGGCCGACCGGGATCACTGTCTTCAGTACATGATTGCGGTGCCAATGATTTTTGGTCGCCTGAGGGCAGCCGACTACGAAGACGACGTTGCGAGCGATTCCCGTATCGATGCGCTGCGGTCGAAAATGGAAGTCAGCGAGAACAAGGCTTATACCAAAGACTATTTTGATCCCGACAAGCGCTATATAGGTAATGCAATACAGGTGTTTTTCAAAGACGGCTCGAGGACCGAAAAAGTAGCCGTCGATTTCCCGATCGGACATCGGGAACGTCGCGATGAAGGTATTCCTGTACTCAAGCAAAAATTCAGGGACAGCGTGTCGGGTAAACTAAGAACCGCCCAGTGGGAAACACTGGACACCGTCTCTGCCGATCGTGACAAGCTGGCCGCGCTGGCGGTCGACGACTTCATGGCGATGCTGGTTACCTAGCCAGCTGCAGAAAAAGGGGAACCTGTGCGAACACAAATGAGATTTTTTCCCGGCATGGTTTGCCTTCTTTCCACGCTGGCGCTCAGCGCGGAGCCCTCTGTCACCACGGTTAACAACGGCAACCTCGTCCTGGAGGACATGCCACCGATACCGGCAGATATTGTCGATGACCTGACTCGATACCAGAACGCTCGCTCAGCGAGTTTTCGCGACTGGACTGAAGACGGCAAGGGCATTTACATCACGACCCGCTTCGGTGACGTCAACCAGATCCACCGGGTAGATATGCCGGGTGGCGCCCGGCGGCAAATCACGTTCTTCAAGGAGCCAGTCAGTAGCGTTCAGCGCCAGCGGCGAGGAAACAAGGTCACCTTCACACGCGATGTTGGCGGGGGCGAGTTTTACCAGGTTTTTCTCCTGGACCCGGACAACGGCACAACCACGATGCTGACCGATGGTGAGTCACGTAATGGCGGAACGGTGTGGGATCGCGCCGGACGACAAATCGCGTACTCGAGTACGCGACGGAATGGCACCTCCAATGACGTCTGGATGATGGATCCCGAGGATCCTGCCAGTGCGCGGCTGGTGCTTGAATCTCCCGATGGTTCCTACTGGACCCCGATCGACTTTTCGCCCAGTGGCAGTAAAGTGCTGGTGCAGAACTATGTAAGCATCAACGATGCCCGCGTCAACCTGCTCGATCTCGATACAGGCAGTGTCGCGCTGCTGGTCGGCGGAGGCGAAAACCTTAGTGCCAACTTTCCCGTTGGCTTCGACGACGACAACAACGGCTTCTGGTTTGTTACGGACCAGGGTAGCGAGTTTCGACAACTGGCCTGGCAGTCTGCGGAGCCTGGCGCAGCGCCCGAGATAGTGACCGGAGATATCCATTGGGATGTCGATAGCACCGAAATCAGCCAGGATGGTCGCCGTATTGCATTTACGACCAACGAAGGCGGTATGTCGCGTCTCTACTTGATGGATGCGCGTACGCGGGAATACAAAGCCGTGCAAAACATCCCGACGGCCATCGCATCGGGACTCACCTTCAGCCCGGACGGCAGCAAGCTGGCGATGACCCTCAATATGCCAACGACGCCGAGCGACGCTTTCGTTCTGGAACTGGGGCGTGCGCCGCTGGATCATGGCCAATTGACACGCTGGACGATGAGCGAAGTTGGCGGCCTGGATACTTCGCGTTTTCGCTCGCCCGAACTGGTGAATTTCCCCACGTTCGATGAGGTCGACGGTGTGGCACGGCAAATCCCGGCGTGGGTATACAAGCCGCAGGGAAAAGGACCCTTTCCGGTTGTCGTCTCGATTCACGGCGGCCCGGAAGGACAGACGCGGCCCGGTTTTTCCAGTACCTACCAGATGTGGATTGACAAGCTTGGTGTCGCCGTTGTGCTGCCGAACGTGCGGGGCTCATCCGGCTATGGCAAGAGTTACCTGCTGCTCGACAATAATTTCAATCGGGAAGACACCGTACGTGACATTGGTGCATTGCTGGACTGGATTGGGACCCAGCCGGATCTCGATGCCGACCGAATCGGCCTGATTGGTGGCAGCTACGGCGGTTACATGACGCTGGCCAGTTCTTTTCATTACAGCGACAAGCTGAAAGCAGCGGTGGAGCGTTATGGAATCAGCAACTTTGTGACATTTCTCGAGAACACGCAGGATTACCGTCGCGATTCGCGGCGGGCCGAGTACGGAGATGAGCGCGATCCCGCCATGCGCGCATTTTTCGAAAAGACGGCGCCGCTGAATAACGCCGACAAAATCAGGATCCCGATGCTGATCGTCCAGGGAGAGAACGATCCTCGTGTGCCGGTCACCGAGTCCGAGCAGATCGTGGCGGCACTAAGGGCGAACGGCCAAAGCGTGTGGTACATGAATGCGATGAACGAAGGACATGGCTATCGCAAGAAGGAAAACATCGATATCTATGAGCAGGCCACAGTGCTGTTTTTCCGGAAATACCTGGTCGGCGACTGAAGGGACGCTCATGACCGCGGAGAAGATTGCTGCTGGCGTCGAAATGCTGGGACAGGAGCTGCCCGGTGAGGCTATTGCGCAGATGTCAGCGTTGCTTGGTGAATTGGGACGTTGGGGTAAACGGATTAACCTGACCGCCATTCTCGACCTGGACGAGATGGTCAGCGCTCACATTCTCGACAGCCTGGCAGTCAGGCCGCTCGTGGAGGGCCCGGATGTGATCGACATTGGTACGGGGGCTGGCTTTCCCGGCCTGCCGCTTGCGATCGCCGAGCCGGGTATCACCTTCACGCTGCTCGATGGCAACGGCAAAAAGATCAGTTTCGTCAAGCACATGATCGGACAACTGGGCCTCTCGAACGTGACGGCGATAAAAGCTCGCGCAGAGGACTATGCACCCGGCAAACGCTTTGATACCGTGATCGCCCGGGCACTGGCAACGGTACCGCGACTGATTGAGCTTTCGGCTCACCTGGTTCGAGAGGACGGACAGTTGCTGGCGCTCAAAGGGAAATACCCGGCCGAAGAGCTGGAAGCAATAAAAGCACTTCCCGAATGGGAATTTAGCGTAACCAAACTGACGGTGCCTTTCCTCGAGGCGCATGCACGGCATGCTGTCAGTGTGCGCAGGACGAAGACTTAATCTAAATGGCACGCATCATCGCAGTTGCGAACCAAAAAGGCGGCGTGGGCAAGACCACCACGTGCGTCAATCTGGCAGCCTCGCTGGCGGCTACGCAGCGCCGCGTGTTGCTGATCGATCTCGATCCGCAGGGCAACGCGACGATGGGTTGTGGCATCGATAAACGCGAACTTGAGCTGACCACCTGTGATGTGTTGCTCGGCGAAGCGTCGGCGGCCGATACGATCATTTCTGCACCCGAGGGCGGATTCGCCGTTATGCCAGGCAACGAAGACCTGACGCTGGCCGAAGTAAAGCTGCTGCAGGAAATCGGGCGGGAGATGCGCCTCAGAAAAGCGCTGGAGCCGATTAGTGGCATCTACGATTTCATCCTGATTGACTGTCCGCCGTCGATCAATATGTTGACGGTCAATGCATTGACGGCAGCTGATGGCGTGCTGATCCCCATGCAGTGTGAGTATTATGCACTTGAAGGATTGAGCTCGCTGCTCAACACAATCGAGCAGGTGCGTGACTCGGTGAACCCGGAGCTGGAAGTCTACGGGTTGCTGCGAACGATGGTCGATCCGCGAATCAACCTTTCAAACGAGGTTTCGGATCAACTGGTCAGCCACTTTAATGACAAGGTATTTCGCACGGTGGTACCGCGAAATGTGCGGTTGGCTGAGGCGCCGAGTTTTGGCAGGCCGGTGCTTTATCACGATCGAAATTCCCGGGGTGCGCTCGCGTACCTGGCGTTGGCGGGAGAAGTGCTGCGCAGGGAAGACGAGCGCGTAGCCGTTGGCCAGTAAACCGTCAATAACAAAGAATCTGTAAGCTGAGATAAGGCATGACAAAAAAGAAAAGACTCGGCCGTGGTCTCGACGCGCTGTTGAGTAAACCCGCCGCAATGGCAAAAGCAGAACCTGGAACAGCTGCTGCTACCCCGGGCGCCGAGGCCCTGCTCAACATACCGGTTGATCTGCTGCAACGTGGCCAGTATCAACCGCGTGTCGATATGCGCCAGGACACCCTGGAGGATCTCGCTAAATCAATTAATGCCCAGGGCGTTGTTCAGCCTATCGTCGCGCGACCCCTGAAGATGACCGGCAACGTTCAGCGATATGAAATCATCGCAGGTGAGCGTCGCTGGCGGGCGGCACAGCTGGCAGGCCTGCAGGAAATCCCGACGGTCGTTCGGGACGTCCCCGATGAGGCCGCAATCGCGATGGCCCTGATCGAAAATATTCAGCGGGAAAACCTTAACCCGCTCGAAGAAGCAAGGGCGCTTGACCGGCTGATACGTGAATTTGACCTGACTCACCAGGAAGCGGCAGAAGCGGTCGGCCGGTCGAGAGCTGCGGTGAGCAATCTGCTGCGACTCCAGGAGCTGTCGGATAAAGTGAAATCACTGCTCGAAGACCGGCAGCTGGAAATGGGGCATGCGAGGGCGCTCCTCGCCATCACGAACAAGGCGCAGCAATATGATGCGGCGCGACAAGTCATCAAGAAGGGACTGTCTGTTCGTGAGACAGAAAGCCTCGTTCGTCGGATGCAGGCGGGCGATTCGGGAAAATCCGCGAAAAAAGAGAAGGCATCAGCGGATGGCGACATCAAGCGGCTGGAGATGGACCTGGCCGACAAGCTGGGCGCAAAGGTTCGCGTCGATCATTCGAAGAAAGGCAGCGGCAAGCTGATCATCGCCTACAATTCGCTTGACGAACTCGACGGCATCCTGAAGCACATCAAATAGCGGCCAGCATCAAAGCGGCGCACTGACTCCAAAAAAGATGAACGCCCCTCGCGGGGCGTTCCGGTTTGCCAGGCCTTTGCTGCTACTGGTTACCGTCGTTTGTCGGAAACCGTTGCGTATCGAGGATCACATCGAAGCCCTGCATGTTGGCCGGCATGACCACCAGCTGGCCTTCGTTCTCGGCAAAACTCTGCAACGCAACATTGATTTCATGTTGCAGGTACTGCGCGGTCAGGCTGTCGTTGATGATGCTGTTTGCCTGTGCAATACCTCTCGCACGCTCGATCTCGATTTCCGCGTCCTTCTTCGCGATGTCGACAGAGATCTGTTTCGCTTCCAGCTTCTTCTGGTTGGCAACCGCCTCGCGGATGCTTGCCTCGATGCTCGGATCCGTGTTCAGGGCCCGGACGACGACTCTTGAAATTTGCAGAGCGTCGCCATCCTTGGCTTCCAGTCGTACCTGCAGGCTATCCTGAATGGACGTCTGCAACGCATCGCGCAGTTTGTGCAGTTCGAGGCTGTCGATTTTGGCGATTTCCTCATAGACCGCACCCCGCGCTTCGCGATAGACGATCCCATACGCCGGCAGAATGGCCTCCGGAGCGTCCTGCGATGCGTTGGCGTATTTCACCATCAGTTCTGCAATCGCATCGGGTGACGCGTTGTAGTAGACCGTGACATCGAGGTCCTGGAGCGACAGGTTATCAGCCGCTTTCGGCTTCAGGTCATTAAGATCCAGCGCGATTTCCTTGGCGCTGAATTCATAGGCCTGTGTCAGCAAAGGCAGCTTGAAGTTCATGCCCGGGCCATTTTCCACGAGGTCGACCCTGCCAAGCGTTCTTTCAACGCCAACGTGGCCGGTATCCACAATGTAGAAAGAGTCGAACAGGAACGATACGGCCAGGGCAGCGAGAACAATTCCACCGATGGCCCAACCTGCCCTTTTGGGGGCACCTATTCTAAGTTCGTTGTTTATCATGTCACTCTCCTTCGTAACAGGCGACTCATTCGCCCGAAATCCAACTACGAAACACACCAGGTGATGTGCTCCGCAATGTGATTTCGAGTAATTAATTTACGAAGAAAAATCGTTCCCGACATCTTGATTTCGTCGAAAAATCTGGCGGGCTCTATTTTGAAAATGTGGACAAAAACTTACACGGGCGAGTGAGCGCAGTGTTTTGTTATGAGGTCGGGGTTTGGGGATAAATTTAAGACCCCTCTCATTTGAACGGGAGAGATTGGCAACACCTGGAATTGCTGACCCCGAAAGGATGATCCGATCCGGTCAAAAACGGCCGAGGGCCCGTCGATCGGGCGATGCAGGGCGAATTTTGTGGTTTTCCCCGCACAGGCCGGATCAGGTCATGTTACGAAAGTTTGTCGCCCTGAAGCTGAATGTGTTTCAGGCAACGTTGACGATCGACTTTGATGACGCGCTGTAAACCTTGCGGATGATGTCCGGCATTACGGCTTCGGAGATCAGGAAGCCCTGCATTTTGTCGCACTCGATGGTTTTCAGGAACTCGAATGTCGCCTGATCCTCGACGCCTTCGGCGCAGACGGAGATTCCCAGGTTATGAGCGAGCCCGGTTACGGCGGCTAAAACCTTTAAAGCGACCGGATTTTCCTGTGCGCGCTTCAGCGCGGCAGCATGAATCTTGATTTCGTCAAAAGGCAACTGCTCGAAAGTGCCAAGCGAGGACATTGCCGCAGCAAAATCGTCCAGCGATAGTCGAAAGCCCAGGCTCCTCATCTCCTTGAGAACCATCAGGTGGGGCGCCTGGGAGTTGACGACGTCCTGCTCGGTCACCTCGAAGGTGAAATTCGAACACTCCAGGCCCAGCTTTTTGACAATTCGCTGATAGTTATGAGCGAGGACGGGGTTGTTCAGCTGGCTCGATGCCAGGTTGATGCAGATATTCAGCTTAAGGCCCTGCTCGCGCCAGCGAAGCAATTGCGTGCCGGCCTCGAACAAGACAAATTCGCTGATGGGGCCAATAAGGTCGAATGCCTCGGCCTCAGGCAGGAACTCCAGCGGGCCGAGCAGGCCGTTTTGCGGATGTTTCCAGCGAATAAGGGCCTCCACCTCGCGGGTTTTCCATTGCGCAGTATTGGTACGTTCTACCTTGGGCTGATATCGCAGGAACAGCTCGCGCTTCAGGAGTGCTTTCTCAAGCTCTCCCTTGCCAAGCTTGAGCATGCGGCGGCGGCATTTTCGGAGGGCTGTATTCAGCCTGTCGCTGTCGAAATCCTCGGGAACCCATTCCACAATGGGATAGGCGGCGAGCGTCTTCGCCGCCCTGGCGCGATTGCTGGCCCTGAGTGTGCTCGCATTTGCGCAGACAACAAGGCCGAATTCAGCATGTCGCTTCGCCCTCACCAGGCTGTCGACAATCCCGTTGCTGATGTCCTTTTCTCCGAGAACGACAAATCGACGCGACTGGCCGCCCATAAGCCGGTCCAGCGTATCGACATTACCGAAGTAGCTGAGAGTCAGGCTGAGCTCCCGCGCAACATCGATAACGGCCTGAGATCGGCCAAGGGATTCGCTCACAACGAGTAACATACTGAGTCTCCGTGCCGGGGGGTTAATTGACAGCAAATTCATGTCGTTACTGGCCACTGCCCATGTGGCGGCCCGGCTGCAGCCTCTTTTATACGTGGGCAAATCGGACCAAGATGTGCCGTGCGTCGCAATGCGGGCAATAATTGCAGGTGGAAGCCGGAAAATGCTTGAAACGGCCGCCTGGAACCCCATGAAACCCGTGCAAACTAGGGCTTTTGAAGTGTTCTCGTCTGTTGCCATGACCCATCGTCATCACTATAATGCGCGGCCTGAGCAGGGGCCCGCTTGGACCGATAGACTTCACAACGCCACCGACCGCCGGCTAGCCGACGGAAGTGGCGTTTTTAATGCCGGAGGCCAGCCAGAGATGGTCGCAAAAGTCCTTCTGGCACAACTGGGTACATGCGTGGTTCTTGCCTTGCTTTTTTGGGGCGCTGACAGTCACGTATCGGGTTACTCGGCGTTGCTGGGTGGTCTGACTTGCGTAATCCCGAATGCCTTTCTGGCGCTGCGACTTGCAGTGCCACGTCGGGATCCGGGGGCAGGCGCCCTGGTACGTGCAGCATACATTGGGGAACTGGGAAAGCTGGCGTTGACCGTGCTGATGTTCGGCATGGTGTTTACGCTGGTGCGGCCGCTTGCGGCGGGCGCGGTGTTTGCAGGATTTATTGCGGCCCAGTTGGTGACGTTTTCAGGGTTCCTGATGCGTGACGAAAAAACCGGCGCTGAGACAACAGAAGAATAGAGAGTAGATCAATGGCGACTGAAGACGGACACGGCGCACAAACGTCCGGCGAATACATTGCCCACCATTTGCAGAACCTGCAGGTATGCAAGGTGGATGACGCGTGGGTATGGAACCATTGCGCCGGAAACCCGATGGCAATCAATGTCGATTCGATGTTTTTCTCCGTCCTCCTGGGACTCCTCTTTATTCTGATTTTCCGTGGCGCAGCCAAGAAGGCGTCTTCGCGTGAGCCGGGAAAGATGCAGGCGTTCGTCGAAATCGTCATCGGCTTCATCGACTCGAGCGTAAAAGACACTTTTCATGGCAAGAGCCGACTGATCGCACCATTGGCCCTGACGATTTTCGTCTGGGTGTTTTTCATGAACCTGATGGACCTGGTGCCCGTCGACTGGTTACCTTTTGCGGGTCAGGCTGTCGGAATTAGCTATCTCAAGGTCGTGCCAACAACAGACATCAATGTCGTTTTCGGCATGTCAATCTCGGTGTTCGTCCTGGTGCTTTTCTATTCGATTCGAAGCAAGGGTCTGGGCGGGTTTATCGGTGAGTTGACCCTGCACCCGATTGCACCGACATTTAAAGGCCCCGGCATTATCGCGGCACCGCTGATCATCGCCTTCAACTTTGTACTCGAGTTCGTCGCTCTCGTTGCAAAGCCGGTTTCGCTGGCACTTCGACTCTTCGGCAACATGTTTGCCGGTGAACTTATTTTTATCCTGATTGCGTTACTCGGAATCTGGCAACTGCCCCTGCATTTTGGCTGGGCAGTTTTCCACATCCTGATCGTTACGTTACAGGCGTTTATTTTCATGATGCTGACGGTTGTTTATTTGAGCCTGGCATCGGAAGAACATTAATTTACTTAGGACAAAATCCTTAACTGGAGAAACTGATGGAAACTGTAATTGGGTTCACTGCGATTGCTGTCGCACTGTTGATTGGCCTTGGCGCGCTTGGCGTAGGTATTGGTATGGGTCTTCTCGGCGGCCGCTTCCTGGAAGGTGCTGCGCGCCAACCTGAGCTCGCTCCGATGTTGCAGACCAAGATGTTCCTGGTTGTGGCACTGCTCGACGCTGTTGCCATGATTGGTGTTGGTATCGCTTTGTTTTTCGCCTTCGCGAATCCGTTCGTAGGCCAGCTCCAGCAGGCAATGCAGGCCGCCGGCAGCTAAATATGCATCGCAGGAGCGGTTGCAGGAGCGGCGTCCCGCCGCGACTCATTCGCCTGCTTTGATACCGGGAGAAAACATTGGACTTTAACCTGACTTTCATAGGCCAAACGATCGCGATGCTCGTGTTCGTCTGGTTCTGTATGAAGTTCATCTGGCCACCGATTATGACGGCGATCGAGGAGCGTCAGACAGAAATCGCTGACGGCCTTGCTGCTGCGGAACGTGGGCAACAGAGCCTTGATAAAGCGAAGTCTGAGGCCGACGAAATCGTTGGTGAAGCGCGCAAGCAGGCGACGAGTATTCTTGATCAGGCACACGCCCGTGCTAACGAGATTGTTGCCGAAGGCAAGGCCGACGGCGTCAAGGAACGTGAGCGTCAGCTTGCGGCAGCATCGGCCGAAGTCGAGCAGGAAACCAACCGGGCGCGCGAAGAATTGCGTGGCCAGGTTTCTGCGATTGCTGTTGCCAGTGCGGAAAAGATTTTGCGCCGCGAAATCGACGCCAAGACTCATGAAGATATTCTGAGCAAACTGGCGGCCGAGCTTTAAGAGCATCTTATGGCTGACAACAATACAATTGCGCGACCCTACGCAAGAGCAGCATTCGAACTTGCCAGCGAAGGTAAAGAACTTGCTGGCTGGTCGGCGGCACTCGATGCAGCAAAAGACCTGCTCGCAGATGGTCGTGTATCCAAGTTCCTTGGAAATCCGGCGCTGACCGATGCCGAAAGGCTGGACTTCCTGACCGGGTTGTTTCAGTCGGCTGACGACAAGAAATCTGTATTGGGTGGTGGTGATGAGCACGGCACCAACTTCCTGAAGCTGCTGCTCGAATACGGCCGGGTGTCTGTACTGCCTGAAATTGCCGAACACTTCGATGCGCTCAAGGCCGCGATCGAAAATACCGTGGACGTGACGGTTACTTCTGCTGTCCGGATGGGCCCGGCACAGGAACAGTCGGTAGTGGCAGCACTTGAAAAGCGCCTCGGCCGCAAGGTCAACCTGTCTACTGAAATTGATGAAAACCTCATCGGTGGTGCGGTCATTCGCGCCGGCGACGTTGTTATTGATGGTTCACTGCGCGCAAGGCTCGAAGGCCTCGCGAACGCGCTGACCGCTTAAAAAGGAAATACGAAATGGCACTCAAAGCTTCTGAAATCAGCGACCTGATTAAAGAGCGAATCGAGAAATTCGAGTCATCAGCGGAAGCGCGTGATGTTGGTACTGTCATCGGTGTTACCGACGGTATCGTTCGCATTCACGGACTGGCTGACGCGCGTTACGGCGAAATGCTCGAATTCCCCGGCAACACTTTCGGCATGGCGCTGAACCTCGAACAGGATTCTGTCGGCGCGGTTGTACTCGGTGACTACAAACACATTTCGGAAGGCGACACGGTCAAGACGACTGGCCGTATTCTCGAGGTGCCGATCGGTGAGGCGCTGCTCGGGCGTGTAGTTGACGCGCTGGGTAACCCGATCGACGGCAAAGGCCCGATCGATACGGACCTGTCCGCGCCGATCGAGAAAGTGGCTCCCGGTGTTATTGAGCGTAAGTCGGTCGACCAGCCGGTACAGACCGGCCTGAAAGCTATCGACGCCATGGTGCCAATCGGCCGCGGCCAGCGTGAGTTGATCATTGGTGACCGCCAGACTGGCAAGACGGCAGTTGCGGTCGACGCCATCATCAACCAGGTCGGAACGGGCATTAAGTGCATTTACGTTGCTATCGGCCAGAAAGCATCATCCGTTGCCGGCGTTGTGCGAAAACTCGAAGAATCGGGTGCAATGGCTCATACCATCGTTGTAGCAGCAACCGCTGCCGACAGCCCGGCCATGCAATACATCTCGCCGTATTCCGGCACCTCAATGGGTGAGTACTTCCTCGACAAGGGTGAAGATGCGCTCATTATTTTTGACGATCTCACCAAGCAGGCCTGGGCTTACCGCCAGGTATCATTGTTGCTTCGTCGTCCGCCAGGTCGAGAAGCTTATCCGGGCGACGTTTTCTATCTTCACTCCCGCTTGCTGGAACGCGCCTCACGCGTCAATGCTGATTACATCGAAGAGATCACTGGCGGTAAAGTGAAAGGCAAGACTGGCTCACTGACCGCGCTGCCAATTATCGAGACGCAGGCAGGTGACGTTTCGGCTTTCGTACCGACCAACGTTATCTCGATTACCGACGGCCAGATCTTCCTCGAGACGGACTTGTTTAACGCCGGCATTCGTCCAGCGATCAACGCAGGTCTTTCGGTCTCACGTGTAGGTGGTGCGGCACAAACCAAGATCATCAAGAAGCTTGGTGGTGGCGTTCGACTTGCGCTTGCGCAGTATCGCGAGCTCGCGGCCTTCGCGCAGTTTGCGTCGGATCTTGACGAGACCACGCGTAAACAGCTCGAGCGAGGCCAGCGCGTAACCGAACTGATGAAGCAGAAACAGTATTCGCCACTGTCGGTTTCGGAAATGGCACTGTCCCTGTACTCGGTTAACGAAGGCTACATCGACAAGGTCGAAGTCGCCAAAGTCGGCGCGTTCGAAGCTGCATTACATGATTATGCACACGCAAATCATGGCGACCTGCTGGACCAGATCGACAAGACTGGCGATTACTCGGACGAAATTCAGGCAGGCCTGAAAGAAGTTTGTAATGGATTCGCCAAGAAGGGCGCTTACTAGGCGGTAACTGGCCAGGGTAAAGAGACGATGTCGAACGAAAAAGAAATCCGCACTAAGATCCGAAGCGTAAAAAATATGCAGAAGATCACCAAGGCGATGGAGATGGTTGCTGCATCCAAGATCCGTAAAGCACAGGATCAGATGGAAGCGTCGCGTCCCTATGCCGAGCGAATTCGTCGCGTTATCGGTCACCTTGGCAATGCCAACCCGGACTACAAGCACCCTTGGCTCGTTGAGCGGGAAGCCAAGCGCGTCGGTTACATCGTGATTTCGACAGACCGTGGACTCTGCGGCGGACTGAACGTCAACATGTTCAAGACCGTCATTGGCGAGCTGCACAAGTGGAAAGAGCAGGGTGTCGCAGTTGATCTTTCCCTGGTCGGTGCGAAGGCCGTTCAGTTCTTCCGCCGCCTGGGTGGAAACGTCGTGGGAACAGCAACGCATCTCGGTGATAAACCGCAGGTGAATGACCTGATCGGCGCGATCAAACTCATGCTTGATTCATACAGCGACGGAAAGATCGATCGACTGTACCTGGTGCACAACGAATTCGTGAGCACAATGAGCCAGAAGCCGGAAGTAAAAACATTGTTGCCTGTCAGCGCGATCGATCTCGGCGAGGAAACACTGCAGGATCACTGGGACTACATATACGAGCCTGAAGCGACCGAACTGCTCGATGACGTGTTGATGCGTTACATCGAATCGCAGGTCTATCGCGGTGCAGTTGAAAATTTCGCCTGCGAAATGGCGGCGAAGATGGTGGCAATGAAGTCTGCTACCGACAACGCCGGCGACATTATTGATGAGTTGCAACTTATCTATAACAAGGCGCGACAGGCATCCATCACACAGGAAATTTCAGAGATAGTTGGTGGCGCAGCCGCCGTATCAGGATAATTGAGGACTTTAGAATGAGCACAGGAACTACCGTGCAGATTATCGGCGCCGTCGTGGACGTCGAATTCCCGTCAGACCAGATACCGAAGGTATATGACGCATTGATGATTGACGATGCCGGCATCACGCTCGAAGTTCAGCAGCAGTTGGGTGATGGCGTGGTTCGCACTATTGCAATGGGCTCGAGCGAAGGCCTGCAGCGCGGCATGGGTGTCTCCAACACCGGCGGCCCGATCTCGGTACCGGTTGGCGAGAAGACGCTCGGACGCATCATGGATGTTCTTGGCAAGCCCATCGATAACAAGGGTGACATTGGCGCCGAAGTTTCTATGCCAATTCATCGCTCAGCTCCGAGCTACGAGGATCAGGCGGCAACGACCGAGCTTCTTGAAACAGGCATCAAGGTTGTCGATCTGATCATGCCGATATCAAAGGGCGGCAAAGTGGGCCTGTTCGGCGGTGCCGGTGTTGGCAAGACGGTTACGCTGATGGAGCTCATCAACAACATTGCGAAAGGACACGGCGGTTATTCTGTGTTCGCCGGTGTTGGTGAGCGCACTCGTGAAGGAAATGACTTCTATCACGAGATGACTGATTCAGGCGTTATTGACAAAGTATCGCTGGTTTATGGCCAGATGAACGAGCCTCCGGGCAACCGTCTTCGCGTAGCGTTGACTGGCCTGACGATGGCAGAAGCGTTTCGTGACGAAGGTCGCGACGTACTGATGTTCATCGATAACATCTATCGTTACACGCTGGCCGGCACCGAAGTGTCGGCACTCCTCGGACGTATGCCATCGGCGGTGGGCTACCAGCCGACGCTCGCCGAGGAAATGGGTGTGCTGCAGGAACGAATCGCCTCAACGAAGACCGGTTCCATCACGTCTTTCCAGGCCGTTTACGTACCCGCGGATGACCTGACCGATCCGTCGCCGGCAACGACCTTTGCTCACCTTGACGCAACGCTAGTACTGTCGCGCCAGATTGCAGAGCTGGGTATCTACCCTGCTGTTGACCCGCTCGACTCCACCAGCCGAATCCTCGACCCGCTGGTCATCGGTCAGGAACACTATGACTGTGCTCGCGGCGTACAGGCAGTGCTGCAGCGTTATAAAGAGCTGCAGGACATCATCGCAATTCTCGGTATGGATGAGCTTTCGGAAGACGACAAACTGTCCGTAACCCGTGCGCGTAAAATCCAGCGCTTCCTGTCACAGCCTTTCGCTGTCGCAGAAACGTTTACCGGATCTCCTGGCAAGTATGTGCAGCTGTCCGAAACGATTCGTGGCTTCAACGGGATTGTCGCCGGTGACTACGACCACCTTCCTGAGCAGGCGTTCTACATGGTTGGTGGCATCGACGAGGCAGTCGAGAAAGCCAAGACAATGAAGTAGGAGCGGTTTTCCAGCCGCGAGTGCGAGAGCAGTAAAAGAGACCCGTAATATGCCAACGATTCACGTCGACATTGTATCCGCAGAAGGCGAGATCTACTCCGGCGACGCCAACATGGTGTACGCACCTGCCCGTATGGGCGAGGTCGGCATTGCTCCTCGCCATGCACCGCTGTTGACGGCGTTGAAGCCGGGCGAGGTGCGGGTTGAAGATACTGAAGGCAAGGAACATTTCTTCTATGTGACGGGCGGCATGCTGGAAATTCAGCCGCACCTTGTCACCGTTCTCGCAGATACTGCCCTTCGTGGCGATCAGCTTGATGAAGCAGCGGCGCTGAAGGCGCAACAGGATGCCGAAGAAGCACTGCAAGGTGTTTCAGGTGAGACAGACCTGGCCCGGGCGCAGCTGGAACTGGCAGAAGCCCGTGCACGATACCAGGCGGCGCAGAAACTCAAAGGCAAGCGCTAAATTAGTCAAAAAAGGCGCTGGGTCCGTTTGCCTTCGCCTTTCCTGCAAAGACTCTCGTTTTTCCGCTCCGCTCGTTTTTTCGCCTGCCAGTCCCGGTTCTCCATCACCGTGCTTTCAGTAGATCCCGACATCAATCCAGAGACTTGCTGACCTGGTTAATGTTCAGCCCTTAACGTTCCGACAAAAGGGCGGGCAGAAGCAATGGATCGCCATCAATCGGTGTGGTGATGGGCAACTCGAGGATCTCCATCAACAGCGGAAAGACATCAACCGCTTCTATCGCTGGAATAACTTCGCCTTTTGGCAAACGCGGTCCTGTCGCTATGAACATGCCGTGCATATCTTCAAACTCTCGTGCCCAGCCATGATCGCCAGGCGATACACCCTTCGCTCGAAGGGCGGTGGAGAAGACCAGGTAGCCGGGATCGGCCTGAACCACGATATCGGCGAAGCCGGCTTGTTCCGTCGCCTGCCAGCTTGCCGGCAGGTCCTTACGAAGCATCGCTTTACCGTGCGGCCAGGATTCATTGATCGCGTTACGCACGACCATTGCCAGGTCAGGATCTTCTTCGGGCAAATAAATAAACGCCGCCGCGCCGTGATCGACCACTATCAGTCCGTCGAGGTCTGTTACGTTGTCGATAATGAAAGGCGCTTCGTCAACCTTGCGTGCCGCCTGTCCATGGTCCGAGACGATGACGACATAGACTTCGTCGGCGATGGACAATTGATCGATACCATCAAGCAGCGATGAAATGTAGCCATCGACACGCTCAATCGCGGCGAGGCTCTGGCTGGAGCCGGGTGCATATCGATGTGTCGCCGTATCGACATCCTCAAAGTAAAGCGTAATAAGGTGAGGCCTCGTATCTTCGGGCATCGCGAGCCACTCCAGTGCTTTTTCGATGCGGGTCATGCCCGGCACGGTCGCATCAAACTGGTGCCAGTACGTCATTGGCACGCCATCGATCGGCGCTTCCGTCCCGACGAAATAATAGGCAGCCGTCACCATTCCCTCATTCTCTGCCGCTACCCACACAGGTAGGCCGCCATACCAGGAAGCATCCTGCACAGTTTCGTGGTTTCTAAGGCTGTAATACCTGGATCGATCTTGGCTTGGAAACTCGTTGCCGATAAGTCGGTGATTGGCGGGAAAGAGCCCCGTCGCAATGGAATAATGATTGGGAAAGGTCAGCGTGGGGAAGACCGGGATCATGCGCTCGGCGCGGATTCCGTTCGCAGCAATCTTATTGAGCGTTGGTGTGTTGGCAAGGTCCGGGAAGTCCCAGCGCAACCCGTCAATTGACACAAGAATCAGGGTTGGTTTATCGCGTTGATCTGGTGCATTGACGCCACCGGAACCCACGGCCATTGCGGAGCCGGCTGTGAACAGCAAGACAAGAGTCGCTATGAGTTTTTGAATTCGCCTCAAACCGATCCCCAAAGTGGTTGATCGTCCGAGTTTAGCAGTCTTCTTTTGACGGCACCGGGTGAGCCGCCTATCCTTGGGCAAAACTACCAATCACAATACCGGGGGACAACATGCGGCCATGGTGGAGCGCCTTTAATGGTGCCGTTTTTTTCCTGTCACTGATCATCTTCGCGCCGCTCGCGCTGGCGCAGGATGCTGATCCGGATGCTGCGAAATTCAGGGCGATCTCCGAGTCCGATACGATGCTCATGGTACCCATGCGCGATGGCGTTAAGCTGGCCACAGACGTCTATCTGCCCAAGGGTGACGGGCCGTTTCCGGTCGTGTTTGTAAAGACGCCCTACGACTTCAACAAGATCACCGGCTCATCTCTGCAGATGGCGATCGAGGCTATCGAACACGGTTATGCATTCGTGGTGCAGAATGAGCGAGGCCGTTATTACTCTGAGGGTGAATGGGAGATTCTCGGGCGTCCGCAAACCGATGGCTACGACGCAATGAGCTGGATCGCGGATCAGCCGTGGTCGAGCGGCAAGGTAGCAACCTGGGGCTGTTCTTCCACCGCTGAATGGCAGCTCGCCCTGGCAGCGCAAAATCACCCGGCCCATGCTGCGATGATTCCAATGGCATCCGGCGCCGGTATCGGCCGGGTCGGCGAATACTACGAACAGGGCAACTGGTACAAGGGCGGGGTCCATCAAACCCTGTTCACCGTATGGCTCTATGGAGTGCAACAGAACCTTCGGCCACAGTTTCCCGAAGGATTGACGCAGGAGCAGTTACAGCGGCTGCGTAAAGCCTACGATCTTGCAGCCAATATGCCGGAGATGGACTGGGCGAAGCACATGAGAAAGCTTCCTTCAGTCGACTGGCTGAAAGATGCTGATGGTAATGACGGACCTGGCGCTGCCCTGATGTCGCGTAAGCCGAACGATGCCGCCTGGTACGAAGGCGGCCTTTATCACGATAATGAAGACTTTGGCGTACCTGCGTTCTGGTTCAACAGCTGGTTCGATGTCAGCCAGGGGCCTAACCTGGCGCTATACAACCACGTACGGAACAACGCCACTGACAAGACAGTTCGTGACGGTCAATACGTCGCCATTGCGCCGACGCTGCATTGCGGATTCTTCCGCACGCCCGAGCATGGCGACCTGGTTGCCGGCGACCTGAATGTAGGCAACGCGACATTCCCCTACTACGACACGATATTTGCGTTTCTCGACACGTATCTGAAAAAGGGCCGAACGGATTTTCACAAGAACACACCGCGCGTTCAGTTTTACACAATGGGGCGCAATAAATGGGAATCTGCCAATACCTGGCCGCCCGAAGATGCCGTCCCGATGACGATGTACCTCGACAGCGGCGGGCACGCCAACAGTGTATTCGGCAACGGAACAATTTCTCTGAGCGCTGCCAGTGGATCAGCGAGTGATTCGTTTACCTACGATCCAATGAACCCGGTGCCCTCACTTGGCGGCGGCGTCTGTTGTAATCGCGGCGCAGCGCTCGGGGGAAGTTATGACCAGCGCGGAATCGAGGCGCGGGCCGATGTGCTTGTCTACACGAGCGAGCCACTTGCAGAGGCGCTTGACGTGACCGGCTTCATACGCGCGAAGCTTTATGTTTCATCCGACGCGAAGGACACGGACTTCACCATCAAGCTGGTGGACGTTTATGCGGATGGCACGGCCTATAACGTTGACGACACAATCCTGCGCGCGCGCTTCCGTGAGGGATACGACAAGGAAGTATTTATGGAGGAAGGCAATGTATACGAGCTGAACCCAACGGCGATGTCGACCAGCTACGAGTTCAAGGCCGGCCATCGTATTCGTGTAGAAGTCTCTTCGAGCAAGTTTCCACAATACATGCGCAACCTGAATACGGGTGGCAACAACTACGACGAAACAGAAGGTGTGATTGCACGTAATGCATTGCATCACACGCCTGAGTACCCGTCTCAGATCATTTTACCGGTTCGACAATAACCGGTTGCGGGTGCAGAGCCAGGCTCTGACCCCGCTTTACAGGGGATGTCTTGAATGAATAGTCGAAAACTGTTTTGTACTGCTGTAATGCTTGCGTTCACGGCGAGCGCAATTGCCCAGGATGGCGGTCTCAAGATCTACATTTCCGCCGACATGGAGGGCATCGTAGGCGTCGTTAGCGACGCGCAGCTTGCCCCGGATGGTTTTGAATACGAGCGTTTTCGTGAGTTTATGACGGCCGAAGTTAATGCGGCCATCGACGCGGCGCGAGCCGCCGGCGCCACCGAGTTTGTGGTCAGCGACTCTCACGGCAATGGTCAGAATCTGCTGATTGACAAGCTGCCGGACGACGTAACCGTCTATCGTTCATGGCCGCGTGAACTTAGCATGATGGCCGGTATCGACGACACGTTCGATGGAGTTATCTTCATCGGATACCATGCTTCCACCGCGAACACGAGGGGTGTTCGTGCGCATACCATGTCGAGCGCCAATATCACGAGCATACGGCTGAATGGCATAGAGATGACAGAAGGCAGCATGGCTGCTGCTGCTGCGGGGCATTTTGGCGTTCCGGTCATTATGGTGTCCGGCGATGACGCGGCGGTCGCGGAGAACCAGGTATTGATCGGCAACATCGAGGGCGCGGTCGTGAAGTGGGCAAAGGGTTTCCATTCCGCGGAAACGTTGACACCCGAGGCCGCCTACGAGGTTATTCGTACAAGAACGAAGTCAGCAATTGACCGAATTCACGAGTTCCAGCCTTATGTTCTCGAGACTCCGATCGAGCTCGAACTTACTCTCAAAAACTACACGCCGGTAGAGCTGCTCGGGTATCTGCCGAATGTTGAGCGCGTGAATTCTCATACCATCCGGTTTGTGGGCAAGGACATCATTGAGATCTCGAACTTCCTTAGTTTTGTTGATGAATTTCGCATCGACCTGCAGCCGTAAAACTCGACATGCACAAGCTCGAGGACGGGTGTCAATTCGGTGCTGCATGCTGATGTCACCGCCAGAATCAGTTTTTGACGGAATCCAGCGAATGTCTAAAAGACCGAAGATAAAATTGGAGCGGCAATGATCAATCAGAAAGCTTTCCTGGCTTGCCTCGTGTTTTTCCTTGTGTCCTGCCAGTCTGAGCCAGCGCCGAGTGGTACCGCGATCACCAACGTCACGGTTATCGATGCTGTTAACGGTGTTCGCGAAAACCAGACGGTCATATTCGATGGCGACGACATCACCGCAATCCAGCTAGCCGACGCTGCGCTAAGCGTCTCGGAAACGGTAGACGGTTCCGGGAAGTACCTGATTCCCGGCCTGTGGGACTTTCACGTCCATCTGACCTTCGATGATCGCTTCGGTGACAGCATGCCGGGCCTGTTCCTGTCCTATGGCATCACAAGCGTTCGCGATACTGGCGGACAGTTGTCGAAGGTGCTTCCGGTCGTTGAAAAAATGCGCGCTGAAAGTGCGATTTCACCGCGTGTGTTCTATGCAGGACCATTGCTTGATGGAACATTCCTGGTCTATGACGGCATATCTCTTCCTGAAATCGGATCACGTAACGCGACACCGGAAGAGGCCAGGGCAACCATAGCGGACCTGAAATCCCGGGGCGTCAGCTTCATCAAGATCTACGAGATGGTGACGCCGGCAGTTTTCGAAGCGATGGTGGAGGCGGCAAATGAACTGGGGTTGCCAATCGATTCCCACGTGCCCCTGTCAATGCGGGCAAGCACAGCTGGTCCGTTCGTCGATTCCATCGAGCATTTGCGCAACATCGAGATGGACTGCGCATCCAATGCCGCAGAACTTCACGAGACGCGATTGGAATTACTGCAGAACCCCGACGGGCTGACCGGCGGAAAGCTCAGGGCGTCCCTGCATCAATTACAGCGAATGCCTGCGATTGCGAACTACGATGAGGCGCGTTGCGACCAGACACTGGAGGCGCTGAGTGCAACCATGCAGGTACCAACGCTGCGGTTGAATACATTTATGATGATGCCACCGTATTTGCGGGACGACTGGCAGGATGCGCTCGCCCGCTTGCCCGACGCTGTCAGGGAGCCATGGCAAAAAACGACAGACGAACAACTCGCAGCTCCCCAAACGGAGCCGGATACTGTCTTCGGGGAATGGAGCCTGTTTCTGACCGGGCGTATGCACGGCAAAGGTATTCCGATAGGCGCCGGTACCGACGCCCCCTTGGGACTTTCCGTGCCGGGTTACAGCCTGCACTCGGAGCTCGAAATGCTCGTCCGCGCGGGATTAACCCCGCTTGAAGCACTAGAGTCTGCGACCGTAAGGCCCGCCGAGTATTTTTCACTGCAGGACGAAATGGGTTCAATTGATGTTGGCAAGAAGGCCGACATGGTTTTGCTCGATGCAAATCCGCTCGACGACATAGCCAATACCAAACGAATCGCCGCGGTTGTCACAAAAGGTAAACTGTTGACCAGCGACGATCTGAAATCACTTGTTCAGCCGAGCCAGGTAGAATCGCGGTAAGCGTCATCGCGTCGGCATGCAGCGGTCAAAGTTAACGCAGGAGGACATCATGACCCGGGTTTTCAGTCTGATCTCAATTTCAATTATCCTTGCCGCGTGCGGCAGTGACTCAAAGGACCCTGCGGAGCCCGCTGCAGAATCTCCAGTGGCCGCTGTTGAGGCACCGTTGCCTGGCGCCGGTATTGTCGCATTCAGGGGCGCGGCGATCTGGGACGGCACCGGCGGTGCCACCAAATATAACCAGAACCTGCTCGTTCGGGACGGACGCATCGAGGGTTACTCTGACGAAATTCCGGACGGCGCCGAGGTTGTTGACCTGGGCGGAAAATGGATGGTGCCCGGATTCGTTAACTCGCACGGACATGTATCCGGCCAATGGGCTGGCGCGGACGTGATAGATGCAACGGAAAGAGTGAAAGCTGAACTCGGGCTTTACGCCCGTTATGGCGTGACGAGTGTCGTTAGTCTTGGCGGTGAACCACCCGAGGCTTTCGCGCTAAGAGCGATGAATGACAGCCCGTCAATTTCTCATTCAAGACTGACTTTGGCTGGCGACATCGCCGTCGGGGATTCTCCCGAGGCCGCCGCCGCGATCGCATTGGAAAATGTAAGAAAGGGTGTCGACTGGATCAAGCTGCGCGTTGATGACAACCTCGGTACGGTTTCGAAAATGCCGTGGCCGGCGGTGCAGATGGTCATGAATGCGGCCAAGGCAGCAGATATTCCTGTTGCGACACATATCTTTTACATGGACGATGCGCTGCGCCTGCTGGATATGGGTTCGGGGCTTATTGCTCACTCTGTCCGCGACCGAACGGTGACTGATGAATATGTGCAGGCCATGCTGGATACCGGCGTGTGCTATGTACCGACCCTCGTCAGGGAAGTATCGACTTTCGTCTATGCGGAGCGACCGGCCTGGTTTGATGACCCGTTCTTCCTGGAAGCAGCCAGCCGGAGCGAGATGGATCGGGTTTCCCAGCCCGACTTCATGGCAAGAGTGGCTGCCAGCCCGTCGGCCGGGGCATATAAACGAGCGTTGGTGCAAGCTCAGGACAATCTCCGCATCATCCTCGGCTCCGGTGTGCCGGTAGCGTTTGGTACCGACTCGGGGCCTCCCGGCCGTTTCCCCGGCTACTTCGAGCATATGGAATTTGACCTGATGGCCGAAGCGGGATTAACGCCGCGTGAGATATTGCGAAGCGCGACGGCCATTGCCGCCGACTGTGTTCATCTTGATGATGTCGGAACGCTTGAGGCCGGTAAATGGGCGGATTTTGTTGTTCTTACCGCGGACCCGACAAGGGATATCAAGGCAACGCGCTCGATAGATTCGGTTTACATAGCAGGTAATGCAGTCGCCCGTTGACACCCACTAGAAAGAGGTGGGACCTCTCTTTTTGCTGCCGTATTCATCGAGTGCCGCTGAAGTTTCTTCCTTCACCCGGACTGGTAAACAGGTCGTAGCCGGAAAGTTCCTTCGGGATGTTGGCAGAATTTGAAAAGTCGGCCGGCACATGGATTCCTATCGAATGTCGCACGTCCATTCGGTTCTCGAGCAGCTCGATTCCGTCTTCACTCGAGAAGAACCAGTATGGAGGCAGCGCCAGATCAACCGTTCTTTCCTCCCAGTATTGTTCGTCGGCCACGAAATGAACGACGCGCGGATCGGCGTCGCCCAGGTGTAGAACGGTGCTGGTGTCATCAAGCGTTATCCGGAAAGCAATGTTTTGTACATCTGTTCGCGCGGTTGGCCAGCCGGCGTGTGGAATGTGTACGCCTTCGATCACGAGGTTGACAGTTCGGATGCTGACAGGCGGATCGCCATAATCGATATCGAGCCCGATGACACGCTCGAAAACCGGTTCGTCGGCATCGTCGGCAACGTCACGCATGGCGGCAACAGCCTGGGCCGGTGCATAAAGCCTGGCGCCGGACTGCGATCGGAGGAGGCGCAACATGTCGGGAGCTGAAAAATGGTCGCCGTGGTAATGGCTGACGAATATGGCATCGATGCCGTCAAACGGTGGCGTGCCGGCAAAGATCTGCTCACGGGTTTCCTCAGGCACAACTTGATAGACATCAAAGCTGTTCCGAAAAAGCGGATCCATCAGGATTTTCGTTTCCTCATGCGAGACCATCACTCCTTCGTTGGCGAGGTATCGAATGCTTGAGCCTGACTGGCCAAGGGCCGCCGACGAACAAAAACCCAGGAGAAAAAGTAGTCGAATCAATTGCATAGCTAGTCCAGTGCCGAATAGGCTTCCCAGAAATCAGTTTCAGGCTGATCTTCAATCATCCCGTCCACCAGCTCGACGAAGCCAGGATCGAAGAATCGCCTTGTAACAGACCAGTATCGGCGCGTTCGGTTCGTACCCAGTGTGAAGGGTATGGCCCTCTTGCAGGAATCCCATGATGCCTGATCGGGTGCGCCATGTTGATACTGGAACCATTCGTGCTCACGTGCACGCATCGACAGAACCACAGCCTTGTCATATCGTCATGGTCCAGCCGTTCCCGGCTCGCGTAAGCCGCAGCCAGGTCGGGGTGATCGATGAATTTGGCAATATGTTCCTGATCAATGACGAGCTGGGCCTGCCGTGCTTCTGATCTCATCAGGGAGTTGGTCTGCTTGATCTGAACGTTCAAAAGAACAAGCGTGATCAGAACCGCAATCGATGCAACAATTTCAACCCAGACAGCAATATTCGCTGCATTCATGGCTTCTCCTCTGACGCAGACGTGCGATCACCGTACAGGAATCGTGAAGCAATATTTTCGGTCGGAATCGAGCCCGTCTTCGCCGCAGTCACTGGTAAGTCGCGATTCCAACCGCTCCAGTTTAGAGAGGATTGCCCAAACAGCGAATGCTATCTGGCAGTTACGTTCCTGCCGTAATTCCAGGAACCCACAATTCGGGTTATGGGTTTATGGGCGGGGAGGCTGTCACGTTGCCAGCGTCGATACGCCGGAATGTCGAGATCTCCCGGCAACTGCCAGTGCTCGTGTCGAAAATGCCGTGCTACGTACTCGTCAAGGTACCCGGCTCTCTCAATCGACACCAGCTCGTCGAGATACTCGTCGGTCAGCAGTGGATTGCCGATCTGCTTGTCCGTCCAGGTCTCCAGCAGCAGCCGACGCGCCGTTAATTCGCAATCAAATGAACTGGATCGAGCCGGGTTGGAACCACCGATTTGCAGTTGGCAAGTGCTTCTCGCAAGGCTGTACCCGACCCAGCTTTGAAGGACAGCGTCGTCATCGGTCAACGCCCGCTCAGCCAGGTAAAAGGTGTCTCCATCCGTGACGCCGTCGCGAACGTATATCTCGCCGTTACAGGCAGCGAGGACAAGTAGGCAAATGTAGCCGAAAACACGCATTTCCGCAGCATACGGAATTTTTGCTGAATCACCACTGAAGGACTTCTCGTTTCTGACCTTTTTCACATAAATCAATGATCTGCATACGGTATGATTCGGCCTGAACCAGGAGGCACCATCGATTGAACACCACCATCGTCATACTTGCAGCCGGCCAGGGTAAACGCATGAATTCGGCGTTGCCGAAAGTTCTGCAACCGCTTGCCGGCCGCCCCCTGTTGCGGCACGTTATCGACGGCGCACTCGCCGTAGGAGCCAATGATATTTGCGTGGTTTACGGACACGGGGGAGATGAGGTCCGGGCCTGTTTCGCCGGGGAGCATCTGCGCTGGGCTTTGCAGTCAGAGCAACTTGGAACGGGCCACGCGGTAGAACAAGCCATGCCGCAGACACCCGATGAAAATCGCGTCCTTGTCGTGTACGGCGATGTCCCGCTGCTCAGGTCAGAGACCCTGGCAATGCTGATTGAGGGTAGCGGACAAACCGATGTCGGCGTGTTGACTGTCGACATGGACAACCCCTTCGGATATGGACGCATTATTCGCGAAGATGGACGGGTCATGAAAAGCGTCGAGGAGCGAGATGCAAATGACCAGGAAAAAGCCATCAATGAAGTCAACACGGGAGTAATCTGTGCACCGGCCGGCAAACTGAAAAACTGGCTTGGGCGACTGACTAATGACAACAGCCAGGGGGAGTATTACCTGACAGATGTGCTCGCCATGGCCGTTGATGATGGTGTTGTCGTGCACGGTTTCAAAGCAGGCAATCAGGCGGAAGTAATGGGTATCAACGACAAGAAACAATTGGCGGAGGCGGAACGCGCGCTGCAGAAACGCCTCGTAGAGCAATTGCAGGAAGAGGGCGTGACATTCGCAGATCCGGCGCGGGTGGATATTCGAGGTGAATTGAAATGTGGTCGCGATGTCTTTATCGACGTCAATGCAGTCTTTGAAGGCGAAGTGTTACTCGGCGACAACACCAAGATCGAATCGAACAACCTGATCAGGAACAGCGAAATCGGTGCAGGCACAATCATCCATTCCAACTGCCACGTCGAAGGGGCGAGAACAGGAAAGAAATGTGAAGTCGGGCCTTTCTCCAGGCTTCGACCAGGCGCGGAGCTTGCAAGTGGTGTGAAGATCGGCAACTTCGTCGAAGTGAAGAAGAGCACCATCGCTGATGGCAGCAAAGTGAATCACCTCTCGTACATAGGCGATGCTGTGATCGGTAGTGGCGTCAATATCGGGGCAGGCACGATCACCTGTAATTATGATGGCGTAAACAAGCACCGGACGACCATCGGTGACGACGTGTTCATCGGATCGGGAGTCGAACTGGTTGCCCCGGTGGAGATTGGCAAAGGGGCAACGATTGGTGCGGGATCGACAATCTCGAAGTCCGCTCCCGAGGGCAAGCTCACCCTGGAGCGGGCAAAACAGGTGACGGTGCCCGGGTGGAAGCCCCCGGGAAAAAGAAGTAAAAAGTAGTAAATTCAATAAGATACAAAGCTGCCTGTCGAAGTGTGAATGGCATCTAGTCCGATAGTGCGAACTCATGCACTCTGGCCGACCGAAAAAACTGAGAGAATGCATATCAACACCCGAACTGACGCAGGGAGCAGAACTTAATGTGCGGAATCGTCGGCGCCGTCGCCGAAAGAAACATCGTCCCGATCCTTGTCGAGGGACTACGGCGGCTCGAATATCGCGGCTATGATTCCGCAGGTGTCGCCGTCATTGACGAAGACGGCAAGCTTGGCCTAAGTCGCACCGTCGGCAAGGTCGCCGAGCTCGAAAAAAAACTCGAGAAGAAGTCACTGCATGGTCGAATTGGTGTCGCGCACACCCGCTGGGCGACGCACGGCGGTGTCACGGAAGCAAATGCACATCCGCATGTGTCGGGCGGACGCGTTGCTGTCATTCACAACGGCATCATCGAAAACTTTCAGCCAATCAAAGACGAGATGCTGGAAAAGGGTTACGTCTTCGATTCAGAGACAGACACGGAAGTCGCCGCGCACCTTATTCATGACTACCTGGGGCAAGGCCTGGACCTGGTCGAAGCTGTCGGGAAAGCCGTGGAACGATTTGAAGGCGCCTACGCACTGCTGGTTGTAGACGCGGAAGATCCAAACCGAATAGTCGTTAGCCGTGTTGCCAGCCCACTGGTTATCGGACTCGGCGATGGTGAGAATTTCGTTGCCAGCGGTGTGCCGGCGTTACTACCGGTAACCAGGCGGTTCATCTACCTGGAGCAGGGCGACCTGGCAGAAATTCGTCGCGACGGCGTACGGATTGTCGATACCAGCGGCAAGACGGTAACGCGCGAAGTCCATGAAACAGAGTGGGATAGTGCGTCGGCCGAGAAAGCGCCATACGAACATTTCATGTTGAAAGAAATCTACGACCAGCCGAGCGCACTGGCTGATACGCTCTACGGCAGGGTTGCAAACCAGCGAGTAATGCCCGAATCGCTCGGACCGCGAGCAACGGAGATGCTGGACCAGGTCGAGAACATTCATATTGTCGCTTGCGGCACCAGTTACCATGCAGGTTGCGTTGGCAAGTACTGGATCGAGGCGATCGCCGGCATACCGACCCAGGTCGAGATTGCGAGTGAGTACCGCTATCGTCATGTCGTTGTGCCACCGAAGACCTTGTTTGTGACTCTGTCACAATCAGGCGAAACGGCGGATACGCTGGAGGCCCTGCGCATGGCCGGGCAACTCGGTTACCTGGGTACGCTGACGATCTGCAACAGCGCACACAGTTCGATGGTGCGCGAATCGGACCTCGTCATGATGACGCAGGCAGGGCCGGAAATTGGCGTCGCAAGCACAAAAGCATTTACTACTCAGCTGCTGTCGATACTCCTCGTCACGCTGATGATGGCGAAGCATCGCGGTCTGTCGGAAGAACGCGAAATGGAATTCGTTGCGAACCTTACACACGCGGCTGCTGCATCGGACCTGACGCTGAAAATGAGTGACCAGCTACAGGAACTGGCGAAGGACTTTGCCGACAAGCAACACACGTTGTTCCTCGGGCGCGGTCCCATGTGGCCAATTGCCATGGAAGGCGCGCTGAAGCTGAAGGAAATTTCCTACATCCACGCCGAAGCCTATGCCGCGGGCGAATTGAAACATGGTCCACTGGCGCTCATTGATGACGAGATGCCAGTCGTTGTCGTTGCGCCAAACAACGAGTTGCTGGACAAGTTGAAGTCCAACATGCAGGTTGTGCGTGCCCGGGGCGGTCAGCTATACGTGTTCGCCGACAAGGAAACGGGCATCAAGAGCGAGCCGGGTATGAAAGTTATCGCCATGCCGCATGCTGATCGCCTGATAGCACCAATCGTCTATACGATTCCTCTGCAACTCCTGGCCTACCATGTCGCTGTGCTTCGGGGTACGGACGTGGATCAGCCACGCAACCTGGCCAAGTCAGTTACGGTTGAATGAACCCTGTAAAAGTGGCCCCATTTGCCGGACCACCTCGCTGGAAACAGGGAGGAATCGAAAGCACAATTGCGAGAGTCCGGAACATAAAATGACTGCAACGTGCTGAATCCTTGGGGCACATCGCAAAGGGTAAGTACAGTTACCCGGCGTGCCAGGCACCTTCAACCAACCATTGGACAATGCGGCTTGACAATCGGCGGACCTAAGGCTTGCACGCACCGGGCACAAAATATGGCTACTTGACGAGTATTCTGCTCGTGCCGCCGGAAATCAGTCGCGATACATCAAGCAACGAAAGCGAAACGTTTCTCCAACCGGCCGGGCAGGCGAGATACCGTGGCTCCCAGAGCGGGTCGAATTTTTCCTTGTAATGTCGCAGCCCCTCGAAATTATAGAAACTTTCACCATGCGTGAAGATAAGGTGTCCCAGCTTATGCCAGATCGGTGCCAACGCGCGCTGCTCCAGACCGGACAAGGGGGCCATTCCCAAGTTGAACCATTGATAGTCCTGCGCCGCGCTCCACAGCATTAACTCGACAAACAGGTAGTCCATAATTCCCTTGGGAGCATGCCGGTCATACCGCATCAGGTCTATCGACAACTCTCGTCCGGCAGGCGCTGGCCATAGATTGGCGAACGCAACAATTTCCCCATTGATCCGAACAACAGCGCAGTCAAATTCGGCGACATAGTCCTCAGAAAAGGACCCAAGGGAAAAGCCTTTCTCTCTTGTGGATTTTTCCGCAAGCCAGTTGTCGGAGACATTTCGGAGCGCCGACATTATCGTCGGCACTGCGGCACTGGAGATCACCTCAAACACTGCTCCGTTTTTCCTGGAGCGGTTCAGGGCTTGTCGCAAGTCGGCCCTTTGGCTTCCCTGTAGCGAAAAATCACTGAGAGAAACTCTCGCGTCTTCTCCTAACTTCGCGAGTGCTAATCCCAGGTCTACGTACAATGAAAGCGATTTATCTGAAACCTGGTAGAACACGACTCTTCCGTCATACTGGTCCGCGAGTTCGCGGAATTGCCACGCCAGTTCTTCGTGCAGATTCTCCGAACCAACTGGATCGCCCAGGGCGATCCAGCTATCGCCGCTAACCTGATACATGATGAACGCCTGCCTGTCGGCCGACCAGAGGAAGCGTTTGTCGCCGAGTAGTGCGATATTGGCCGACGGTTCCTTCGCCACTTCCAGAAGCCGCCGAATGTGTGCCTTTTCATCCGGTATGCTCACCGCCTGCGGTATGTTTGATGAACCCCTGAGCACCTTCCATAACGCAAATCCAATCGCCGTTACCGCAACAGACACGCCAGCACGCAGTGCCCTGGGCGCATCGGCATCGAAGGCGAATTGCCACCAAAGCTCACTGGAATAGCTAACGTGGCGAAAACTTACGACTCCAATCCACAAGGCCAGCCCGAGAACGATTGCTATCGCTGCAATCCACCGAGCCGAAAACTTTTGTGTCACGATCGAACCCCGGCGGTAGAACTCTTCGCGTGACATCCACAAAATAACCAAGATCGAGCCGAGAATCAGCGCCTCTTCGTAGTCCAGGGCTTTTAATAACGACATCCCGATCCCGACCGACAATGCCACGGATGTTGCCAGAAAGGCACCATGCAGCCGCCGGTATATTCCGCGCGCAAGGATAAGCAATCCAACTCCAACGACGCTGCCTGCCAGGTGGGATAGCTCCTGGACAAACAGAGGAATTCCTCGAGAGATTATTGCTAACCTGGATTCGACACCAGGACTGGCGCCGGACACCAGCAGAACGACGCCGGCGAGAAAAACGGTCAGGGCGAGAACCTGAGGGACAATTCCGGCAATCCAGTCACGAGCTTTATCTGTCGATTTTCTGATCAGGTGGCCATGCTGCTGCGACTCGTGACTTACCAAAAACACCAAAGCCAGCGACAAAGGAATGACGTAATAAATTAACCGATAGATAAGAATGGTGCCAAGCATTGCCGCAGGGTGAATCTGTGGGAATGCAGCAACCAAAACTGCCTCGAAAACACCAACACCACCCGGTATGCTGCTGACGAGCCCGACTGCCATCGCCAGCAGGTAAACGCCTGCGAATGGAAAAAAGCCAACATGAAGGTTCGGTTCAAGCAGTATGTACAAAGTTGATGCGGCGAAAACCAGGTCTGCGATCGACATGCCAATCTGCGCCAGTGCTATTGATGGAGCAGGTAGTGTGAACTGCCAGTCACCGAACTTTAGTGGAGTGCGCTTCAAAACTGACCCTGTCACATAAGCAACGGGAACGGCGACCAGCAATACTCCAGTCAAAGATAAGATCGCCGGCGGCAGTGTGAGCACCGCCACTTCTTCAGTCGGCATCAGGATAAGAGCAACACCCAGTAAACCGGATGCCCCGAGACCGAAGGTTACTGTTACGAAAACGATAATCCGTGCAATGTCGGTCGCCGAAAGCCCGGCCAGTGAATACATCCTGTATCGAATGGATCCGCCCGACAGGGCGGTGAAACCGACATTGTGCCCAATGGCGTAGGCCATAAATGCGGTGAGAGCGGACTGCCGATACGGCATTTTTTCTTTAAGGTAATGCAGCGCGGCAGCGTCATAACCTGTTAACGTTAAGTAACCGCAAGTCGCAAAAGCTACCGAGGCCATCAGCGACCATGTCGGTAGTGATCGGACGTAATCAAAGACGGCGTCGCGAGAAAGTCCTGCCAGTTCGGTGTGCAAAAACCACAAAGCAACACAAAGCATTGCCACACTGAGCATCGGCCCAAGGAATAGCAGAAACTTTCTGGCCCTGGTTGCTGAAACGGGCGTGGTCCCGCTAGCGACGGAGTCCGATGTTTTCATCACAGGCGATGGCTTTTCGGGCGACTGGCCCCTGGCTCGGCCATTTTAGCTTTTGACAACTTTTCCCAGGCTGAGGGGTCGGCCAAGTATTCTGTGCGACACGACATCTGGGTGTTTCCTGAGCACTGCTATGGGAGTAGATCTTTAAAGAATAACCAGTCCGTGAAATACATACAATGTACGAGAATCGTCATCATCCAGGTCTGAGCAGAACCGGTTTCCGGAATCGTCCGATCCGGCACGTGGCTATCATGGTCGCATTGGTGGACGTTTCCCTGTTAGCCAGCGTGGTCAGCTACTGCGTTCTTGAAGTTATGTCCTGGGTTGATACGACATTGAAGGCGTCGACGATTATTGAGGGTTTGGATCCAGTGCAGCTCTAAAAACAAATGGTGCCAAGTTATTAGTGTCGGGCTTTTAGCTTTATAGCGGCCTTCCATTCGTGATTTCAATTGCCATTGTCTTCGCGCTATTGATTCACCGCTTGTCACGTCCATTTCACGCGGACCAGAGTCCGAAAAATCCCCTGAATTCCCAGATTGCCTAATAAAAAACGGCCGGGATCAATGTCTGAAAATCCCGGCCGTTACCAGGCCAAAATGGCGCGCCAGATATTATGAAAGCCTGACAGCCACAAATAGCTGGCCATCACCGCGTCGAACCAGAAGACGAGCCGAATCTCCAGCCGACCTTGCATCGGCTATTGCGGCATCGAAATCGGCAAGGCGTGTCACATCTTTATTGTCGACAGCTACAATTAAATCGCCACGGCGAAGCCCTTTGTTACTTGCGGCACTTCCGGGCAATACATTGGCTACCACAACCCCTTCGGAGTCCTCATCAACTCCGAGCTGTGCCCGAAGCTCATCGGACAGCGGCATAAGGGAAAGACCCAGTTCCTCAGCTGCAGCACTCTCAGCCTGATCGTTGGCAGCAAGCGCGCCATCGGAATCGACCAGGCCAAGCTTCACCGCAACATTCTTTTCTTTTCCGTCCCGCAGAATATCCAGTCGGACTTTGGCATCTGGTTTGGCTTCAGCGACCATCCGGCTAAGATCTTTGGGTGACTGAACGGTTCGTCCGTCAAACTTCGTAATGATGTCGCCGGTTTTGATGCCAGCCTTTTCAGCCGGGCTGTCTTCAACGACATCGGCTACCAGGATTCCTCCATCAGCAGGGACGCCCAGATTTTCTGCAAGATCCTTGTCGATTTCCTGGATCTGGACGCCCAGCCAGCCGCGGGATACATGACCGCTTTCCTTCAGGGCATTCGTCACCGAGATAACTTGTGCTGCCGGAATGGCAAACCCGATGCCGACGTTGCCGCCGTTCGGGGAGAAGATGGCGGTGTTGATCCCGATTGCTTCGCCGGCAGCATTGAATACCGGCCCGCCGGAATTGCCGCTATTGATCGGGGCATCGATTTGCAGGTAATTGTCATATGGCCCGGACTGGATATCGCGCCCGATCGCGGAAATGATGCCAAAGGTGGCCGACCCGCCCAAACCAAATGGATTGCCAACCGCTAATATCCAGTCCCCGACACGGGCAGCGTCGGAGTCTCCGAACGAGACAGACGTTAGCGGTATATCTGATTTGATCTTCAGCAGCGCCAGATCGGTTTTCGGGTCTGCTCCAATCAGTGTTGCTTTCAGTTCGCGACCATCTTCGAGCATGACGACAATTGAGTCCGCGCCTTCAATGACGTGATTGTTGGTTACGACATAACCTTCGCTGTCAAAAATCAGTCCTGACCCCAAGGCCCTTGACGGTTGTGCCTGCAACGGCACGCCCGGTGCGCCGAAGAAACGGCCGAAGAACTCATCCAGGGACGGATCGCCCCGCCGCCCTGGCATTTGCCCCGGAAAGCCGGACATTTGCCGAACATCAGCTTTTTTCTCGACTGAAATATTGACGACCGCGGGGCTCACCCGCTCAAAGACGTCAGCAAAAGAAGGTTGTGCAGCCGGCATTGATACCGTCGCTTTGGCCGCTGAAGCTGAGACAGGGCCCGCAAATCCGGGAATGCTGGCAGCCACCATTCCGCCAACTACGATGATGCTGAAGAGCAATCGGAGTGGGGACTTTTTCGTTTTCATGGGAACCTCCGGTTGGAAAACTACTGCTATAAGAGAACATGTGGCGACGATAACCGGACGAGCATTGATTCCCGGTTTCCACAAAATTAAAGATATTTAATGTTTGCAGATGAACGATATTTAACTCGTCCTACGGACCTTGGCTTGCGAAAGCTGTCTAAATGTATGTGGCAGAAATTGCCATTAATGGAGGACAGTACAATGAAGAAACTGATTGCATTAGGCCTTTTCCTGGTTGTCGGCATAACACCGTCGATGGCAAGCGTCGCGCCGATTGATGAAACCGGTGATCATGTATTTACTCAGGTCGATTCATTCCGAGTGGTTGGCAATGCACATAATTGGTACGCGCTTGATCGGAATTCCCTGATCGTTTGGGCAACGCCTTCGAAAGCCTATTTGCTGGAGCTCAGGCACCCGAGCCCGGACCTTCGTTACGCTTTCGAAATCGGACTGACGTCGTCCTTAGGACGTGTCTCCAAAGGGTTTGATGACGTTATCGTGGACGGCTGGCGATACCCGATCAGAAAGATCTACCAGCTGGATAAGGCAGAGGCCAGGGCGATGGCTTCAAAACGGCGGGAATCATCGTAGATAAAGGTTGCATGCGGTGGCATCCATTGAGGTTTCCGGATTGCCACCGCACATAGTTGCCGTGCGGAGTGCTTCCGTCTCTAACACGGCCACCCAAATCAACTGATTCGCTCTTGACAGCCCGCGATGAGATTCAGGAACCTTGCAGCCTGCTCGGAAGCTCGTATTCCAGGCCTTATCAGGGAAACGACAGTGTAATCTTTAGCCCCGGTTCGAGGTCAGTCACCATAAGTTTTCCACGGTGTTGGTCCGCAACAGCTTTTACGAGCGACAGGCCCAGCCCGTTGCCCGGCAACGTTCGAGCAGCATCCAGTCTTACAAACCGCTGCTGAATTCGATCATGTTCTGCTGTTGGAACGCCGGGGCCGTTGTCGCTTATGGAAAGCTCGACGCGGTCAGCCGAATGACAAACCTTAATTTCAATTCTTCCACCGTCGGGCGTGTATTTTATCGAGTTGTCGAGCAAATTCACGACGGCCTGAGCCAATAGCTCCCGATCGCCGTAAACTGGAATGTTGCCTTGGGCCGCAACGTTAAGGGCGATATCCTTTTCGTCCGCTGCAGCGCGGTACAAGTCGCACGCATCCTCGACTATTTCAACCAGGTTGACGGTCGCAAATTCAGCCCGGTAGGCACCAGACTCAATCCTGGCGATGCGAAGGAGCGCATTGAAGGTGGCGAGCAGACCGTCAGAGTCGGCTACGCACTTCTCGAGCTCCGACGAAATCGGTGTAGCGGTAATGGCCAGCGACTCAAGGCGATTTCTAAGTCGGGTCAACGGAGTCTTGAGATCATGGGCGATGCTATCGCCGACATGACGGACGTTATTCAGCAGAATTTCAATCTGTGTCAACATCTCGTTGATGTTCCCCGCGAGATCGTCAAACTCGTCGCGAGCCCCGCTGATCGGTACCCGCTCACTGAGGTCGCCACCAATAATGCGACGTGCCGTACGGTTGATTGCCGCCACTCGGCGCTGGACGCTGAAGCTCATGAAAATGCCCCCCGCGAAAGCCAGGATCAGCACGCCTGCAATGCTCCAGGTTGCCGCTCGCTCGAATACGCTGTTGAGTTGACTGAGTTCGCGAATGTCACGACCAACCAGGAGGCGATAGTTCCGACCGACCGATAGAATGGTCGCGCGATAGCGAGTTGACTGTCCATTTTCAAGAAGGGTATCGAACTCGATCTTTCCATCCGTCACAAGCGCCGCCGCGGGCCACTTACGCAAATTTCCCGCAATAGGGTTCAAGCTTGCATCGGAGAAAAGATAGATTGCTCTATTGTCCGGTGACCTGCTCGCTCGCTGCGATACCACGTCGACCAGGCCGTTAAGGCCCTGGCGTTCATACTGTTCCGCCAGTCCAAGTATTTCGCTTTCAATTGTCGCGTTGATCTGGCGGTTCAGACCGCCAATGGTTGACCAATACAGAACGCCGAAAAGGAACAGTACCGACAGCAAAAACATGCCTGCGTAAACCAGCGTAAGCTGAAAAGCGCTGGTTCGCAGCAGCAGCCGAATATTGACCGGACCCCGACTCACTGCTTTTCAAGCTCAAGTCGGTACCCGGCACCGCGAACCGTATGAAGCAGGGACATTGAATAACCCTTGTCGATTTTAGATCGCAAGCGACTCATGTGAACATCGATGACATTCGTTTGAGGATCGAAATGGTAACCCCAGACAGCCTCGAGCAACATTGTCCGCGTAACGACCTGGCCCACATGACGCATCAGGTATTCCAGTAACAGGAACTCCCGTTGCTGAAGTTCGATAAGCTTATCCGCGCGGAACACCTGGCGTCGCAAGAGATCCATTTTCAGATCGCCCACCTCAAGCACCGTCAATTCGCTGCCCGATTTCAGCTGGCGTCGAAGCAATGCCTCGACTCTTGCCTGCAATTCAATAAACGCAAAAGGCTTGACCAGGTAATCATCAGCGCCCGCCTTCAGCCCCTCGACCCTGTCTGCGACCTCGGCGAGCGCGCTCAAGACAAGAACGGGTGCCCGATTACCCGACGCACGCAAGGTCCTGATGATTGTCAGGCCGTCTACACCGGGGAGCATCCTGTCAATTACAAGGGCGTCGTAAGTCTCTGTGGTTGCCAGGAATAGCCCGTCCTTTCCGGTCCTCGCACAATCGACGACATAGCCAGCCTCTTGCAAGCCACTTTCAATGAAGCTGGCGACATCGTCATCGTCTTCAACTATCAGGATTCGCACGTCGTTTGATATCCGGTATCAGGAAATGGCTAACTGGCCCTGACATCTGTGCAATTGCGCTATATGGGTGAGCAAAAACAGTGCCAGGCAATTTAAATATGACATGTTAAGGCGAGTCATTGAAATTAATTAATTTTAATGCAGTCGACTTTTGCCAGGTAAGCTGGCAGAGCTTCCTGTTTATTGCCAGTTCCCGGCGCGTCCGACTACCTATCTGAAATCTGCTCGGAAAGCAGGTCAAGCCGTTCTGTTTTCGTCAGGTAACCGGTGTCATCGTTCAATTAGCGGGCTCAGTAAACCGTGGATACCATTCGCCTGAACTGATTTTCCTCTATACTATTTTTGCTCACAACTGGACTATTGCCAATGAAAATTCAAATGCTCGGTGATCTCACGATGGAAAAAGAAGAATATTTCCTGGCGCCGGAGAAGTTGGTGGCCGGAAATCCGAAGCAGACGGTCTGGATGCAATACACCGATCCTTCCAACAAGTTTTTCGTTGGCGTCTGGCATAGCGACACGGGCAAATGGAACATTTCGTACACCG
>JAHEFD010000176.1 GCA_024640345.1 Woeseiaceae bacterium
AAATCTATTCAGCACGCGACGTAGATGGTCATGGCACACACATCGCCACTACTGCAGCAGGCAATAAAGTAAAGGCATCAATTTTTGGTACGTTCCTCGGCAACGTCGAGGGCATCGCACCGAGAGCACGCATCGCTGTTTATAAAGCCTGCTGGTTGCGTCCTGGCGATACCCGATCAAGTTGCAATACGTCGGACCTCGCTAACGCGATTGACATGGCAGTAGCGGACGGTGTTCACATCATCAATTATTCAGTGGGCAACTCAATGTTCACCGTTACCGGCCCGGATGACGTTGCATTGCTGGCTGCTGCGAAGGCCGGCGTATTGACCGTCGTCGCTGCCGGCAACGAAGGTCCGGTCTTTCAGACCATCGGTTCGCCAGCCGGAAACCCGGCTGTCATCACCGTCGCAGCCTCATCGCGTGACGGTCAGCATTCTCTCGAGGCGATGCAGGTTAAATCCCCGCCTTCTGTTGCTGGAAAGTATGCAGTCAAGGAGGCGTCATTTACTCCGCGATTGATCGACAACGATCCGATAGAAGGTCAGCTCATCCTCGTGGACGACGATGACGTTACATTGCCGGATGGTTCAACCGGCACTGCGATTGATGCCTGCCAGGCTTTGGTTAACAACAGTGAGCTCTCGGGCAATATCGCATTGATTCAGCGCGGCGGTTGCGACTTTGACGTCAAAATTCAAAATGCGGGCGACGCAGGCGCTGCTGCAGCCATCGTCATAAACCTCTCCGGTGACCCGGTTGTTATGATTGGTCAGTCCGGGACAACCGATATTCCCGCCCTGATGCTCGGATCTGCCGATGGCGACTTGCTGCTGGATAAACTTGACCGGGGCCAGGTTGTGGATGTTGTTCTCGACAAGAGCTTCTTCCTGAGCGTTGCAGACACTGCTAACGTGATGGCCGGTTTCTCGTCGCGAGGTCCTGGCCCGCTGGTTGACGTGCTAAAACCGGACGTTACCGCGCCCGGTGTCAATATCCTGGCCGGAAGCACGCCTGACGCAGCAAACACCGTATCCGGGGAGTTCTTTGCCTTCCAAAGCGGCACATCCATGGCGACACCTCAGGTAGCAGGCGTCGCAGCGTTGTTGAAGCAGGCGCATCCGGACTGGACTCCTGCAGCGATCAAATCGGCGTTGATGACAACCGCCCGACAAGACATCACATTGCCCGATGGTTCTGATGCTATCCCTTTTGACTTCGGCAATGGTCACATCGTACCGAACGACGCCAACGACCCCGGGCTTGTCTTTGAAATTACCGACGATGAATATGACGCCTTTTCCTGTGGCGTTGCATCACCTGCGATCAGCCAGGCTCGTTGTGACGAATTGGCAGCGACAGGACTTTCGTTCGCGGCGACGGACCTGAATCAACCGTCGATTACTGCGTCGCGGCTGATAGGGCAGAAGACGGTCAGCCGGCGTGTTACCAACGTATCCGAAAATTCCGAAACGTATACGGCCGAGATTATTGCGCCGCCCGGCATCGCTGTTCAGGTAACACCAACCAGCCTGACGCTGGCGCCTGGCCAATCGACGAGCTATGACGTCACACTTACGTATCAAAGTGGTCCCCAGGATATTTTTCGCTTTGGCAGCCTGACCTGGGTAAGCGACAAACATAGCGTGCGTACAGTGCTGTCCGCTCGACCATTATCGGTCGACGCACCTGGAGAAATCTTTTCGTTCGGCGGCAGTGGAACACTCACGTTCCCGGTCGAGTTTGGTTATACGGGCAATTATTCGGCCAATGTTCATGGCTTGAGTTTGCCCTACATTGAAGATGGTTTTGTCGACCAGGACCCGGACAAGACCTTCAGCTTCCGCACCGGTGGCGGCGTTACCGCGCATCTTGTTGATGTGCCCGCCGATCAACTTTACCTGCGGTTCGCATTGTTCGACGAACTCACCGACGGCAATGATGACCTGGACCTGTACCTCTATTACTGCCCCGATGGCATCAATTGCTCGAAAATCGCAGAGAGTGGTGAAGCAACCTCGCGCGAGCAGATCGACGTCTCCGTGCCGGGGGCCGGAACTTATGCGGTTTTGGTACATGGTTTCGAAACCGATCCGGCGGGTGGAACGGGAACATTTTATACCTTGCTTGGCTGGGCATTCGGCATCAACGATAACCCAGGCAACATGTCCGCTGTCGGGCCCGTGTTTGTGAGTGCCGGCACAACGCAAGAAATCACCGTGAACTGGAACAATCTCGCACCGGATACGATCTATCTCGGCGCCATCTCACACAACACGCCTGAAGGCCTGGTCTCGATTACGCTGATCAACATCGGCAACTGATCTTCTCATTAATCATTTATCGGGCCGAGCGCCGGCTCGGATCGCTTTTGTAAAGCCAGCGCATTCCCTCCAGGTAGGCTGCCGGTGGCGCTGACATATGCGTATGTCCTTCGAGGTTTTCCACCCGGAGCACCCAGGGCTTGTCCTTCCGATTCTCCCAGTACTCTGTCCACTGTGCTCTCGGTTCCAGGAAGCGCGGATCATCGTTCGTCGCGTTACCGACGAATAGCAGGGTTCGACCTTCGTTGCCGGATTTCGGCGGCCGAAGGTAGAACTCCAGGTTGCGGTGCAGCGCCGGGTTACTTGCAATCCCTCCCCAGAAAAGACCAGGATCGGTCTGCGCAGCAAAAAGCACGAACTGCCCGCCGATTGAATGCCCGTAAATGATCCGTTGATCTGACCGCGCACGGTAATCAGTCTCGATCAGCGGAAGCAGTTCGTCGTCAAGGAATTTCCGGAACCTGTCAGCACCACCCCAGAAGTCCCGCTCCGTAGACGGTGCCGTAAAGTCGGTGCTTCTGAAATTGCCATTTTCGAAGTCATCAGAGCCGTAAGAAATTCCGACAATGATCATTTCCGGCAACGCTTCGCCGAAACTCAGGTAGCGATGGTAGGAAGCGAGCAGCGGAAACAACTCGCCGCCGTCAAGGACATAAAGCGTCGGGTAGGCATCTTCCGACTCCTCGTAGCCATCAGGCAATGAAACATAGAGGTGATAACCACGGCCGACATGTTTTGATTCAATATAGCGATATTGAACGTCACCCAAACCCTGCAGGAACTCTGTATCGGCAGCGCACACAAAGGAAACAGGCATCACCAGCAGCATGACTGCTATCAGTTGATTAATTTTCATAGTGACAGGTTTGTCTGGCATGTGGGCCAATGGTTCCCTTCGAAACACGGGTCCGGGTTACTTTTTGGGTATACTGCCCGGACACGGCAAGAGCCAGTAATGAAAAAGATCTTCCGCTCGTCCGGGAACACTGTTTTTCGAGAGAAACGATTCATGATTTTGTCGGCTTAAGAGTCGGTATTCGCGCGGTCTTGTACTTCGAGTCCTGATGGCGGGATCGACCGAATCAAACAAAACAGAATGGCCACTGCTTGTTGACAACATGCTCGTCGGGATTGAAGTAGAGAAAGAAGAAGATAATGAGTGATGCAAAACGACTGTGCGGGGTGCTGAGCCCCGTTGTAACCCCCTTCAAGAAAGATCTGAGCCCGGATGCGGATCGACTGATTACGCAATGCTGGTGGCTGTTGTCGCAGAATGTCGGCCTTGCCGTGTTCGGCACCAACAGCGAGGCAAACTCGATGTCCGTCGATGAGAAGATCATGCTGCTGGACAGGCTTGCCGAGGCCGGCGTCGATACAAGGCGAATGATGCCGGGGACCGGGTGCTGTGCGCTGACAGATACTGTGAAGTTAACCGCCCACGCTGTGAAGCTGGGCTGTGCCGGAACACTGATGTTGCCGCCGTTCTATTACAAGGG